>DJJF01000017.1:10107-49275 GCA_002434005.1 Candidatus Saccharibacteria bacterium UBA6575 | reverse complement strand
GCTTGGTACATGAGGTGTGTCGCGGTGTGATATTTCTTGTGCTGTAAGGTTTGGCCACCCAGACCGCCCTTGAATGTACCCTTGGCTGCGGTTTGCGAACGTTCACGCTGCTCTCTCATCTTTGCATCAAACTGCTCGCGCCAATCTGCCGGAAGTTCATATCCTTGCTTGAATGCCTCTTCTGTCGATAACTCTACAGGAAATCCGTATGTGTCGTACAAAGTAAATAGACCTGCTCCATCGATACCGGCTTCAGAGAATTTCTGTAGCTCCTTCAATCCCTTCCTCAGCGTCTGGCGAAATACCTTTTCTTCCTTCATAAGTATTGCGATGATTTCTTCGCGTTTCTCGGCGACTTCCGAAAAATCCCCATGATACAAGTCAGCGACGACTGGTACAATTTGCTCGAAGAAGTTCTGCTCGACACCCAGCTCGAACGCGAAACGTATTGCACGGCGAAGTAATCGACGCATCACGTAACCCTGTTCTTTGTTGCTCGGTACACAGCCGTCAACCGCTAAGAAGGTAGCTGCCCGTAAATGATCTGCGATGACGCGCATTGCGTTGGTGTGAGACTCGTATTTCTTGCCGCTCAGCTGTTCTAGCTTTTCGATGATTGGCCACATAAGGCTTATCTTGAATACATCTGGGTCATTCAGTTTGGCAGCAGCAATGCGTTCTAAACCAGAACCATGGTCGACATTTGGCTTTTCGAGTTTTTCAAATTTGCCGTCACCAACTTTTTTGTATGCCATGAACACGTTATTTCCAATTTCCATGAATCGGCCACAGTCGCAGTTCGGGTGACAATGTTCGCCAAATTCCGGGTTATGCGGAATATCAAATTCATAGAACATCTCGCTATCAGGCCCACACGGATCGCCAATCGGCGTGTTAGCTTCGTTCCCATTTCGACTCCACCAGTTCTTACTCCCGTCGTAGTAGAAGATACGCTCACCTTCTTGCATGCCTCGTTCGTAGCCAGCCTCTTCACTACCGATATCTGCTTGGCCAGTACTAAGCCCTTTAGCCTCGAACAGTTTCGCCCACACGCTCGCAGCTTCGATATCTTTTTCGATACCAAATTCCGGCGCACCACTGTAGCAAGTTACATAAATTCGATTCATATCGAGTTTGACCACATCGCTAAGGAACTCAAACATCCACTCAATTTGCTGCTCTTTAAAGTAGTCACCCAAACTCCAGTTCCCCAGCATCTCAAAGAACGTCGTGTGACGATTGTCGCCGATGTCGTCGATATCCTGAGCGCGAAGACATGTTTGGCTATCGACTAGTCGATTACCTTCAGTGTGTGGTTGTCCAAGTAAATACGGGATAATAGGCTGCATGCCACTTCCTGTAAACAACGTTGTTGGATCATCTTTTAGAACTAGCGGCGCACGTGGGATAACCGCATGTGAGCGATCTTTAAAAAACTCTAAGTAAGCATTGCGGATTTCTTGGGCATTCATCTCTGTTATTTTACCACTATTTGCATTTGTATCGATTTTATTTACTATTACTAGATTATGGGATACGCTGATCACGCTACAGAGTTCATCGGTTCTGGCGAGACATCTGGTGTCGGCGAAAGGCTGACGATCAGTCCTCGAGAATGTCTAATGTGCAAAAGTTTTGTGAAAGCTACATGTGGTAACTGCTCGCAAGCGATAGACATAAGCGAGCGACCGAAAAGCTGCACTTCAGATTCATGCGGTCAAATATGGTCTTGTATTGTAGTGACGATCGGCGCACCTGAGGTAATTGATCCGTGGCTTCCGATATACTCAGAATCAGCTGTAAAATACACTTCTCGCAACCGAGAAGATCAAACAGAAGCATGGACTAGACATTACCGCGAACGACTTGGCGGATCTGCGCTACCTCAAGACGTGTCTAATTTGCCGCCACTTTAAGAATTGCATCGTTACCGTTGTCAGTCGTGATGTAGAGTGTTTCGTTCGGTCCCAAGGTCGCTGCGCGTAAGCGGCCATACTCATTCTTGAAGTACGTACGTTCTCCGCTAACCGAACCATTCTTTATATTAAGTAACAGTAGCTTTTGATCTTTGAGTACTGAAACTGCGAGCCATCCCTTTAGCCGCCCCCATGATTCGCCCATAAGGAACGCTGCTCCAGACGGTGCGATCGTGGGACTACCAGAGCTCCATATACTCGGTACAGCATCAGGGAATCGCTTCAGGTCTGTCATGCTCGCCGATTCATCGTAATTATCTCCCGCTTGCCAGCCAAAATTGCCGGGCTTAAGTTCATTTATTTCGTCATCCCTATCCGTACCATGTTCAACGCTTATCCCATACGATTCGTTTTGCAGATTGGTATAGAATGCAAGTGCCTGAATATTGCGATGCCCGTATGAATATACTCGTTTGTCAGCACTGTCGGGGTTTCCTTCAATCGCTTTGCCGTCACGATCTACTCGCAGGATTTTTCCGCCTAAACTGCGTGCATCCTGGGCCACCGATTCGTCAGCAGAATCGCCTGTACCGACCCAAAGATTTTTATCAGGCCCAAAGGCCAGCTGACATCCGGAATGTCGACCAGAGCTTGCCGCGGGGAGTCCTGTGACGATATCTGTGCTGCTCGCTATTTCATTCAAGTCTTCGTTGATCTCCAGTCTTCGTACCCGAATATCACCCTTGGTGCTGTTCAGGCATACGTACATGGAACGGTTCGTTGAGAACTCCGGGTCAATAGCTAGACCCATTAGCCCACCCTCACCAGTTGCGTCTACATCGCTTATGGATTCGAGGACGTCTTTTTTGCCTGCACGGAGCAGGGATACGTCGCCAGTTCGCTCCGTGAATATCATTGTTTCATCTGGCAAGAAGTCGACATCCCATGGGTGATCAAGTCCAGTTATGACCTCCGTAGCGTGTAATGCAGGCGTGCTACTTGCCTGGTCCCGACTAGGAACAGCAACATTTGTATCAAGTTGTCTTAATATCGTGTAGGTTAGTACGCCAGCAGCCAGTACGAGAATCACGGACGAGATGATAATCGCTAATCGCTTCATACCTACAGTATACGCCTACGCGCCGACCACGCCCCCACCAACACATTCATTGTCTAGATATAAAACCGCAGATTGGCCGGGTGTCACAGCCCGCTGAGGTTGCTCGAATAGTATCGTATTGTCCTGAATTCGACACACGACTAACTGTGCTCGGTGACGAACTCGCACTCGCATTTCACCAGTACGGGCTCTGCCATCGATCCAATGGATATCCTCAAGTGGCACAGTCTGTTTCCAAAGGTTTTCGTCGTTTAGGTCAGTCGAAACAAAAACTTGGTTTGCTTCCATATCCTTACCAACTACGTAATATGGTAATCCTCCGCCGATTTCGAGTCCATGACGCTGACCAAGTGTATAGAATATTGCCCCGTCATGCCTGCCTAAAGTCTGACCGTTCTTAGCATCGATAATATCACCCGGTTCGGTCTCGACATACTGACTCAGAAATTCCCGCATACCAATTTGGCCAACAAAACAAATTCCAACCGAATCCTTTTTGGCTGCCGTTGTAAGCCCACGTTCCTCAGCCATTTTACGTACGGTCGGCTTTGTAAATCCGCCGAGTGGAAACAGTGTTTTCTCGAGCGCAGACTTTTCGACTCGATATAGAAAATATGTTTGATCTTTGTTCGTATCTTCAGCCAAAAGTAGCCGACCGTTTTCTGTTTTGGCATAATGGCCAGTCGCTACTAAATCAGCACCGTCTTCGAGTGCGGTTTCGAGAAATAACTTGAACTTTATTTCCTGATTGCACATGATGTCTGGATTCGGCGTTCGCCCTTTTTTATATTCATCGATCATGTAATCGACAACTTTATCGCGATATTGGTTTTCAAAATCGAATACTTTGAAGTCAATGCCTAAATGCACAGCAACCCGCTTTGCATCTGCGAGGTCATCTGCCCACGGACACCGCATACCTGGCATATCCTGAGTCCAATTCTTCATGTATACACCTGTCACATCGTATCCAGCTTCGACCAACAGTGCAGCCGTTAAACTCGAATCAACGCCGCCGCTCATACCAACATATACTTTTGTCATCGGCTCTCGCCCGCATAGAATGCAATGATCTTCACAAGCTCTCCAATCGCGAGCCACCAGCCACGCGGCGTGGCCCACCACACAACTGACCAATCGGGATCTTTCGGAATAGGACGATTGACAATAGTTATGCCGTTGCCTGCCAGCACGCGAAACTCTAGACTGGCACGACGTTGATGATACGGAGATGTGACTAGGATCACTCGTTTTGCTCCACCGCCACCAGCCTGGACGAGCAACTCTTTCACGCGCTCGGCGTTTTGTTTAGTCGTTTGAGATAATGCTTCAACTTCTATATCAGTATCAGGGACTCCGGCTTCAATAGCTTGGCGACGCATCACTTCGGCATTACTGGGCCCACTTGTGTCGGCTGCGGCACCAGAAAATATTAATGTGTCCGACCAGCCCTCTTTATAAAGCCGTATAGCCTCAGCAGCGCGTGCAGACGTATTACCACCACTTATCGCCACAATTGCATCAGCTGGCTGGCAATCATTAACCCGGGAAACACCATTACATCCGCGTAAATCGTCTGGTGTAAGATATACGCTGAGTACGGTAATGAATACTATAACCAGGCCAACTAATACGAGTAGAAAATTACGCATGACTTACCCTTGCGCGCTCACGCAGAATCTCTTCAACAATGATCTTACCGCCTTCTTGAATACTGCGTTCATCTGTTAGCCGTCCAAGTGTAATTCTAAGGCTCCCATCGGCAACTTCATCAGAAATATTGAGTGCCGATAGTACGTGTGAGCGCGTGCCCTTGTTTGCCGCACAAGCACTACCAGTTGCAACGAGGACACCCCTGGCTTCGAGTGCAAATATTAATCTTTCTCCGTCAAGGCCGGGTATGGAAACATGGAGTGATCCGGGAAGTCTTCGCTTTGGGTGCCCAGTTACCACTAAATCCTCGACTGATTCAGTTAGCATTTCTTGAAGCGTATTTCGTAATGCAGTAAGTCGCTCGGCCTCGGACTTGCGATGATCATGAGCAATCTGTGCGGCCAACGAGAATCCAATCACGCCAGGAACGTTTTCTGTTCCACTTCGTAAGCCTCTTTCTTGGCCACCGCCAACTATCTGAGCCTCGAGCCTAACGCTCGGTTTCGCCCACAGTAAACCCACCTGCTTAGGGCCGTACATTTTTCCTGAGTTCAACGTAAGCATATCGACGCCCAAACGTGCAACATTAACATCTACTTGCCCAAATCCCTGCGAGGCATCGCAGTGAAGATAAATCGGGCGCTTGTCGCCTGAATTCCGGCGTCGAGTGCGCTCCGTTTCCACAATCGTCGCGATATCTCGTATTGGCTGAACTGTGCCTATTTCGTTGTTAGCTAGCTGCACGCTTACAATCTCAGTCTCTGGCCGTATCGCGTCTTGAATAGACTGCGTAGATACAAGTCCATTTTCCGTTGGTCTAACAATCGAATGATCATGCAGCTTTGCCGCAGCCAACACGGCATCATGTTCCATAGCCGACGTAACGATATGGCCATTTACCGAACTAAATGCGAGATTAATCGATTCTGTCGCACCAGCCGTAATAATAACCTCGTCGCCCTTCGCCCCGAATGTCGATGCTAGTTTTGACTTAGCTAACTCATAGTCTCGACGTACTTTTACCGCAGGCGCATAGGGACTAGAAGGATTGAAAAAATCTACTGAAAAATACGGCTTCATAGCCGTTTGAACGCGCTCATCGACAGGAGTCGCCGCGGCATGGTCGAAGTAGAAGATTTTCTCGGTCATTACTCTTTAAAGTATATCAGTTCGCGAGTGGTTGGCCGGTTGCAGGATCGTGTCGATAAACACTTCGCATGACACGCTCGTAATATAAGTCTATGGCGAGTAGTAAGTTCGTTAGCTCGGCGCCGTCTAGATAGCTGTACCTTGCACCGCCTTGGATCTTTAGAATTCTATCACCCTGGATCTCGTAACGTGTCGTTGACTCGACCATTTTTCCATCTTTATCTTTATATGACTCAAACCAGATACAAGTTTTTTCGTCGAGACAAAAGAATTCACGCTGGTGACCTTTAGGGACTGATCCAAATAGCTCACGTCCGATCGCACTTTCAAGCTGAATAAGCTTACGTTCACTCATTTGCTTTAGGGGTTTTCGATTTTTTGGAACCTTTAAGTACGATACTTCGTTCGTATCGCCGATTAAGAGTGTCAGGGCTTTATGAAATACGCTCACGCTGCCTTGTCTTCCTCATTTTGCAAGAATGGCGTGTCCTCGGGGCGCATATGACGCACGCGTATCTCATTCAGGCTGGCAAGTTTCATGCCTCTGACCGCAACCTCACTCAAGGATTCAAACTTGACAGGCGACTTTACGAATATCTCACGACCAGCTTCAACTGCCTGCTTATCAAAATTAGGCACAACTTGATTCATATGTAGGCCGACATCCGTTTCGGGGCCCATTTCCAATGAGCCGTCTGCTTTATAACGGCGTTGATCGAGATTTGATATGGAATTAATCGGTTGTTCGCTCACAGTCAAAACTCCTGATGCATGACAACAGTAATATATGTTAGTTATTTTGATGTTAGAAGACGTGTTTTCCTAAGAGAGGGAAAACAATGTAGATGCATTCGCAGATGTGACTCGTGCAAGGTGTTCGAGCTCTACCCCACGCCTCTTAGCGTGATACTCGGCCACATGCCTGACGAATGCTGGCTCGTTTACTTTACCACGGTGCGGCGGAGGTGTCAAGAATGGTGCGTCGGTTTCAAGAAGTATTCGTTCAAGAGGTATCGAATCAAATAATTGGCGCTGAGTTTCGTCTTTTGTGAACGTGGAAATACCGTTTAACCCTATATATAGACCCTCGGAAAGGCCTCGCTCCAAGTTTTGCGCATTATCAGTAAAGCTATGAAGCACTCCTTTAACGCCTGGAAAGTTAGCAAAAATCGACCAAAAATCATCGAACGCGTCGCGGACATGAAATGAGACCGGCAAGTCATACTCCGTAGCCCACTCCAGTTGTTGCTCGAGTGCTTTGTATTGGGCAGGCTTTGGGGAATGTGCATAAAAATAATCAAGGCCTATCTCTCCTACACCAACAACTTTTTTACTATGTTTCTTCAGTATCTGCTCTATGTAGTCAACGCCGTCTTTGGAATCATGCGGGTGAACTCCAACGATCGCATAACAGAATGCAATCCGATCGGCTAGTTCTACGGCCTCGATCGAACTTTTAATGTTAGTACCAACACCGATTATCTTCGAAACATCCGCTTCTGTCGCGGCATTTAGCGCGTCATCTACCATGGCTACGTCAAATAGTGCGCTTTCGTGAATGTGGCAATGCGTATCGACAAACTGCATGCGCCACACCTACTTAGGTTGTCGAGGATTCGCGGTGTGCTGGTAAATTTTCGGAAATAGGACCGCGCTCTCGACCACTACGCCGGTTTCGAACATACTATGGATGGCTTGAGCGGTTGTGGGCATGAACGGTTTGAGTAGATCACCTATCTGCAGCAGATTTCCAACACAGTGGGCCAGAACTTCGGTCAAATGAGCTTCAGCATCTGTATCGACTTCTTTGCGTTTTGCGATCTCCCATGGCTTCACGTCATCAATATACTTATTGAGCGAGCGAACCATATGCCATACCTCATCGAGAGCCTTATTAGACTCAAGACGTTCGAACGCTGCATGATAAAGCTTCATATCGTGCTCACCAAGTGGAGCATCGCCTATGACACCAGCTTGGTACTTCGTGAGCATGTTCGCAACTCGCGCCACAAGGTTACCTAGATCATTCGCCAACTCGTTGTTGTACGCCATTTCAAACTTCTCCCAGGTGAAGTCTCCGTCATCGAGTGTGGGAATGTGGCGAGAAAAGAAATAACGGAACGCATCAACTCCATATTGATCGATCACTTCGTTTGGGTCGACGACATTGCCAACCGTCTTACTCATTTTTGCGCCACCAACATTTACAAAACCATGAACCAGCAGTTTTTTGGGCAGACTGACACCAATACCCAACAGCATCGCTGGCCAAATTCCGGCGTGAAAACGAAGAATGTCTTTACCGACTACCTGAACGTCAGCAGGCCAATATTCTTGCCATTCCGGTTTGTCAGGATAGCCGAGTACAGTCAAGTAGTTGCTGAGTGCATCAACCCACACATACATGATCTGATCCGGGTCGCCAGGTACACTGACACCCCATGTAAGACTTTTTTTCGGACGAGATATTGAGACATCAGGTAACCCGTCTTTGATAAGGTTCAGGAATTCGTTCTTGCGAAACTCGGGCACAATTTGCATCTTATTCTTTTCAATTGCTTCACGGATTCGATCCGTGAATTCACTAGTCTTTAAGAAGTAGTTTTCTTCGGCGACCTGTTCATACGGTGTTTGATGATCAGGGCACACACCAGCCGTAGCTTCGACTTCCTTATCGGTGAAGAACGCCTCGTGACCCATACAATACCAACCTTGGTAGGTGCCTTTGTAGATGTAAGGTTGTAGCTGCTGCCATATGTACTGTACTGCACCTTTATGATGCCCATCTGTCGTTCGAATGAAATCCGTATAATTCGCACCAACCTTTTTCATAAGGGCTTCAAAATTTGGGTACATCTTATCTGTATAGCTTTGCGGATCCAGCCCATCTTCAGCCGCCTTAGCAGCAATCTTGTTACCATGCTCATCAGTTCCGACTTGGAATCTCACCGTCTTACCATTTTGCTCCTGGTAGCGCTTCCATATATCAGCGAGTAGGTAGTCGAGCGCATTACCGATGTGAGGTGTGCCGTTAACGTACGGAATAGCAGTAGTTATGTAGAGATTTTTTCCCATATCGAGTCAAGTATAACAGAGGTTACGAGCGCATCATAGCGAGCACGGCCTGTCTGCCGTCCTGCGTCCTCTTGCCTCGCAAGAATTCGCTATGCGAAAACAGGTTCTCGCTTGTCGTTGTGTCGCGCTCATCAACCGTTATACTATCTGTTCGCACTCCGCTGATAAGCAGCTGCTGAAGGGTAACTTCATGCAAGCTCCGGTTTTCGAAATCATGCAGTGGATAGTTACCACGACCTGCAGCCGGACTCAACCAAACTCGCAACTCTTCTGGTCGTGTTCCGAATTCCTGTGTCATAAATTGCACAGTAGCAGTACCGCCTTGTTGCTCAAGATTGTGTCGACCTAAATGAGACAATCCGAGCACGTTATGCTCCTCGTCGAACAGCACGGCAGCTATACAATCCGCGACTGGCAGAAAAAGCGCGGTATCCACTTGTCTTGTAAAAAGGGCGTCGGCGATAATACTCGAACCATATGACATGCCGTCACCCTTCTGCTCAAACCCGACCTCATAGTAACGAAGATAGTTGCTGCCACCGTATTCAAGCCGAACCAGTATCGACTGTTCAAGACTGACGCCGTGCTGCTGCAAGAACTTTTGTCGATTATTTCGTTTCGTCATTTCATCGACGCCTGATGACATTGAGCCATCGCTCATATCCGACATAGCAATCAATACATTATTGTCGTTCATGCCATACCTTAGTCAATCGATTCCACTCATCAATCGAAAGATCTTCTGCCCTATCGTCAGCTGAGATATCTGCCTGACCCAGCAGGTTCTCAACCTCTAACTTTTCAAGACCTAGTCCGCCAGCTAGGCTGCTTCGAAGCTTCTTGCGCTTAGAAGAAAATCCAGCTTTAACCATGTGAAAGAATGCTTTTTCATCATCTTCTGATACGAGCGGTTGGTTACGAGTACATAAAATAATGGCTTGCGAATCGACCTTTGGTGGGGGAGTGAAGAACTCTTTCGGTACTTCAATTCCTAGTTTTGCTTCGGCGTACACCTGGGCACTGATCGCCAAAATACTCATGTCTCCCGGTTCGGCTGCGATACGTTCGGCGACTTCCTTTTGCACCAACAGTACCGCGATTCGCGGCTTATTCGTAGCCGTCATCAGTTTCTGGATTATCTTGCTAGTAATGTAGTACGGCACATTTGCTACAACAACATATCCCTTAGGAAGCGTATCAAGATCGAATGATAAGATATCCTCGTTTAAAACCTTCAGGTTTTTACCTGGAAATTGTCCGGGGAGCTTGTGCGCAAGCTCACTATCAAACTCCACTGCGACGACGCTCCGTGCACGTCGAAGCAGTTCGCTCGTAAGAGTCCCCAGGCCTGGACCGATCTCAAGGACTGTATCTTTCTGCTCAATTCCCGCCGCATCAGCAATTTCGCCAAGGATAAATCTGTCAGTTAGCCAATGCTGGCCGAGTTCTTTTTTAGGACCACTCATAAGTTTACCGATAAATATCTTGGAGGCCCATCTTCTTACTACAGCTTGGCCATGGGCTCCAGCCACGCCTTTGGTATGTAAGCCATGCTTTTTCATCTTGGACCGCAGGTGGTGCAGCTGCAGCATTCGGATATCCGCCATATCCACCCCAGGTCTGGATATCGAATTGATATGCACCGTAGTAGCCATTGCCTGTGTTACTCGTGTAGCTGCCTTCACAGCTACGTAGTCGAGCTAAAGCGCCAGCAAAATCACCGTTAAAGGTGTTAGTGGCTTTTGTGCCAACCGTCTCAGTTTGTTTGACAGGCTGCTTTGTAACGACTGACTGAATTGCGACGCGACTCACCTCGATACCGTTCTGCATCACAATTTCGTACGTAACCATTTTCTTACCATTGGTACCTGGAGTATCTACCTGTTTGAAGCCGACTTCTCGATTCGCATCTTGAATCTTCTCAGTTTCGAATGCGACATCCTCTTCCTGCGTCACGGTCTGCTTTCCGTTTCGCCAAATCGAAAGGGACATGCCTGCAGTTATTGCCACTTCTTTGCCTATTGACATGTCATCGTCCTTACCGAGCGTAATTTTCTTTTCCCTTAAGAAGTCTCCCACAGTAGTCGCTTGCGTATACACGGTTTGAGGTTTACCATATAGCGTCATCTCAACAGCTGCGGCTCTATCTACATTCATTCGAAGACTCGCGCCGTCGCCGATGAAGTCCGCGCTTAAGTCAACCTCAGCGACATCCTCATCACGAAGATTGATGCCTGCATGCTTGGCGATTTGTTTCGGCGTCTGATAGGCACTCATGACGAGCTGTTTGACTTGCCCATCAACGATCACGACTGGTCGAGCTCGGTACACATTCACCTGATAACTATTTGCAACCAACGCTTCGTCTAGCCCCGGCTCTACCCTATCGTTCTTGTCGAGCTGAATATCAGCTTCATTAAATACTTCACGAAGTGTATCAGCTTTTGTTATCAGGCCAACTTCTCTGTCTCGGTCGTGAATCATGATTAAACGCTCACCATTTGCGACTGCGTGAGCCTTTGGCATGAGAATCGCACTGAATATGCCCAATCCTATAGATAGGCATAAGATGAAGATATACAGGGGCGAAATGGTATTCGTTCTATGTTTCATGAAGATGTACTTGGTATGTACCTTGTACTGATTGAATTCCTTGCGCTAAATCAAGAAAAACACTCTTTCTATTATACCAAACCTTACCCCTCTACTTCGCATCAAGTCGTTCAAGATGCGCATATTCCACGTTAAGTTTCTTACTCTGTCCCGTATCAAAAACTACAGTAACTGCCATACCATCGACATCAGTTATTGTTCCGGTTCCAAACTGACTCGATCGTACACGGTCGTTAATGTCGAAGGACATATCTTGTTCGTAAAATTCTTCAATATCAGTGTGCGTACGTTCTGACATCGCAGCGGCATTACCCATATCAGCGATGAACCGCGATGGCTGGTTATAGCCTCGTTGACCGAATTGTAATCTGGATGCAGCGAAGCTGAGATGTAGTTCTTCACGCGCTCGTGTCATGCCCACGTAGCAGAGCCTGCGCTCTTCTTCGAGTTCGCTCGGGCCAGACTCGTGAATACGAGAGTGAGGGAAAATACCCTCTTCCATACCTACCATGAACACAATAGGAAATTCCAAGCCTTTCGCGGCATGTAGGGTCATGAGCGTCACACTCGGTTGACCTTTTGACTCATCAGCACTCGTCATGAGCGCAACTTCCTCTAGAAATTCAGGAAGTGCGGCGAAAGTCTTGGCATCGGACACCAGTGAACTTACATTTTCTTCACGGTCCTCAGCCTGCGGCGTACCGTCGCGCAGGTAGTGAAGATATCCGCTTTTTTCAAGCAGCTGTTCGATCATCAAACTTGGTTCTTGATCAAGCCCTCGAAAGCTGTTTAGCATCTCCCCAAGCTTGGATAAGGAGTTTTTTGCTCGTGGCGTCAAACCTTCAGCTTCTTGAACACGCACTAAAGCCTCGATGATATCGAGCCCACTCGCGGCCTGCCATGTCATAAATCGCTCCAAGCTACTTGGCCCAATACCGCGCCCGGGAACATTTGCGATCCTTGAAAAACTCATGCGATCGTTTGGCTGGTACACAAGCCGCAAATAGGATATGACATCTTTAATCTCTTTACGATCGTAGAACCTCACCCCACCAACGATTTGATACGGAACTCGTGCCTGAAGCAACGCACGCTCAAGCGTATAACTCTGAGCGTTGGTTCTATATAGTACGGCAAAATCGTTTGGCTTTCTTGCCCCGATAGCTATCTGGGCCGATACGCGGCTTGCTACTAGTCTCGCTTCTTCGGCTTCGTCGTAAAGTTCGTGTACTTGCACAGGCGAGCCTTCGCCCTCTGCGGTCCAGAGTTTTTTATCTGTTCGCTGAACGTTCTTGCTGATGACATTATGCGCCGCCTCTAGAATTGATCCGGTTGAACGATAGTTTTGCTCAAGTTTAATAACCAGTGCACCCGGAAAATCACGCTCGAAATTCAATATATTCGTAAAGTCAGCACCTCGCCAGCTATAAATACTTTGCCAGTCGTCGCCGACAACGCAAATATTACGATCTGGGCCTACCAGGCTCTTTACGATAGCGTACTGGGCGGCGTTAGTGTCTTGGTACTCATCGATTAATATGTGTACAAATTGTCGCTGCCACTTGCGTCGAATTTCGTCATGCTCCTTGAATAACCGTACTGTTTCGAGTAACAAGTCGTCAAAATCTAATGCACCCGCATCTTTGCGCAACACTTCATATGCTTGGTATATCTTTGCGACAGATTTTTGAAATGGGTAATTTGCAGTCGCTTCAAATTCTTCTGGTCCAACCATTTCATTCTTCGCCGTTGAAATCATGCCGCTAACAGCTCGTGGCTTAATCTTAGTGTCTGTCACACCCTGGGTTTTCATTGCTTGTTTGATCAAGCCTTGGCGGTCATCTTCGTCGTATATGACAAAGTTATGACCTATGCCAATTGCATCGCCGTTCTCACGAAGTAGCCGTACGCAAATGCCGTGAAACGTTCCCATCCAGGGCATAAAGCCTCTTGTATTCGGCTGACCAAGTAACTGGCTCAGGCGTTCGCGCATTTCCTTGGCTGCTTTATTTGTAAATGTGACCGCCAGTATTTGATTCGGCCAAACCCCTTTCGATCCTACAAGATACGCGATGCGGTGTGTGAGTGTTTTTGTTTTACCACTTCCAGCACCCGCCAATATAAGCAACGGTCCTGTTTCTGTTTTGGCAGCCTTAGCTTGGGCCTCGTTTAGGCCAGTAAAGAAATCCATATCTTATTAGTATAGCTAAGCGTCTTACGGGATGATACCCAGGTTGTACAGTACGATCGCTCCGCCAGCCCCAATACCAAGAAGTAATACGACCCACAGCACCCAAAGCCAGCTCGATTTTCCTTTCGCAGGGTGACTAACAGGCTCGGGGTATTGAGACGCGTCATAGATAGCCGCATGACTCTGATCCCCACTCGATGGCTGGGTCGTGTACTGCTGCGCGATCGATGATGCCCCTAATGGAACAGAGGGTTCCGTGACGTCGCTTGCTGCATCTTTCGTATCCACTGCTTGAGTTGCTGCAACATGCTCATCTGACTCGATAGCAACGAGATCGCTATTTAGCTCTGGCACCTGGGGAGCAAGAGGAGGTTCGTCAGATTCGTTCTCGGTTGAAACAACATTGCTTTCGGTAGAAACGGGTTCAGCATCTGGCTCTGGTGTGACACTTTGACTATCGAGAGAGGAAGCCTCATCTTGAAGCCCAGGATTCAGTGGTCTTTTTTCAACTTTTGCATCAACGATAAATGGCGATTCGATGGGGCTAGAACCTGTTGCAGCGGATTCACTCGAAGCTGGAGTACCAGTCGCAGGCGCTACTTCGGCTTCGATGTCTACGGCTGTGTCGATTGGATCGGGCATGATATCGGGTGTAGCAACTGGTTCATTTGCTTGCGGCGTCAATGGTTCAACTACGGATTCAGCCACGGGATTTTGACGTGGCGTGATGGAAAGACCTTCACGCGAAGGAGTTGGTTGCGAACTCGCCCGCTTGGTGTCGGTTGGCTTGCTGACCATATCCATAAATCGTCCGCTGCGTTTGACCGCCGGAGGAGATTGACGAACAGGGATAGCCGCTGCCTCTACGGCAGGAGTAACTACTATTGGATCCGTTGACACGGCTTCGGCAGGAAGAGCATCGACCGCATCAACACTTGAGGTCGGCTCGCTCTCAGCTGGTGCTGGCTGCTCCTCTTTTGACACGCCAACAGGCTTGTCAGTGCCCGCCATTAAAGAGTTAACCGCTTTATCTAGTTCATCAAAATCGATATCTTTCATATTATTTCTTTCCAGCCTCGAATGCAGCTTCGATGATTGTTTCGAATTCATGTACTTTAAGGCTAGCCCCGCCGACGAGCAATCCGTCTATAGAGCTAATCCCAAGATAGCTCGCGGCATTCTGTGCATTGACGCTGCCGCCATATAATACTCGCACTGTGGCACCTGTTTCTCGTCCATACAAATGGTCAACTTGACGTCGAATGATGTGAGCGGCATTTTCAACATCGCTTGGCAGAGCATTATCACCAGTGCCAATTGCCCATACGGGTTCGTATGCAATTACCAGCTCAGAAACTTCCTCTGCAGTAAGATTTGCTAAGCCCCCAACAATCTGATCATGAAGTACGCCACTGGTCTCTTTAGATGCACGCTCGTGCGCGGTTTCCCCGACACACAAGATCGGTGTAATGCCATTTCGCACTGCTGCCTGCACCTTGTTGCGTACATCTTTATCATGCTCACCAAACACGTGTCGGCGCTCTGAATGGCCAATAATCGCATAACTAACTAGGCCACGTAATTGATGAGCGGATACCTCACCAGTAAACGCTCCTTCATCTTTCCAATACAGATTTTGAGCTGCTAGTTTGAAGTGTTTACGCTCCACTTGAAGGCTTAACGACTGTATGGCGAGCATACTCGGTGCTAAGACCATTTCGACAGAACGATGACTTTTCAAAGTATGGCCAAGCTTATGAAGATATAAGCTGGACTCATGGACCGTGAGATTCATCTTCCAATTACCGACGATTAATTTTTTGTTGCTCACCCTAGTAGTATCGCTTACGCTTAATTATTTGCTCTTAGTGTAGCGGAGATTCCCCTAGGCGTCCAGGAGATGTTCAATGCCCGGCAACTTCTCGCCCGCCATAAGCTCTAAACTCGCCCCGCCGCCAGTTGATACATGGCTAAAGCTGTCACCTTTTTTCTTGTCCCAGTGGATTGCAAAGTCAGCAGTGTCACCACCTCCCACAATCGACTCTACCGTTGTGTGGGCTACCATAGCTTCGGCAACGGCAGCAGAACCTTTTGCAAATACTGCAAGCTCGGCATATCCAAGCGTTCCATTCCAAATAACCGTACCGGCTTTATTAATGACATCAACGTATCGCTTAATTGTCTTTGGCCCAATATCTAGTATTCTTTCGCTTGGTGCTACATCTGTCACATCTACAGTATGATTCTTAGCTGGTTCGTCGATCGACTCGGCGACGACCACATCGCTTGGTAGCTCCAAGAAATCCGAAGCCGCATCCGAACCGACTTTCGCATCAATCGCTGCATGAATTTTAGCTATGACCGATTCTTGGCCATCTTCAAATTTACTGGCACCGATAGCGATACCATTATTCGCCAGGAAGGTATTAGCCATGGCACCGCCTATAAGCAGGTGATCGGCTTTCTCGACTAGTTCGTCGACTACCTGAATCTTATCGCTTACTTTCGCGCCTCCCATGATAGCAACCAGTGGTCGCTTAGGATGCTTCATCGCACCAACGATCGACACATATTCTTTTTCGAGCAGTAGACCCGCTACACTCGGTAAGAATAAAGTAATTGCTGCAGTGCTCGCGTGGTCCCGGTGCACAACCCCGAAGCCATCTTGCACGAAGTATTTGGCGCCGCTATCTTGGGCAATCTTGCGTGCAAACGCCTCGTCATTCGCCTCTTCTTCTGCGTGAAACCGTAAGTTCTCTAATACAACAACGCCACGGCTCGGCGAGCGTTTGACTGCCATTTTTACCTTGTCGCCAATCGTTTGATCGACAAACCGGACTGGCTCACGGAGCAACTCTGCCAACCGTTGGGCGGCTGGTTCGAGGCTGAGTGACTGATCCCTTCCTTCTGGACGGCCAAGATGAGAAATGATTACTACGCGGCAACCATCTTTTAATAGGCGTTTTACTGTTGGAAGACTCGCACGTATTCGATAATCATCATGGATCGAGCCATCTTCCTTTAGCGGAACATTGTAGTCCGCTCGTAAAAGCACCGTTGTCCCTTCGAGCGGTACATCACGAATCGTTTTCTTAAAGAATTTCATTTACTACCCACCTTTATGTTATCGCTATTCTAGCACACGAACACGTATGGTATCGGTCGCTCCGATCATACCCGGTTGGCGTCCACTCACAATAACAACTCGCGCATGTTCAATGTCTCCAAAAAACTGCTCATCTTTCAACTCACGTGCAATATCGAGCCCGGCCTTTTCACCGTCAGGCCGAACGAAGCTCTTGTTCGCATACGCCAGCGCTAACTGCTGTGCGGTACGCGGCTCGCTAGTGACACTCACGATAGGCAGATTCGGCCGAAACGCTGCGATATCATCAGCCGTCGCACCCGATTTTGTCTCGGCAATAATAGCATGGACTTTTAGGTGTTCGGCGAGCTTAACCGCTGCTGACCCAATGGCGGTGCGCTGAAGCGTGTCTTGCCCTGTAAGCACATCCCCAAGTTGTGCAGGCGCGGTATTTTCTTGGGTGTATAGAATCACTCGCTTCATAGCAGCAATCGTTTCAAGTGGGTATTTTCCCATGGCAGTCTCATCACTCAGCATTACCGTATCTGCCCCTAAAATGACCGCGCTGGCAACATCGCTCACTTCGGCACGGGTCGGCTCGGGATTATCTACCATACTCGCCATCATCTGCGTCGCAATAATGCTTAGTTTTCCATGCTTTCGACATAATGCAATGATCTTTCGTTGTACTACCGGTACAACCTCAGGTCCAACTTCGACTGCAAGGTCGCCTCGGGCTACCATGACTCCGTCACTTGCCTTAACAATCTCTTCCAGGGTTGACGGTTCGATTGCTGCTTTGGTTTCAACCTTGGCGATTATATGTGCGGTCGATTCCCGCGCTACCAGCATCTGACGCAGATTATTAATGTCTTCGGCAGACTGGACAAAGCTGAGCGCAACGTAGTCTATATCGCGGCTGGCTCCAAACTCAATGTCGCGTTCATCTTTTGGCGTAATAATATCGCCGCCAAAGTCTGTTTCAGGTAGATTGATGCCTTTTTTGCTCATCAGTACGCCGTCGTTTTCGACTTCTACTGTCACTGCTGTATCGCTAGGTATATCAGTCACACGGGTGCGAACTTTGCCGTCAAACAAATAGAGTGGTTGTCCTACTTGCACCTTCTCTGCCAGGTTGTACTGCACGGGGAGTGTCAAGCCGTCTTCATGTTCATATGAATAATCTAGTGTCAGATTGTCACCGGTGCGCACTGGAATCTCAGTCGCATTTAGTGCGCCAAGTCGGACTTTTGGTCCCTGTAAGTCCTGCAGAATGGCTACTGGCTTACCAACCGCCTCGCCAGCGCGCCTGATCCACTCTATTTGTTGATCAACATGATCATGATCGGCATGCGAAAAATTAAGCCGGAATCCGTTAACGCCAGCTCGAGCCATCTCTTCGATTTGCTCGTAGGAGTCGACCGCTGGACCAACTGTTGCTAATATCTTTGTTCGTTTAAAAATTACACTCATTACCCTTATTGTATCAGCCCCTTCTCAGCTTGATCACGAAAGTTCCACCGACCAGCAGCCTCAGTCTTGTAGTTCCAATACATATGTGCGAGCGTTGCTCTAAATGCACTTTTTTGCGCTAATGCATACTCACGTGTTCGCTCCGAACTACTTGAGTGAGGCAGCATTGCACTCCACTCGCCAACCAGTATTGGTTGGAAGAGGGAAAAGAATTCGAGGAATAATCTCGTAAATCGCAATCTTCGAATATGGCTATTGAAGCTTCGCTTTTTATTTCGGCTGCCAAACACCTGGTAGATATGACAATCCATGGCAACGGGAAAACTTGGTTGCTCGTGTAGCCACATACAGTTCGTAAGACGTAAGGGGGCGTAACCGTCTGAGAACACAATATAGGTACCAGGTCGCGCAAACTGTACTACTGCTTTATACGCACGCCGGTAAAAGCGGGCGAGCTTAATACCGAGGAGGTCAACGGCAGGCTCATTGAGTAGCTGGATACCCCAAAGATTAGGGAAGTCATGATACCGCTCCGCAAGCGCACAAAGCCATTCTATCGTTCTATCTTGTGATTGATTGTCATTTAACCATTTAGTTGAATGTTTATTTGCTGCTGTATTTCCACTTCCACTGTGCTCCGCCCGATTTTGTGCACCAGGAGCCGCGTGTAAATCCAGCAACACTTTAAGGCCGAGCGATAGGGAAGTCTGCATAAACCAATCAAGCCGTTCTGTGGCTTCGACATATCGCTCATCACCACCCAGTATCCAATACCCGACGGGCACCCGAACTATTTCGATACCATTCTCTCGAAGCCACTTTAGGTCGGACAGTTGAATAAATTTCTCGTGATGTTGCTTGATCCGTTCTCTGCCCTTTTTCGTGCGCGAGAGCTCGAATTCATTCGAAGCTTTGATGCCTTCAAAAAGTGAAGGCGTGATCCATTTTTCAATTACAAACCAGCCACCCAGATTTACACCATTGCATGCGGGTACTCTCATACTCTGATTATAGACGCTAATAGATTAACGTAAGGCAGCTATTGTATAAAAATCTATATTATGCAACATTGTTTGTAACGTCATGGGACGTGGAAGTACCTCAACAAAAATTGGGATGTGAGTCATGAGACGCTTACTGCTCTTTCTCATGATGCTCTTCGGAATGAACAGCATCATGTCGTCGCCGTCTCAAGCGGCTGACTACGACTCGGATGCGATCGAGCGATCGATGGTCTGGGTCGACATTCAGTACGAAGCTGAGATCTGGGCTCCTGGCTACTGGTTCGACGATGACATCGCCGGCTACTACCAGGAAACTTCTGAGGTGGTCTACAACTGCTCTGGCTGGTTCGTCAGTGAGAGCGGTGACATCGTCACGGCAGGCCACTGTCTCGAGATGGACGACGCCGTGCGAGCCGACCTGATCGACAACCTGGTCGATGAGTTCGGCTACAGCAACAAGCTGCGCGGGTACGCCCAGGAGGACTGGCAGATCCGCAAAGGTCACTGGACGCGCAAGGTGATCGTCGGTCAACCCCAGGGCGTGGTCGATGCAGCACTCGATGACGACGGCGTCACGGCCCAGGTGGTCAAGTTCCAGCGCTTCGACAACGGCGACAACGCCCTACTCCGGGTGGCTGGCGTCAACTCGGTCGGTGTACCGCTGGCGGCAGCCGAGGCTGCAGTCGGCAGCGACGTCACCGCAGTTGGATTCGCAGGCGCGGTCGGCGACGTTTCCGACATCAGTCGCCAGCGAGCCTCTTTCAAGGAGGGCACCGTCAGTTCGCAGCAGTTCACCGACAACGGTGTACCGACAGTCGAGATCGATGCTCCGGTGACGTTCGGCATGTCCGGCGGCCCAACCATCGACGAGAACGGTGCGGTGATCGGAGTCAACTCCTTCCGAGTCGTGGACGAGTCGCAGCCGTTCAACTTCGTGACCGACACGGAGACACTCCGTCGGTTCTTGGTCAGCAACGGCGTCACACCTGCGGTGGTCACCGTACCCTCTGAGACCACAACTCCGGTTGCCGAGGAGACCGAAGACACGTCGGTCGACACACCGAAGCCTTCGGCGTCCAAGGAATCCGGCGGCGGCTCGAACATGATGCTCTACGGCCTGGTCGGTCTGGCGGCTGTGCTTCTACTCGTCATCGTCGTGCTCGTGGTGATGGTCAGAAGGCGTCCGGCTGGCACCAAGGCAACGCCATCCAGCACACCCCAGGAAGCAGCCGGACCGCCCCAAGCCTGAAGGGCGGCTCACATGCGGTACCTCGCGGTACTACGGACCCAAGTGGGGGGTCCGTAGTACCGCATGTTTTATATCCCATGAAAAAAACGCCACTGTTGTGACGTTCTTTTCATGGTGATCTCACGGAGAATCGAACTCCGATTGCCAGGATGAAAACCTGGTGTCCTAACCGTTAGACGATGAGACCAGATAATGAGTCTTGCGCTTAGTATACCTAAACTACCTCGGTAGATTGTACCAAATATTCCACCTCTTGAAAAGGCGTAATCACACTTACGAAATACTGCTTATGCGTATTAGACAATAATTAGTAGAAAATTGACAGCCTACCTCTTATTATGCTACATTTCACCTTAGTACATTACTGGTGTTTCGGTTGGTGGGGCCGCTTACATAAGCAACTATTACTAACCATGCGAGGAGGTCTGGTAATGAAAACAAAACTAGTAACATTTGGTGTGGCTCTTATTGCCATGGCAACCGTAGGTGTTACACAGCTGCAGACACTGGCGGCCGAACCTGGCCAAGTTGGCGATGCGCCTCGCTGTAGTATTGACATAAAAGGTCAGCGAGATAGTGCCTTTGCTGTAGCTGATAATAAAGCAACCGTGGACTTTACCGTGAAGGGATCAGAGAATTGTAAAGTACAAGTTTCTGGTAACTCGTTCTATGCACCTTCGATGGATGGAACTCCTTACGAAAAACAAGTGCTCTTTGACCGTAAAACAAAGGTACTTACCAAGGGCGATCACAAAATCACTGTCGACCTACCTTCATCTAGCACTGAGAAAAAAGGTTGTTTTTACCAAATTGACTTGACGTACGGTACGAACAATGTCCAGCCAGTTCTCGCCTACGGACATGGCAAGATCAAGGGCTGCGGCGAAAACCAACCAAAGCCAGAAGCAGCTTGTGTAAATGTCATCGCATCTATGCAAGATGTACGTAATAAATTTATGGTAACCGCTACAGCCACTGCAAAAAACGGTGCAACTATTAAGAGTTATGCATTTAAAGTTACCCAGGCTGGTAAAACGATTTTTGATAAAACCTACGAATCAGGTAATACGACTCAATCAGTTGTATACCAAGACCTTGGTCCAGGCGACTACAGCGTTGCTGTAACTGTAAACACGAGTGAAGGTGCTAAAAGCGGTGCTGAATGTAAAACCACTTTCACGGTCACACCTCCACCAACTACATCGACTCCTGGTGTTACGATTACAAAATCCGTTATCAAAGAGGGTCAAAAATATGCGCTTGTTAACAAGGATGTCGAATTCAACTACCTTGTAACCGTCACAAATACTGGAAGCACCGATCTAGACGGCGTTACGGTTACCGATACTCCAGATAGTCGAATCACTCTCATTAGCGTCGAACCGCCTACTGGAGCAACGATTAAAGATAATAAGCTCACGGTAACTGGCTTAAAGCTTCTTAAGAACGAAAGTCGTATGTTCACTGTTAAGGCAAAGGTTCCTAGCGAACAAGCTGGACGAATTCCTAATACAGCATGTGTAGACGCACCGAGCGTACCAGGAAGCCCTGACAAATGTGACACCGCTGAAGTTGAAGTTCCACCTACTCCAGTGCCTGGGCAGATCGAAGCGTGCGTAATTAACGAGAAAGCTGTACGCATGGTTAACGAAGCTGATGTAAAGGCTAATCCAACGATTTACTCTACAAACTTAGATGACTGTAAAGATCAAGTAACGCCAACCGAGATGCCTAAAACTGGCCCAACAGAAACTGTATTGTCAATCGTTGGCGCAATGAGCTTGGCAGGTGCGAGTGCTTACTATATTGCCAGTCGTCGCCAAATGTCGTAAATCCTAACTTAATCTCCATTACACCCCTTTCAGATGAGGGGTGTAATATATTTCACAATTTTTATTAAGCATAAGCTATATTGTTGTATAGTAGTTGACATTTTATCATGTTTGTGCTATTATGTAATCATCCTCAGTGAGATGGTGGATACGGTGGAAAAGCGGGTATATATCCAATAATCCATCTGAACACATCACCTCGCCATAAAGGAGGTGCCGTTTAACAATTTAGCCAAGTACGACTAGGTAATTCCTAGTCATTTGTTTAAGCGGCAAATACATAATACATATGTAAAACCGCGAACTAGATAGTCATGGGTTTTTAAGACCCAAGACACACCAACTACTATATGCTTTGATGCTTAGATACGACGCACCCTGCCAATGATTTTCGTTGCCAGCGTGCGTCGTATCTCCCTTTCATTAGGGTCTCAGGAGATGCGAACATCCACCCACCACATCCTGTGGCCATGGGTGGCCACGTTCACTACCAGGAGAAACCATCATGAACATCGTCATCAGGGTCGTCATGGCCCTCGCCGCATTTCTGATCGGCGCCGCGTCCGTGGCACCCCCTGCGGGTGCCGCCGACCAGTCGGCCAACTCCTCGACCACCCAGGTCTCCGACCAGGTGGCGAAGAAGGCCACCGACAAGGGCGGCAAGAAGAGCACCAAGAGGGTGTGCGCCAAGACCCCTGGGTCCTACACCACCACCAACAACATCACGGTGCTGACCAACAAGATGTGCTTCGACGTCAAGATCCTCAAGAAGATGGGGTGTGACACCGAGGCCGGCAAGATCGAGCGCCCCGCCCCGCCCCGCGACCCCAAGTCGAAGTGCAAGGGCAAGGCCGTGATCCACTTCAAGATCGACTACAAGACGCAGTGTCCGCCTGACTGGTTCGGGGGCAGCCTGAGGCTGTTCCTCAACATCAGGCAGAAGGTCGGTGCGCTCGGATTGTCGAAGTCCATCGCTTCCGGGCGGGTGGACACCTGGGCCCGGACGCACCTCAAGCTGAAGGACAGGTTCAAGATCAGGGTCGCCAACGACTGCGCCCAGCTCCCGCCCCCGCCGCCGCCCACGGTGACCTACTCGGCACCGACGGTCGGCGCGACGGCCCAGTCCTGCGTCAAGCAGGGTGAGCAGACTGGTGCGATCACGGTGATGGGTGTCAACCCGAACTCCGTGGCCGCCACCGGCACGTTCACCCTGGGCAACAAGCCGCCGCAGACCTTCACGGTCGGCGCCGGCCAGTCCGTATCGGCCAACTTCTCCGGGTTCGCCCCGGGGCTCTACAGCGGGACCTTCTCGCTGGGAGCACCGATCAACCTGACCGCCGGCTTCACCGCCGTCGTTCAGGAGTGTGAGAAGACCACGACGAACAACCCGGCCCCGAAGGCAACCGGCCCGACGGTCAACGACGTGCTCGTCAACAACGAGCGCGACATGACCTTCAGCGGCAAGCTCGCCAAGGGCACCACCGGCAAGGCAACGTTCGCTGCCGGCACGGGCACCATCGTGGGCGACCGCACGGTCACCCTGGTGGTAGACGCAGACGGGTACTTCACCGTCACGGTCCGCTACCGGGCTGGCGACGAGCCGGGACGGGACACCGTCACGCTGCTCGTCGAGCAGTCCGACGGCCAGTCGGTCTCCGCGACGACGATGGGCCGTGACGCAGCGGGCAATCCGGTGCCGGACTTCGAGGTCCGGGCTGCACCGGTCGACCCGCAGGTGGCCAGCAACAAGTAGTTCGGTGTGTACACGCAGGCGCGTACAGGATTGAGAGCAATTAGCTCACTCCTGTGCGCCCTGCGTACACAACTTAAAGACACGATGACTATCTAGTTCGCACCTCAAAAATACTAACTGCGAGAAGTATTTTCTGTAAGGAGATATATCAAATGAAGAAATTTGCATCTCTAGTTGCACTCGCTGTACTTCCTGTTCTTGGTGTTCTGTTTAGCACTCCGGTGTTTGCAGATAGCCCAGGCCAGCTAAGTAACGGCGCAAGCAACTACAAAGTACGTAACGTTACCAAGAACGGAGCCTACGCTCAAACTGTAGCAGCTACTTGTAACGAAACGGTAAAATACAGCATTACCCTAAGCAACAGCGACTTTGGTCTGCTGCGTAACCTTACGGTAAAAGCTGACATGGCGAGTGGTAACATTACTGCTTCTGCCACCAACGCGAACGACCAGACTACAAGCGTATCTGGTAACGCAAAAGTAACACTTGATAAAGGTACGCTTTCGTACGTTCCTGGTTCAACTGTTCGTATCACCAGCGATGGTGCTACATCAACTACACTAGCCGACGGTATTACCGCTGGTGGTGTAAACGCTGGTAACCTAAACGGTTCTACGGCTGTTTTTGTACAGTTCCAAGCTAAGGTTAACTGTCCTGAAGAGCCAAAGAACATTCAAGTTTGTGAGCTAGCAACCAAGAAGATCATCACGATACGTGAAGATCAATTCGACGCGAGCAAGCACTCAAAGAATCTTGATGACTGTAAAGAAGTTGTGAAGAAAATTGAAGTATGTGAACTTGCAACAAAGAAAATCATTACGATCAACGAAAAGGACTTTGACGCTTCTAAGCACTCAAAGAACCTGAACGATTGTAAGGAAGAAGTAAAGAATATCAAGGTTTGTGAACTTTCTACAAAGAAGATCATCACCATTGATGAGAAGAGCTTCGATGCTACCAAGCATTCTAAGACATTGAGCGACTGTGCTGAAAAGCCACCAGTCCCAGGCGAGATCGTTGTATGTGAGACTGCTACCAAGAAAATCGTTACCATCAAGGAAAACGAATTCGACGCTAGCAAGCACTCAAAGACCCTTGCTGACTGTAATGTAACTCCAGTTGTAGAAACTCCTACCGAGCTTCCACAAACTGGTGCTACAGGTGTATTCGCTGTAGTTGCTGCCCTGCTTACCGCAGCTGGTGGTTACTACGTGAACTCACGTAAAAACGTACTTGGCTAAATACGAGTCTGACCGCTCCATTTTCTGAAGCGCTCAAGCTCAGCGAAAGTAAGACGACCCCTGATGTATTTCAGGGGTCGTTTTCGTGTTAGACTAATGGTATTAATGGCGAACAAGCAAAAGAAGAAGCGTACTAAGAAGTATCACGGTGCGGACGCAAAGGTCAGCACGCCTCTCGTAACTCGAGTCTCGGCCGAGGAGCGCTCACGGTTCAAAGAGTGGTGGCTCGTCTATGGACAAATTGTCCGCATTGTTGGAATGGTCGCCGCAATTGCATTCGTCGTGATTCTACTTGTCGTTGGAATCATTGGAATGTTTTAGTGGCAGCGTAAAGCCAAACGTACTTCCAACATTTTCTTTTGACGAAAATAGCAGCCTACCCCCGTGCCCATCTATCACCATCTTAGCTAGATAAAGCCCAACACCTGTTCCATCTGGACGCTGCATCCTCGCATTATCTGCCCGGAAAAATTTACGAAATAACTGCGACTGTTGATTATGTGGGACACCGATACCATGGTCAGTAACCTCCAGCTTCACTTCGTGCGGAAAAACGCGAAGTGTCACGCGTATGTCAGTGTCTGGCTTAGAGTAAAATAATGCGTTATCAATAAAATTCATAATAACTTGGCGTATTTTACCTTCATCAATATCGATATTTACTGCCTTAGGTGGAACTTCTAGCTGAAGCCGCATATCCCGAGCCTCTGCTGTTGTTTCGAGCGCTTTAACTTCTTGCTTCACAATTTTTGAAAGATTAGCCTGATGCGGCTCAATAAGGAATCTCCCGGTTTGTACACGTGACACATTCAAGAAATCATTTATAAGATGCACCATACGCTCACTGCTCGTGAGAGCTTCTCGTAAGAATTGCTTTTGCAGTTTCGTCACTCGACCTGCATCGCCTTCGAGCATCATGCTAATGTACCCCTTTACGCTGGTTAGCGGTGTGCGTAGCTGGTGCGATGCCATGCTGACGAATTCATCTTTCGCTGCATCGAGGCCACGAAGTTGATCATTTGATACCCGTAATTCGTCGGTCGCTGAATCGATACGTTGCTGAAGACTGGCATTTAGTTCTTTAACCGCTTCGAGCGTCGCTGCATTTTGAACCGCGATAGCGAGTTCGTGCTTAATATCAAATACCATGCCGATATCGTAGCTGCTGTACGCCCCTTTCGAACGCGGTCCAAGGAATAAGAATCCGATTATCTGGTCACCCCGAATTAACGGCAGTGTAAAGTCAACACGGTAGCTTTTAAGTAAGCGCCGCGTCTCTGCCTCATCATGCAAATTTCGTGTCCGAACAGAAGTCTTTCCAGTGCGATAGAAATACGACTCTAATATGCGACAGTCGCTCATGGTCGGTCGCAAATGGCCTTTGGTTCCACTCGATACATAGTGCCCGTCTGGCTTGTACACAAAAAAGAATACTTGAGATGCCGAAGAAACATTCTGAACCTCGAAGGACACCCGCTCCAGAAGCTCCCTGATCGCAACTGTCGAGGTCAATATAGTAATAAGCCGCACATGAAAATCCGCCTGCTTACGGCGGCGCTTTACGGCCCACGATAAATAGAAGGCGCTGCCCACCACCAGAAATAAGTTAACGACGGTCAGTATAAGTACACCGCTCACGCTTTTATTCTACCGTAGGGTCTATATCTTGCCTACACTGCGCTAAAATATACATATGACCAAAATAGCCATAGTCGAAGACGATCCTACAATCAACCAAATGTATCGCATGAAGTTTGAAGCGGCAGGGTTTGACGTTCAGCTAGCAAGCGACGGCGAGCGTGGCGTTGAACTTGTTGAAGCATTTAGGCCTGATCTTATTCTCCTCGACATGCAAATGCCGAAGAAAAACGGGCTTCAGACACTCACAGAAATACGCGCTAAGGCGTGGGGTAAGTCGATACCAGTCATCATTCTGACTAATTTGGGTGAAGAAGAAAGTCCCAAAGGACTCCGCGAGCTCGGTATCGAGAGCTACATCGTAAAGGCAGATTTAACGCCTAGCCAAGTAGTCGAGCGAGTCAAGGACACGCTTAATCTGAACTAGCTTGTGCGCCTGAACGCGCTGCGCGAATGACATTATCAAACAACGAAACCACGGTGAGCGGGCCTACGCCGCCTTTTTCTGGTGTTATCGTCAAGTCGGTTCGTTCACGCGCATCCGCCGCAACATCACCAACAATTTTTCCGTGCTCAGCACTCGTAGCCGCATCAACCACTACCGCACCCGCTTGAATCAGATCAGAACGAATTAATCCTGGTACTCCGGCAGCCGATACGATCACATTGCAGCGCCGAAGAGATTTCGCCATGTCGCCCGTATGTTCATCGAATACCTGTACTGTATAGCCTGCATCGTGCCATATTTTTGCCAATGGGGCACCGACTAGTCGACCATTGCCAACGATACCAATCTTCTTGCCTTTTAGTTCAATATTGTACCCATTGAGTAACCAGTCGATAGCCTGTGCAGTTGCCGCCGTAAACATACTCCCGGTCGCAAGACCATCGACATCTTTTTCAACAGCTACCGCATTTACTACTTCTTCGACAGAAAGCCCCTCACCTACCGGCAGCTGGACAATAATTCCATGCACAGACGCATCACTGTTCAATTCCTGAATTGTTTGAATCGCGCTAGCGGGATCTGGCCGATGAATATCGACATCGATTTGTATATCCTCACCGTACCGTTGCTTCGTGCGCACGTATGTGTCGATTACAGCATCGTCAGTTGTCTGAACAATAGCAAGCTTAGGAATTACACCTGCACCTTGCCGGAGACTCCGTACTTGCTTAGCTTGGCGTTCTTTCACATAGTCCGCCAGCTCTGTTCCATCGAGTAATTTCACTCCTATCATTGTACCAAAGACATGCTACACTAAAGGTACTATTCAAGTTCTTTTAAGGGAGGAAGTGAAATGGAAGATACATCAACATACGATTCGTCGTTGTACGACTCTTCGCTATACGGTAGCAGCTCAATGGGCACAGGGTCTGATGCCGCAGCTATGGGAGTTATGTTTGGAGTGTTAGGCTTCATTACGATTCTCTCGTACGTAGTCGGTGCAATTTTCATGGGCATGATGTTTAAAAAAGCAGGCATTCCTGCCTGGAAGGCCTGGGTGCCTGTATACAACGCGTGGACATTCCTTGAAATGGGTGGCCAAAAAGGTTGGATTAGCCTCCTGCTCCTTCTTTCGTGGATTCCACTCCTTGGATTCATACCTGCGATCGTTGCTGCAGTATTTATGTGTATCGCTGCATACCGAATTGGTCTGAATTTCGGAAAAGAAGCTTGGTTCGTTGTTCTCTACATCTTCCTTGGCCTCGTGTGGCTCATCTGGCTCGCTGTTGATAAGACTGCGGTATGGAAGCCTGCGACAGCCGCGGCTGTACCTGATACCGCACCTGCTCAACCTGACCAGGCACAGCCTGTTTCAGACGATACGACTCCTCCGTCGACACCGTCTCAGCCAAGCGCTATGTAGAAAACATACTGGCAATTAGCCGGTCGTAAAATACCGCCACCTCATCGTATGTGGCGGTATTTGTTTTAGCATATCTCGTTAATGAGAACGCTGAATTGATTTCTAGTACTTTTGCTACACCTTGCTCGGTGATCACAATATCTACCGCAGCGATGTGTAACCCGATGGCACCGGTTGCTCCCGCAGCAAGTTCTCGTATGGATTTAGATATATCTTGCACGTCGACATGCTGCGCTACTGCACCAAGACTTAGATTGAAAAATTTTAGACCATTAACAATAACTGGTTTCGTTTTTTCATACGCCAGCCAGCATTCTCCGTTAACGACGACTATTCGTAACTCTTTCGATATGTCTTGCCATGGACTGGTTGCCCAACTTTCCACGGTCGTGTGTGTAATATTCTTAGTATCAGCAGCTTGGCGAATTCGATAGACATGTTTACCGTCGCCACCTTCGAGCGGCTTAATCACCACATCTCCCTGGTCGAGCAACTCATTCATTGCATGATCACTCCAGCCATCGGCATCAACGCGAAAAAGACAGTGCGGCACATGCGCAATTGATACACTCTGAAGGCGTGAACTTGTTGCGACTTTATCCCTCGCAATCGCTGCCGCAGCTTGTGTATTCAAATCAAAGTTCATTCCTGCAATTTGACGTGTCGATCCATCCTTGGATAGGCATACAAGCCATCCATCGGAATCGACATCCATAGAAATATCGTGGTTCAGACTGGCCTGTCTTATCAGGTCTAAGAATATCCGTTCGCTCATGTAGCTTGTGCAGAAGGATACTGTCGTTTCATCTCTGCGAGCGAATCCTTTATGATATCGCTTAAAACATCGGTATTAATATCCGATAGCTTATTAATATAGATGCAAGAAACGCTTGTTTTATGCTTGCCGAGCTTTGAAAGATGGCTGTCATACTTATCAGTGCCTGGCATCGCGTACACTGTGAGGTTCGCTTTACGGGGCGAAAACGCAACCAGGGGCCAGTCACCTTCTTGAGAACTGCGTTCAGACTTATAGTGATATTGGCCGAAGCCAATGATACTTGTTCCCCAAAGAACAGCTTTCATACCGGTTGCTTTTTCAAAAATATCAAGAAGGATCAGCGCGTCAGTTCTTCGTTGATTATTTTCAACCGAATCAATGAACTCTAGTACGCTGTCGTCGTTTCGTTTTGTCTTTAGCTCCGCCATGTACTTAGTATACTCTCGTTTATGGCCCACCTAACGGCTTCCAACCAGAGCCTGATCACAAGTTAAACAATTCCAAGAAAATACCTCCACGTATGCGGAGGTATTTTCTTGGAGGGCCATCGTGTACACTATCGCAACTCTCCTACAGGATGAAAAGGAAGCTAGCACATCTCCGTTAAGGACATTAACTTTAATAATTAGCTAAATAAGCTTTCAATTTCCTGCCGAATCTCACTAACTCTCTCTTCGGTTACTCCCATCGTGAAATCCATTTCCATAACAGTCGGAGATACCGGCTCTTTGGCAGTATCCGAATTACCGGCATACGCGTCTGGTGCGTTGAAAGAGTCAAAGGCAAGGTCAGTGACGTAACCAGTTTCTTCATCCATTGTTAATGATCGGAAAATACCTGCACCATCAGAAGAAACTTTTTCCTCGATATCTATATAAAATGTCGGCCTGGAGCCTTCAATTTTTTCTAATTCGATTTCAATTTTCTTCTTCCCCTCCGTTAGAGTAACAACTGTGATAGGTTTGAGAATGGCAGGCATAAGGGTGCGAAGTCGATCTCTAAGAGCAATATCTCTTACATCCTCATGACTAGGACAAAAATCACCTGAAAATGATAAAAAGTCTGGCATAAAAAAACTATATCAAATAATGATATAGTTTTCAAGTCAAATTGGAGGGCCATCTGAGACTTGAACTCAGGACACCCTGCTTAAGAGGCAGGTGCTCTAACCAGCTGAGCTAATGGCCCACAGCTCTAAAAACTATACCAAACAGAGGTGGAGTTGTCTAGAGTTGATCTTTCAACGTGCTAAAGTTGATCTTTTTTAGCACTAATAAACGCTGCCCACTGACGTACAAGTCGTAGAATCGTCTTGAGTGGCAATTCAATCAACATATCTAGCGCCAACGCAACAATATTAATCTTTGAATATTTATCGCTTAGGTATCGGCCAACGACTACGAATGGCATGTACAAGAAGTCACGAACAAGAGTGATGCCATTTTGGTTGGTTTCAACTGATTCTATTTCACGAATCATCCTACTGAGGCGGAATCCAAGGAAACTCGCAGCCGACAAGAACGTAAAGAAGATGACGAGATGCATTAGATCAAACTCAAGGAAGTGCCATAGTAGCGCTGCAACGCCGCCGAACACTGTGATGAACAGGAGCCCGTATGCTATGTTGTATCCCGTTCCAAATTCCTGACTTGGGCGACGAACGAGTAGCTTCTGCTGCTCAGATTGGTAGAGCGTTTGGTCAATCTGGCTCGTTAGTCGTGCCGTATTAGCGGAACCTGGTAGCATCATGGTCGCGCGTAATGCGACCATGTAAAACGGTGGGAAAAGCAGATTTACAAGCAACGGAATCCAAAGAATCATTCCAAATACCAGATAGTCGTAGGGGACTTCTATAGCGATACCGATCAGGAACTTTGTAATAATCAGGAAAATGACACTCTTAATGATGCCATTATTGACGCGAGAATTAATTGATTCATAGTCAGAGCTGATTTGTCGCTCGTACGCAAGCAAAAACTGTTCCCGGTTTTGCAGAAGAGTGTCGAGATCGCCATGCTCATCAATCATATGCCGCAATACCCGAAGTGATGCTCCTCGACGATCTACGAGCCTGAATAACTTCTCTGTTTGCTGAGAATTGATTACTTGATCGATACGTCGATTCAACTCAACATACGATTCCAGCTGGGTAATATCCTGCTGAAACCGTTTTAATAGACCCAGTCGGAGAACGGCATCATCCGACTTGAGTAATGCCTTATGTACTGCAACGTAAAGTGATACATCGACACCTTCGGGGCGTGATCCGAATACTTGATCATAGTCGATTGTCTGGTTGAAGTAACTGTGCGCGAATTGCGTAAATGCCTGCAATTGACCGTTATCGTTAAGCTGCCACTCAATCTCGACGGCAAGTAACTCATACGTCCAATGATCTATCTGCTCCCTACGTATATCCCGGCGGCTAAGCAGCTGAATGTATGCATCGTAATATTGTTTTGCAATTCGTGAAATATGCTCGACATCACTCTCTTGTACACTGTCGTTTGCAATGTATCCCGCATGGGTGAGTTCGATAATAAGCTCGCTCCCGCTTACGGCAACTTGCTTTTGGTCGCGAAGCATAAACAAACGTCGATAAAATCGTCGAATTGCTCGCTGAAGTAACACATGCTCTTCTGCATACTCAGCGGCATTACGTAGCTGCTCATAGGCTGCGGTTAACGTTCCCCCGGCTCCAACGACATGAACCGTCTGCTTGCTTTCGCCCTGCTGTGGACGGGACAATATACGAGCACGCGAGGCACGTATGTCGCTCGAGAGCTGCTGTCCTATAGAATTGAGATTTGTCATAAATATAAAGTATGAATTCAGTCTGACATTGTAATGAGATGAACTCTGTGCTGCGGTCTATATAAGACCCCAGCTCACAATTCACCTGGTACACCCGGTACGATTCGAACGTACGACACCTGGTTCCGAAGACCAGTGCTCTATCCACTGAGCTACGGGTGCAAACCACGCGCTCGGGGCGCGGAAATACAGGGGTAATTATAGCATGGCTATAGACATGTACGCTATACTTCATGGCAGTTATGGATGTACACACGAACATACCGTTAAAAAATTACCTCACCATGAAGTTGGGTGGATCGGCTCGATTCATGACAACCGTTACGTCGTCCGATGAACTGGCTGCTGCTTGCAAGAATGCGACTGCGCAGGGCATCAGGTTCTTCATCTTAGGTGGCGGGAGTAACGTCATTGCCCGCGATGAGGGATTCGACGGTATCGTTATTCGTAATCGCATCCTAGGTTTCGAAATTATTGCCGACGACTCTGCTTCAACAACCGTAAAGCTAGGAGCAGGCGAAAATTGGGACGAAATGGTGGCTAAACTTACTGGTATGGGACTCACGGGCGTCGAGGCTATGTCGGCAATTCCGGGAACGGTTGGTGCGGCGCCTGTACAGAATGTTGGTGCGTACGGACAAGAAATAGCTGACACCCTCGTGAGCCTGGAAGCCTATGATTCAGTATCAGATAAGCTTGTAACGCTTCAAAATGCAGACTGCGGGTTCGCATATCGTCATAGCATTTTTAGGGGTGATCAAGCAGGAAGATACGGCATTACTAGTATCACTATTCGTCTGTATAAATCTTCTCCCCAACCCCCATTCTACGAGGCGCTGCAGAAATACCTGGACGAAAATGGAATCACGCTCTATACGCCAACCGCGATTCGAGATGCCGTCACTGCAATTCGTAAAGATAAATTGCCAGACCCAAAACTCCTCCCTAATACAGGTTCTTTCTTTAAGAATGCAATTATTGAGAAATGGCAACTAGATGAATTACATAAGACGTGGCCCGACATGCCATCATTTGATCTTGGAGAGAAGCAGGCAAAAATTCCAACTGGCTGGTTGATTGAACAAGCAGGGCTCAAAGGACAAGTGCTTCATGGTATGAAAATCCATGATAAAAACGCTCTCGTGCTTATTAATGAGTCAGCATCAAGCTATTCAGACCTCGCCGCAGCTCGATCCGAAATAATTGCGAAAGTGCGCGATACCTTTAGGATTCAAATCGAGCAAGAACCTCTCGAAATCTGAGGCTTGCCGATATTGTATAAAGCACTTATGCTTGATACATGAAACGTGGGTTCACTGTGGTCGAAATATTGATCACACTCATCATAATTGGGATTCTAGTTGGTCTTGGTACAGTAGGGCTGCGATCTACTTTAGTGAATGGACGCGACGCCGAGCGAAAAGCAGACGTAGAGACAATTGCACGCGGTCTTGAATCTTACTACAACAAGGGGAATCAGTATGTTATTGGCTCCACCACCAAGGGAACATACCCTGGCGGAGGTGATATGGCGCACATGAATGGCCACAATATGTGCGACGGAAGCGGAAATAATTCATATTATGTAACCGGTAAATGTAATATCCCCGGCGGCTGGGTAACAGAGGGACTGCCTGGTACGACGAAGAGTAGTATCACACCGCCCGGTAGTGGACTCGTTGCAGATATTCCGACGCAGTGGTACTGCGACGACTCCTGCCTAAATGGATATGTAGCTACGGGCTATTATGTATATCGACCCTACAACGCGGCAAATAGTGCAGACCCGACCGGTAACTGTTTTTGGAACTGTACTCGGTATGAAATTTGGTATCGCGAAGAAGCGACAGGACAAACAATAAAAGTAAAGAGTAAGCATCAATGATTAGCCGAAAACCCACCCAGGAATCAGGCTTTACCGCTGTTGAGCTTTTAATTACTCTCATCATAGCCTCGCTCTTCTTATTTGCTGGCTATCAGCTATATACCCAGGTAATGAGGGATGGCACCGCTTCAAGCAAGATGGCTATTCTATCGAATCTCCTTAGAGAAAGAATGCGGTCTACCGCAGCAGGCTTACCAGCTACTTGCGCAGCATCAGGTCCGACCACGCAAACGCAAACTGTGGCAGGTGTTGGAAGTGTAACCTATTCAACCACTGTTTCATGCCCGTTAGCTACAGAGCTTCCTACTCTCAAATTAATACGCGTGGACGCAACATACGACGATAATAAGAAAGTTAGTCATGCGGTGTACGCAAACTAATCGTTCCGGATTCACGCTAGTCGAGGTACTAGTCATATCACCGATCATCATTTTATTCATTGGAGCGTTCATTGCACTACTGGTAAACCTTACTGGTGAAAGCTTGGTCGTACGCGAAAAAAACGCGATCATTCATGACACGCAATCCACGTTAGACAGCATTCAGTCCGACATATCACAGTCGACATCTTTCCTTAGTAATACACCTACGCTAACATCTCCTCAAGGAAGTAATGACAGTACCGCAGCATTTACCGATGTGACAAGCGGACAAAATGATGCACTTATCATGCAGCTACCAGCAACCAATGCAGCTCCAACCAATGCCGCAAGGACGCTTATTTACGTTGGCACGCCTGGCTCATGTGATAGTAAAAATGCCTTACAAACATACACAGTCGTATATTTCGTGGGCGATGATACTGAAACCCCTGCATCAGGAGATGTAGCGCTCTTTAAACGCATCATATTACCAACGACTTCTTCGTGTGCGACGATCTGGCAGCGCGGCAGTTGCCGGGCGACTGTTATGACTGCTGGCAACATCGCAACCTGCATGGCAGCCGACGAACGCTTGATCGGCGGTGCATCTGCGATAACACTCGAGGTCAAATACTATAACTATGTTAGTGGTGTATCAACGGCTGGCAGGGATAATAGCGCCACAACGGCTACTGATGCCTCAGCAGCAATCACTGTTTCTGAACAAGTTGCCGGGGAAACAGTTAGCCACACCGCCTCAGTTAGAGCGACGAGTTTGAATACGCAAGTAACTCAGTAAACCACCGTTAAAAATGCTTGCGCTTACAATAAGTCATGTAGTATATTACAGTCATCACTTAAGCAAACCAATTAGGGGGCAATAAATGCTTAACAATATCAAAACCATTCAGAAGGAACGCGGATTCACTATCGTCGAACTTCTTATTGTGATCGTAGTCATCGCAATCCTCGCTGCGATTACGATTGTTGCTTATAACGGCATCACAAATCGTGCTAACAACAGCGCTGCTCAGTCAGCAGCAAACACTCTGGTTAAAAAGGCAGAGGCAGCTAACGCTAACTTTGCGCAATATCCTGGCACAATCGCAGAATTTACCACGGTAAGTGGCGTTACAGCTCAAGAAGGTTCCCTTGCAGGTACAGGTTTAACTGTTGGTACACCAACAACGGGAACAGGTAAATCAACCGTTGCGTACGAAAAATGCTCAACCCCTTCAGGAACTAACGAAGCAAGGATTGGATATTGGGAATACACTGCTACAACTCCTGCAATCAAATGGATTAAGGTTGGCGGAACTGTGTGTACTGCCTGGACTGCAATTACTGGTGGTGGTCCATACTAGTCCACACCTGGATTAAGCATCTTATTATAACAAGCGGCGATGCTAAATCGCCGCTTGTTCTGTAAGGTATTCGTTAATCAACATACCTTTAGCCCAGTAACTAATATCAGCTACTCGGAAAAACTCTTTAGGAAGTCGAGTGTTTCAGTTCTTAGAAGGTCGAGTGCGCTTGAATTACCACGGCTATCGATTGCGTTTCGCATCCAAGATGCAATTTTAGCCATATCTTCTTCTTTTAGTCCTCGCGTCGTCATTGCGGGCGTACCGAGTCTGATACCACTTGGGCGGAACGGCGGATTAGGGTCATCTGGAACAGAATTCTTATTGAGCGTAAGGCCTATCTTATCCAGTGCCTCCTCGGCTTCTTTGCCGTTGATACCGAAGCTAGTCTGAACATTTGCAAGAATGAGGTGATTACTTGTTCCGCCAGTTACGAGATCGAAACCTTCGGTCTTCATAGCGTCAGCTAATGCACTTGCGTTTTTCAGAATTTGCCCTGCATATTCTTTAAATTCTGGTTTTAGTGCTTCGCCAAATGCAACTGCTTTTGCTGCAATTACGTGCATGTGAGGGCCGCCTTGCATACCCGGAAATACTGCACGGTCAATCAGCGTGGGTATGTTCTCGATTGTTTTCTCAGGTGCTTTGAGCGGGTTGCCGACTATCCCCTTCGATAGAATCATCCCACCGCGTGGACCCCTGAGTGTTTTATGCGTGGTCGTTGTAATGACATGAAAACCAAAATCAAACGGATTATCTTTCACGCCAGCAGCAATGAGTCCAGCTATATGCGCCATATCTGCCATTAATAAACATTGATCTCCAACTTCAGCAGCAATCGCTGCGAACTTTGCGTAATCAAGATCACGCGGATAACCAGAGAAACCAGCCAGAATAATCTTGGGTTTATGTTCCAAAGCCAATTCACGTAAATGATCGTAATCGATTTCACCTGTCGTAATATCTTTCATCTTATATGGTATGAAATTATAGAGCTTGGCGCTGCGCGTCATTGGATTACCGTGCGTTAGGTGGCCCCCGTGTGAAAGGTCCATAGCAAGCACAGTATCTCCCGGCTCTAACCACGCACTATACACCGCCTCATTCGCCGGAGCACCCGAGTGCGGTTGCACGTTTGCGTGATCGGCTTTGAAAAGTTGTTTCGCTCGATCGATCGCAAGTTGCTCTAACGGATCAGTAAAGTCTTGCCCTCCATAGTATCGCTTACCCGGGTAACCCTCTGAGTACTTATTTGTAAAGACAGAGCCTAGCGCAGTTAACACATCTTTACTGACGTAGTTTTCACTAGGTATTAGCTCGAGTCCTTCAAGCTGTCGTTTTTCTTCACCCGCGATCAATTTTGCTACTTCATCATCATTCATACATAGTTCTCCCTCAATAATTTAATGCTCGGATGATGATTTAGCTATAACATATATTTATTGTAGCATGTAGCATTTATATCGTATGTGATATACTAATGTACATGACTGGCACGGATTATAAGAAGCGTCTAGGCAAACTGATCCAAGAAAATCGTACTGCCCGACGGATGACCCAGAATGAACTCGCCAAAGAACTCGGCACTTCTCAGAGTGCTATTAACCGTATCGAAAAAGGTGGGCAGAATATCAGCATAGAGATGCTCGCACGCATTAGCGAAGTACTCGAGAGTAATCTTGTGATGCTAAACAGCACCGGCAAAATAAACTTCAAAGTACATGGTGGCAAAAGGCTTGAGGGCTCCATAGAGATTAAAACGAGTAAAAATGCAGCCGTTGGGTTGTTGTGTGCCAGCTTACTGAACAAGGGCAAAACTACCTTGCATAGGGTAGCTCGCATTGAGGAAGTAAATCGCATTATCGAGGTACTTAACAGCATCGGTGTAAAAACTCGTTGGCTTGAAAATAATGATCTTGAAATTATTCCTCCTGCACGGTTAAAACTAGAGGAAATGGATATTGAAGCAGCCAAGCGAACCCGAACGGTCATCATGTTCCTTGGGCCACTTCTTCACCAATACGACGATTTCAGGCTACCTTTTGCGGGTGGTTGTAACCTTGGCACTCGTACAGTAGAGCCCCATCTTTCTGGGTTGAGTGCTTTTGGTATGGATGTAGTTGCGAAACCCAATACTGATTATTATCACGCAACCGTCAAAGAAAAAGCGCCCGAGAAAACAATCCTTCTCACCGAGCGTGGTGATACCGTGACCGAAAATGTCGTGATGGCCGCTGCCCTTTACGACGGCACGACCGTGATCCGCAATGCCAGCCCTAACTACATGGTGCAAGATGTTTGCTTTTTCCTACAAAAATTAGGTGTACACATTGAAGGCATCGGAACAACCACGCTTCGCATCAAGGGAAAGCGCTCGATCAACCAAAATGTTGATTACTATCCAAGTGAAGATCCGATTGAAGCAATGAGCTTTATTGCGGCGGGCGTGGTAACTGATTCAGAAATCACTATCGCTCGTGCACCAATTGAATTCCTCGAGTTAGAGCTTGCTGTTCTCGAGAACATGGGTCTTAACTATGATATGAGCGACGAATACGTTGCCCGCAATGGCAAGACGCGATTGGTCGACATTCATCTCAAGCATTCTAAGTTGATCGCTCCAAAGGACAAACTCCACAGCATGCCGTTTCCGGGAGTAAATATGGATAATCTCCCATTCCTTGGCCTTATCGCAACGGTTGCAAAAGGCAGGACCCTCCTGCATGACTGGAGTTATGAAAATCGGGCAATCTATTTCACAGAGCTTTCGAAACTCAACGCTTCTGTTGAGATGGTAGACCCCCACCGTATATTCCTGCATGGTCCGACGCGCTGGAAAGCAGCAGATGTTGTCGCACCGCCTGCTCTTAGGCCATCGGTCGTCATTTTGATCGCTATGCTAGCCGCACCTGGAGTATCGACACTTCGTGATGTATATTCTATCAATCGTGGGTACGAGGATCTTGCCTCCAGGCTCAATTCGTTAGGCGCAGAAATCGAAACCGTTCAGGGAATCTAGCCTTTTCCGCCCCTGTTATGCTACAATGAATCTCGTTGTCCTATATGGCGAATGTAGCTCATTTGGTTAGAGCGTCGGGTTGT
>DJJF01000017.1:6076-9910 GCA_002434005.1 Candidatus Saccharibacteria bacterium UBA6575 | reverse complement strand
GGTTAGAGCGTCGGGTTGTGGTTCCGAAGGTAGTGGGTTCAATCCCCATCATTCGCCCCAAGATATGCGGGTGTCGTATAGTGGCTAATATACCTGCCTTCCAAGCAAGTGACGAGAGTTCGATTCTCTCCACCCGCACCAAATATAAACACCTTTATATAAGGTGTTTATATTTGATTAAGCGAGATTATATAGATATCAATAAACATAAACGTATTGACAAAATTACTTAAATTTGCTATAATATATTTCGTACCTTAATTTTTTGGATAATCTAGGCAAACAACCCGCCACAACACCTATAGAAAGGGGCGGAACATGAGCATCGAGCTCAAGGTTTACCAGGGAAACAAGCTGGCTGCCGAAGTCAAGATCGATGTCGATCGAGTCATCCTCTGGCTCGTCGACGGCTTCAGTCCGATCAAGCTGGCCAACGGCTTCAGTCCGTCTATCCGTCTGATTGAGCGCAATCACATGGTGCTCGACTGGTCCTACTTCACGGTCGGTCGGATCGACGGCATCGTGAAGGTCGACGACTTCGAGCAGTTCGATGACTACGGCTGGCGCTACGAGCTCACCGGTACCCCGGAGTGGCACGACAATCACTTCAAGGAGATCGGCATCACGAACGACTTCAGCAAGGTCAAGAATCTCATCTGGACCTACGCCAGGGCGTGGGGTCAGGAGTACCCCGATGACCTCGGGAACGTGATCGAGCAGCTGATCGCTCTCGAGAGCCAGCCCGCCTGACTCCCTCTGCTTCATCTGTCTGTGGTGGGGTGATGGAGGTACGTGCGCAAGCACGGCCTCCATCAAACTACCATAAAGGTTGTTTTTCTAGATTAGCTACTCGTCAAAAGTTCTAAGTGCGTCGCTGAGGGGGCACCAAACATAAGCAGAATGAGTTTCTGCTTTTTTGTTTGGTAGAATGAAATCAATGGCTCAGCGCAAAGAAATAAAAACAAAATATCCGTTACCTAAATGGTTCTACGGCGCCATTATATTCATAGCTGTGCTTATACTTGGACTACTACTCTATGCTACCGGATGGCCTACCTACTCAAGAATGTTTATAGGTTGTGGCTGGAAAAAACCAGTTTATGCGTATCAGACGCTTGGCCTTTTTGGCGAAAGAGGTGAGTTGAAATACGCGCTGCCGAGTGATTCAAGATATAGAGTTGCTCCGGAATTTGATATAACGCTTAACAGATACTACTGCTCAGAAGATGAAGCCCGTCAAGATGGATTTGAGCACAACGAATCCTAGTCTATGTTGCGAAGTATGTCGGTGAGGGGGCACCAAACAAAATAAGCAGAATGAATTTCTGCTTATTTTGTTTGGTAGAATCTAAGAGATGAGTACAACAACACAAAAAAGTTTTTCTATATATGTGCTGAGGCTTGAGGACGGAAAATTCTATATCGGAATGACGTCAAAAACTCCTCAGGAAAGATTTCTCGAACATAAAAATGGCTTTTATGGAGCCGAGTGGACAAAGTTATATAAGCCGATCAGCATAGAGCAGTCAAAGGATTTAGGTTTTGTGTCATATGAGAAAGCTGAAGAGTACGAAAATCTCATAACCCGGAAATACATTAAAAAATATGGTCTAAATAATGTTAGAGGCGGCAACATAACCTATCGCGGAAAAATGGTAAGAAGAGCTGGATATTACTGGCGTGATGAGGACTGGAAGGATCTCGTGTATATATCGATAGCAGTCATATGGATATTCTCAACTACTGTATATATTATTTGGGACTATTACACTAGACATAATCAATAGTTTTTCGAAGTCTGCCGGTGGGGGTACAAGGTATAAGTAGGAGAGATGCCTATTTAGTTATTAAGCGTTGATCATCCAAATAAGATAAGCTAAAACGTATCCAAGCAAAAGTGCAGATAGTGACAACGATATTGATTCTCCTATTTTACTGCGTCGGATACTAATATTGAATCTTATTAAATTGCCATAACCAGTGACAGCCGAGGGCACTAATAATATTAGCAAGGCTGGTATTGAAGTTTCTGGCTGTATGAAAGGTAAATAATATTGAGCTTTCAGCCAAAATAAACCTACGAATATCCTCGCAATTACAGTTAAGCTGATTCCAATAATTGTGATTTTAGTCACCATAAATGGTTTTTGCAATTTGACCATGGCTAAATTTTACATCAGAAACTTTAAAGTTAGTTGCTAAGTGCGTGAGTGAGGAGGAACCAAGCATAAGCAGAATACATCTTCTGCATTTATGTTTGATAGAATATGACCATGGCAAAGCATGCTAAATTGAGAAAAAGCCTTTACGCTGCCTTGGGTTTATGCAGTTCTGTAATAATCATTTCAGCATTAGTAGGTGTGTCTGAAGACATTAAAGGAATGTCTTGTAGCGGCATCGCTGGTGCAAGAATTTCATGTCTCGAGGAATACGCTTTTTACAGAGTCGGAATTATAGCAATACCAGTGATTGCCCTTTTGATCTCAGTTTTATTTATAGATAGCCTTAAGATTGACGCTGGAAAAACTGAAGTTAAATCTGAAAACCGTCGTTGAAGTTGCGATGTCTGTCGGTGAGGGGGCACCAAGCATGAGCATTTTGATATACGAAATGCTCATTTTTGTTATATTAACGATGTGAATTCAAACCAAAAATATAGTGATGAACAATCGCGACGTTCAATGACGTAATGCGGTCATACCGTGCTAAATCATATGAAGATTTAAAATTTCTTGCTGACAAGAAATATCACGAAACCGTTCATCCTCACGACGATGTACAGATAGGCATCGATATATTTTATGATGATAAAAATATGGTCACGTGAGATGCGATATTGCCATGTATACAATCAACCAAGTGCCTTGGTGGGTTTTTTGGGATCGAGCAGTGTACGGTGAAGGATTTATCGTTAAGCCTGACGGACAATATATCGACAAAGATTGACTACGGGTAATTCAGCGTGTATAGACTAATAAGATGTCGCGCTACTATCTTTGGATTAAATAGTTGTATTGAAATTAAAAATTTACGGATGTACTATATGTTCATGGTAAACAAATATAAAAAATATATGGCCTTCTTTGCGGCCGTACTTAATATAATTTCATCAGGTCTTTACTACGATGCGTCAGGTAAGCAATATTCTGATCCTGATACAGTAAATGCAGCATTAGCAACTTGGTTTTTTGGTGTGTCGTTACTTCTATGGATCTTATATGTCGTGGCGTACTTTGTGTCTAAAAAGAAATAATCCACGGAAAAATCACCTGAATTGAATCACCCCCCTCTTGTATGAGAGGGGGGCTTGTTGATCAGCCCTCCATGGCCGCTGGCTGTCCGTAGTACTGCTCGTACCACTCGCACGTGGCGGTGGAAGGAACGTTCGATCCGACGGCCTTCCTCGGACCGTAGACGAACCTGGAGGCCAGGGTTGCTCGGTTCTGGCAAAGCACCCTGACCTTGTAGTAGCCGGAGCTGCTGAACCCGCACTGGGCGAACGCTCCGACGGAGCTGTAGCCCGTTGTGCAGTTGGAGACATAGGCGCTTGCGGGACCAGCTGTGGTCACCACTTGACCAGTGACAGCAGCGATGGCGATCGCCATCCCTGCCATGAACTTCTTGCGTCGCATGTTGAATCCAATGCTCGTTCGGATAGGACAGTACTGCTTCTGAGCAGTTTCGATAATATAACACTTTTTCATCTATACGTCTATGGTGCGTGAGTCAAAGTTGCGAAGTGTGTCGGTAAGGGGGCACCATGAAAAGCACTCGTTAGAGTGTTTTTCTATTTTCAGCTATAATCACACATGCGCCCTGGTAGCTCAGCTGGAT
>DJJF01000017.1:0-5906 GCA_002434005.1 Candidatus Saccharibacteria bacterium UBA6575 | reverse complement strand
GCCCTGGTAGCTCAGCTGGATAGAGCAGAGGACTTCTAAGCCTAAGGCCGATGGTTCGAATCCATCCCGGGGCACCAAAATTATTTATGTCGTAATGATACCGCTTACGGTATAGTGGTAGTATGACTATCATTCTCGCTCTACACATATTACTCATGGTCGCGTCCCTATCTGCTACTTCCGTCTTTGCTATCGCGGCAGCATTATCACACCGAATTCGCATAGAGTATCTAAAGCTAAACGCGGCAATTACCGCGCTCGGCATGCTGCTTGGCACAGGGCTATTAATGCGCAACCCGCTAGATATCAAGTGCGCTATTTTGCTTGGTTACCTCTTTGCATTCGGACTGGTATACGCCTACGTCTCGAGAAGAAATCAGTCGCTTGCTGAATCTGCTGTATAACCGCTTTCTTGTTCGATAGCGGCAGCCTTATCATTCTTACCGAGTGTTTCCTCAACTTGGGTCGATGTAATGGTAATAGTTGCACCAGGGTTAACTGATCCTGACAGAATTGCTTTGGCAATATGGTTTTCAACAACACGCTGGACGATACGCCGCATCGGCCTAGCACCGAGTCGAGGGTCGTAGCCACGTTCAACAAGGATTTCTTTTGCGGCTTGATCAACCGCAACTGTAATCTTTTGCGAGGCGAGAGTTTTATTTGTCCCAGCAATTATGAGATCAATCACCTGCATCAGCTCTGGCTTGTCTAGCGGCTTAAAGGTCACTATTTCGTCGAACCGATTCAAGAATTCAGGCCTGAATTGGCCTGAATTAATAAGCTCATCTACTAGCTGGTCCTCAAACTGCTCCATCTTGTAACCGCGATCGATATACTCACGAATTCGATCCGCACCTGCGTTCGAGGTAGCGATAACAACCGCATCCCGAAAACTCACTTCCCTATTCTTTACATCTCGCAAGATACCTTCATCGAGCAGCTGTAGCAGCGTAGTTAAGACATTCGGGTGGGCTTTTTCGATTTCATCGAGCAGCACTACGCTAAACGGCTGTTTCATCGCCTGAGCAGTTAGGCTAGAAGGGTCATCTGCGCCGTCGGCGATCAATCGAGCTACATCTTCATTGCGTACATATTCGTTCAAATCAAGTCGTATCATACGATCTTCGCCGCCAAAATACACATCCGCAAGCGCCTTAGCAAGCTCCGTCTTACCTACACCCGTGGGCCCAAGGAATAAGAACGTACCAATTGGCCGATTTTGGTTTCGCACGCCCGCTCGCGCACGCCTAAGTGCATCGCTTACAACGCCAACTGCCCGCACTTGGTTGATCATCCGTTCGTGGATCTTATCTTCAAGGTTTAATAATGTCTCACGCTCAGTAGTTTCAGATGCAACCGCGATTTTGACACCGAGTGTTTGTTCAATCGCCTTCTGTACTGAATTCATAGTTACAAGACCGTTCTCTGCGTATCCTGCGGCAGATTCCAATAGCTTCAAGGCACGACCAGGCATGGCTAGATCATGAACATAGCGCTCACTCAACTTGTACGATTCCTGTAGAGATTGATAGGTGTATGTTACTTTACGCTTAAACTCGTTCACGATTAGCTGATCCTGCATCACCCGCAAAGTATCGTCTTTTGATGACGGCTTGATCGATACACGATTCAGCGAATTTACCAGCGAAGGATTACGTCGGCTTATCTGCAAAAACCGCTGCTCATCCATTGTCAAAATCAATCGTAGCCGACCAGCATCAATAATGGGCTGCAAAACGTTTGCAAGATCGACTGAGCCAATACCTTCCTCAAAGAATAACTGCGCGTCGTCTAAGCACAATATAATATTCTTTGCCGAAAATGCTTCGCTAAATATGCGCATAATTAAATCTTCAAGTTCGCCTTTCCCAGGCGCCGCCGACAGCAATGCCGCAGAATCAAGCATAACGACTTGGCGGAATTTCAGACTGCCAGGTAATTTAGACGATGCATCAAGTAGTCGCTCCGCGAAAGCGTGCACAACAGTTGTCTTACCGACTCCCGTCTCGCCCACTAGCACAGCGTTCTGGCGTCCTTCACTTGAAAACGTATCAATCAACTGGTCGAGCGAATCCTTATGCGATTCCAGTTCAACATTCAATAATCCTCCAGCGGCGATCTGCTGGCTGATATTTTGGCCGAACCTGTTAAGAAGCGGCGTGTATCCGAATGACCAATCTCTTCCAATCCCGCCAGTACGTCCAGGCGCACTATGCTTTTCAACCAACATGCCTAGATGCAACTGCCATACGATTCCTTGCTTAAGATCATCAAGCTCCAAGTGATTATGCGCAAGTAAAGCAGCATGTTCTGGGAACTGTTTGATAATAGCGTAGATCAGCATGCCAGCCGTTACGCTGCCTTGATCTAACTCCTCAAATAATTCGAGAGTATCATCCCACACCTCAGTCGTGTGCGACTGCTCAGGTGATGCTATTTCTAACAGGAAATTCGGTGTGATACCAAACCGAACAGCGTAGAATAGTCCGGCCTGGGTTTGCATCACAGCCGACGCGATATCTTTTGGCGAAGGGTTTTTTGGCAAACACGAAGCTATATCTGAGTCGAGTACACCCGCAATAGATCTAGGAGATGTCTCGACAGGAACACGTTTAAGCTCTCCTCGGAACCACGCCACTATCCCATACGGCCAAGCTGCCAATCCTAGCATGAGCCAACCAATTGGCACACCGAGCACGATGAGCGCGATGCCGCTTACGCTAAAGACAAGGATAAGTACGATCAATAGCCGCTCATTCAGGCCGGTCAACAACTTGCCAATCCGTGACTTCGCGATCCTAGGGTGAGTGTATTCGAATGTCACATCCATACAGGTACCCAGCCAGATAGCATCATAATAAAACCTACTAGAGGTGCGAACGGTAATAATGGCCAGATAACGAGTAGCAACGCTCCAATCAATGCCTGTAGGGCAAGCCATACTGCACCTACGAAAATCAGAATAATGCGCACGATCGAACCAATAATACGAGATATCAATCGGTCCACAAATGCACGTAGCTGCAACCCAATCGGACCGCTTACTTTCCCAGCGGAAATTTGTCTAAATGGACTGAATAACGTTCGAAGCAACAAGTCGATCGAAAAGTAATCGTAGCTAGCGGCAAGTCTCTCGCGTAGACTCACTACACGTGCTTTCCAGCCTGCGCTATACCACCACGAGAGCGCCCACACGATAATCATACTCATATTGTACCGTACTTTCCCGCTACCACTTACGGTATAATGGTGGATATGCCTAAACCGCCACTTCAACTCACGACATTGCTCGGAAAGGCTGTCAAAGAAGTTGCGAAAATCAGGGGCGGAGGCTCCGCTCTGCCGGGATTATTCGTTGAAACGATCGATAAAGATTTCATCAGCACATGCCTCTCTCGTCTGCCGAAAGGTGTCGTTCTCATTAGCGGTACGAATGGAAAAACGACAACAACCAAAATGGTCGTAGAGCTACTCGAATCTCAAGGTCTCAAAGTATTTACAAACCGCACAGGTAGCAATTTTACGCGCGGCGTCGCAGCCGCGTTACTCGGCGATATTGACATGAACGGAAAATTGCACGCGGATATCGCAGTCTTAGAGCTTGATGAGGCACATGCTGTTCATTTCGTTCGAAGCGTAAAGCCGCGCTACAGCCTATTGCTCAACGTCATGAGGGATCAGTTAGATCGATTCGGAGAAATTGATGCGACAGCCCGTATGCTACGCACCATTGCGGAAGAAACATCCGACAAGATTGTAATAAATCGTGAAGATCCGCGACTCCTCGCAGTTTCACGTGAGCTACCTAATGACAAAGTCCTCTATTTTGGCCTTGATGAAGCTTTGCGAAGCAAGTTCCCGAGTGACGACGACATGCGCGGAGCTTCATCACAGACTGCCAGACCGCCCAAGGCACTTGCCGTACTAGAGGAAGCAATTGACCATACGGCAGTATTCTCGCTTGATTCAAAAAAACACACTGCAACCGTCAAACTTGAAGGTATCTACAACATTTTTAATTCCGTTGCTGCTGTCTGCTTAGTTAAGGCTATACTCGGCGACCAGGCAGACACAGCTAGGCTTGTTAGCACGCTCGAATCAATCACTCCCGCGTTCGGTCGGGGAGAAAAGTTAACTGTAGGTGGGCAACCGCTCGAACTAGTCTTGGTCAAGAATCCCGGCGGCTTTCGTCTTGGGTTATCATCATTCAACCCTGACGGTTATGCAACAATGATTGCGATAAACGATAACTATGCCGATGGTCGTGATATGAGCTGGTTGTGGGATGTAGATTTTGAATCACTCACGCCAGGTATCTCGCATGTTTCTGGTGTTCGGGCATATGATATGGCACTTCGTCTACAATATGACGAAGTGGAGGTTAAAACTGTTGAAACTAATCTGGCAAAAGCACTCCAGGATTTCATAAAGTCTAATGAATCACAGCCAAAGCGCATCTACTGCAGTTACACGGCCATGCTTGCACTGCGGCGTCAACTCGCAAAAATTACAAATGTCGAGGTAGTCTCATGAAGCCTAAGCTTAATATCGTCCAGCTATACCCTAAGGATATGAATATATATGGTGACTGGGGTAATGTGTTAACCGTCATGCGCCGGGCGCAGTGGCACGGATATGAGCCAGTGCTCCACGAATACAATCCGGGTGACGCCCTGCCTACCGATACCGATATCGACATCGTTATTGGTGGCGGTGGTCAAGACGCTGGCCAGGATAAGATTCAAGCAGATTTAATTAAAGTAGCGCCAAAACTTCACGAACTAGTGCAAGCTGATACCCCAATGCTTGTCATTTGTGGCCTCTATCAGATGTTCGGCAATTTCTTCCGCACCAAAGACGGCCATGAAATTAAGGGTATCGGCGTTTTCAATCTTGAAACGCACGGAGGACCCGAGCGTATGATCGGCAATATCGTAGCGCATAGCGATGAGTTCGGCGATATCATCGGGTACGAAAACCATAGTGGACTCACGTATCTTTCAAGTGATGTGCAGCCACTCGGCAAAGTTATTAAGGGTGCTGGAAATAACGGCAAGGATGAATTCGAGGGCGCACGTGTTCGCAATGTCATCGGCAGCTATATGCACGGATCCTTACTCCCAAAGAACCCTGCAATTGCAGATTGGTTGATCGAAAAAGCAGCCACTAAGAAATTTGGTGATTTTACGCCAACAGTCATAGAAGATCGTTTTGCTACCGAAGCGCGACGTATCGCACTCACGCGACCACGTTAGGTCTGATGCTTTTTCAGCTCAGCGACAATCTGTCCACCATGACCTTCAGGAATCACCCTTCCCCAAACTTTTACGACCGTACCCGACGGATCAATTAGGAATGTACGCCGTAAAATGCCCTCGCGTCCAAACATTTTCTTCCCCCAGCACCCATACGCCTCGATCGTCTTGCCTTCAGCGTCGCTTAGCAACGTGAAGTTCAATGAGTGTTTTGCGCGAAATTTGGCATGCGATGGCGCATCATCTTTACTTATACCAACCACATGAGCACCTAAAGAAGTTATGTCAGTGTGCGCATCTCGCAGGCTACATGCTTCAATCGTACAACCTGGCGTATCGTCCTTTGGGTAAAAATATAGCACTAGCCACTTGCCCGCAAAATCGCGTAGCGAAACTGTTTTGCCATCTGGGTCAGGGAGTGTAAAATCTGGTGCATCATATGGAGGTTGCTTCATATACTTATTGTACCACTGGTAATAGGGGTGAGTTTGGGCTATAATCATCCAGGTATTCCCATTTCACACTTCGGGGTGTGGCGCAGTTGGCTATCGCGCGCGGTTTGGTACCGTGAGGTCGAAGGTTCGAGTACTTTCACCCCGACCATGAAAGATAGACTGAAATCGTTCGGGCGATTTTTCTTTTACTGTT
>DJJF01000034.1:18821-21492 GCA_002434005.1 Candidatus Saccharibacteria bacterium UBA6575 | reverse complement strand
ATCGGGCTGCTTCTTCCGGTATGGGCCGACGAAACGGTCGCATTTACATGGTGGGCGCTAGCCGGTGCGCTTGTAGTGCCGACAAGCGGTATAATAGGGGGCAGACATGGCAAACGAACGCGCAAGCAAACGCCAGCAAGAACTTCTTAGTTTTGTTGACGGTTTCATAAAAGAGAACGGCTATGGGCCAAGTTACCGCGAAATTATGACCGCGCTTGGGTACAAATCTGTTTCGACGGTGGCGATTCATATCGATAATCTTATAAGCAAAGGCTATCTGTCTAGACATGACAAGTCCGCTCGGTCACTTGAAGTTGTAACAACTCGCTATGATGAACAGCCGTTGAAGCCTGCCCTATCAACGAATGAACAGCTTGATCTAGAGCTACAAAAGCGGTTTGATGCTGCCGAGCTTAACGAGGCGCAGCGTAGCAGCGTGGCCAGCGCGTTATTGCTGCTTGGGTTTAATGTACAAAAGAGACAGGAAACGAGCGATGCGCCAAAAGCTTAATCCGTTTATGCGTTGGGCAAAAGCACATAAAGTTATATTGCTTCGGGTCGGAGGAGTTACGGCACTTCTATTTTTGATCGCGCAGCTATTTTATCCGGGCGACACCCTATTACCCTTCAGCCGTATAGATGGTACGCAAGTAGGCGGCATGAATAAAGTAGAGGCAGCGAAACTGCTGGACCGCAAGGCGGCAGAGCGCCGTGTAACCGTAGCGCTTGGCAAGATTGACGAAGAGTTCGATACGCCGCGACCAGCAGACTTTGGTGTTAGCGTATCGAATGAAGAACGAGTCGCAAAAACGGCATATCCGTGGTACTTCCGCATTATTCCAAGCTCTGTTCTGTGGCTCGGTATCTTCCAATCCGAAGATGCGCCTAAGTATGTATTCGATCAGGCAAAAGCGGAAGCTTACTTAACTAAAAAGCTCGGTGCCGAGTGCGTGATTGCTGCGAAGGACGCCACGCTGACATTAAAAGATGACACGCTGAATGTCGTTGATTCCGAAGCTGGTGCAAACTGTGACACGGCCGATGCTTTGAAAGTACTAAAGAACGCTGAGCCGCATGCGAGTAAGTCGATAAAGCTTGAGATACCGGCAACGGCAATTGCTCCGACAGTTGGAGATGACGATGCAAAACGACTAGCCGATCAACTAAACAAGACAAGTCGGGATGGCGTTGACTTAAAGGTCGCGAATAAAGAGCAAAACATACCGCAAAAAGAAGTGCTATCGTGGCTCACGTTTAAGCCCGGTGGAGACGGACTGACGTTCGATATTAATCCAGAGAAAGCCAACGCCTATCTTTCAAAAACTGCCACACCTGTAATTGCAAAGCCTGCTGGCGTTACTAAAGTTAGTACATCTGACTTCACCGAAACTTCACGCCAAGAAGGTGCAACTGGGCAAACACTTTCGCTCCAGCCAACGTTGAATGAAATCGCGAATGTACTCAATGATAAGAAAGATCGCGCCCAAGCTCAGGTGACATCGCTGCCACCGAAGGTTGAGTACAGCCGAACGTTTAGTAAAACGAGTACAGGTATCGCGGCGCAATTAAAATTCTACGACGATGATAACGCCGGCGTGTTTGGAGTTTCATTCAGCGAACTTGGCGGGCAGGGCTTAAGCGCGCAGCATAATGGCGATCGTCAGTTTGTAACGGCGAGTACGTACAAGTTATTCGTGGCGTTTAGTGTCATCAAACGAGTAGAGGCTGGCAAGATGAAGTGGGACGACGCCGATATCGCGGGTGGTCGCGATCTTAATAAATGCTTCGATGACATGATAGTCAAAAGCGATAACGCCTGTGCCGAAGCGCTCATAAAGAAGATCGGCGCGAACGAATTAAATGCAGATATTAAATCACTTGGCTTGAATAGTACTGCTTTTAAGTCGGACAATAACGTCACGACAGCGAACGATCTAGCGAAATACCTAACGCAGCTCGAAAAGGGCAGTATGCCAATCAAGCCCGAAAACCGCGAGCGATTACTTGGGGCTATGAAACGAAACGTATACCGTCAAGGCGTGCCTGCGGGAGCTTCGGGTGCGGTCGCCGATAAAGTCGGCTTCTTATGGGGACTGCTGCACGACGCGACAATTGTATATTCACCAAAAGGTACATACGTTTTGGTTGTGCTAACAGACGGCTCGACGTGGGCAAATATTGCCGATCTAACACGCAAGATTGAAGCACTGCGCTAAATTGACGGTTACATCATCGTGCTATACCATTAGCGGTATGCAAGTCAAGCGTAAGGAAGTTCGGACGTATGCCGATAGGCGAGAGTATTTGATTAAAGCTGTTGCCAAACGCCGCAAGGAGCTAAAACGCCGAGCGGTCGAGTACCTGGGCGGCTCCTGTGTTTGTTGTGGGTATAATCAGCACCCCGGTGTATTGGACTTCCATCATATTGATCCGACTAAGAAAGAATTTGGGATTAGTGATAAGGGTATGACGAGATCTTGGGAAAAGATTAAGGCAGAACTAGATAAGTGCATATTGGTTTGCGCGAATTGTCATCGCGAGATTACACTAGGCGTTCGAGTATTTACAGATAAGGGGTAATTGGGTACAATCGAATCTGTATTTGTGAGAAATCGCAAACGTACCTACAGGCAATATTCCGGCGTAGCTCAGTGGTAGAGCGGGTCGCTGT
>DJJF01000034.1:18356-18625 GCA_002434005.1 Candidatus Saccharibacteria bacterium UBA6575 | reverse complement strand
AGTGGTAGAGCGGGTCGCTGTCAAAGGCAGCCTTCTTGGGTAACCAAGTACGGAAAAACAGGGTGAATTGCGGGAAATCTACGTGCATTTGCATATGACAATCCGCAGCCAAGCCAATACTGGGTTAAGAGGTATTGGAAGGTTCAGAGACTAGAGTGTGAGCCCAACAATAATCACTCATTAGCGCCCTGCTCCATGAAAATGGATGATGATATAGTCCACGCACAGTCGAAAGATGTGATTACGTGTAACGATTAGGTCGCTGGTTC
>DJJF01000034.1:16932-18170 GCA_002434005.1 Candidatus Saccharibacteria bacterium UBA6575 | reverse complement strand
AGCCCAGCCGCCGGAGCCAAGGTTAGAACTAAAATCAACAGAGACAAAAGTCTCTGTTTTATTTTTGGGTATCATCTCAAATGTTGTTAGAACTTTTGCTATAGTTAGGCTATGCAATATCGCTCACCGATAAAAGTCCTAGTATTAGGGATATTAACATTGGGGTTCTATGATCTTTACTGGCTCGGTACTACAAGTGCCGAACTGGAAAAAAATACCCACATAGAAATGAGGAGTGCCTTGTGGCTTTTCTTTATTCTCCTAAGCAGGCTAGCGTGTACTGCTTCGATCGTATGGTTGGTTCTTACACTATTAATCGACTCTTTATCAAGTGCAGAAGGCATGGCATGGATGCTACTCATAATTACTGCTATCCTCGGATTTATAGCTAACTCACTATTGTTAGCTCGTTGGCTCATGCCATATGTACGAGCAGTACAGCTCACTACTAACGGTGCAGTACAAGAGTCTAACGCCATGCTACTTCTACTAACTCGGGAACCTTACGGTATCACTGCATTGCAACAAGCATATAATAATCCAAAAGCCGTACCTGATTTTATGAGCAAGGATATTACTGTTGTGGCAAAAGCCGTGACTAATAAATCTGATCAGCTAGAAAACCCTATCCTCAAACGTATTTTGACACTAATAGCCATTGTTATGATCATTGGATTGATCCTGCTCTTACTATTCCCATTCTTGGTTACTCACATAGGCTAACTTGCTCAGGCCCATCATTTCTATATCCAGCTCAATCATTTAAACGTTAAATCCTTCTTTATTAAAGTTATAACTTCCTCTATCGTGGTGAGCCATAAGCATTTTCACCTCTGTTTACTCAGAGGTTTTGTTTTGTTTTGATATAATCACCGCATGAATATAAAAAGACTTCGAACCGTAGCCTTGATCTTATTCACTGCTCTAATCCTATCGCCAATTCCGATAGCCCTAATGCAACCCGACCCTTTTTCGCAATCTGTGACTTTTAACACCTCAAATCTTATACTGGGTATCATGTTTGGCACTATCATTAATATTCCAGCAGCAATTCTATCGTTAGTATTCTTTATGATTGGACTGAGCGCTTCACCAGCAAGCATCAACAAAGCTTCCCGTCTACTGAAGGCCAGTTGCGCAGTAAGCGTTACTGGAATTGGATTCTTGATTTGGTATGGTGTGGCTGTCGGCTAAAGTTCTTACCCTGTTCAGTAGCGGGAGCCAAGCATAAGCACTTT
>DJJF01000034.1:2271-16755 GCA_002434005.1 Candidatus Saccharibacteria bacterium UBA6575 | reverse complement strand
AGCCAAGCATAAGCACTTTGTGGAAACGAGGTGTTTTTTGTTTGCTAATATGGACACATGTATTATGTGGCGGTTAAGAACCCAAATGGCTCATACAGTATCCAAGATATTGTTAGTGATTGGCACGATAGTGTTGATGATTATGAACCGATTGACTGTGTAAACGGCGAGATGCTTATCTTCGACGACGAGGGAAAAAAGTATTTTGTTGGACCGAACAAATTTTTCAATGAAAAGAAGGTTTTCAGCAAAATAAAAATTATCGATGTTGGAGCTTGGGATTTCAAGAACGGTGAGCCATTCTTGATTAGCTTGGATGAGTGTAATAAACCCGAGTTAGATGCTCTAATAGCGGCATACAATGATCGGAATTAATTAAGGGTCTTAGAGACTAGGATCTAAGTTGCGAACCTTGTCCACTAGCGGGAGCCATGAAAAACGTCAGACTATCTGGCCTGGCTTTTTTCATGGTTGGCTTTGCTATACTTTAGGTCATGACAAGTCCAGAGAATGAACCACTTGATAGGCGAGCAATACTAAAACGCACCTTGGCGGTGAATGCATTTTGGGGATTAGACGGAGCAAGCCACTGCCATGATATTGAGCCTGCGGTTGCTCACCGGACATTTGAGCCTCAGCCAGGCGAAGAATTCTATACCATGGTTGTTGATTCGGAAACCGGTGAGCTGAGCTTTGGGCCAGTAGAAACTGCGGAATAAGCTATGCACGATAGACTAGCTACTATTACTCAGTACAACGATCTTCAATCTGAGGACAGTAAGGCAATTTGCGATAGGCTGCAAACCGAAATTAATGCCGTGCTCGAAGAAGCTACATCGAAGCTCTACCACGGTGGACCGGCATGGTTTATTGAGGACAATCCAGTTGTCGGCTACTGGGTGCGTAAATCGGGCGTGCAGCTACTATTTTGGAGTGGCCAATCATTTAATGAACCGGACCTAAAAGCCGAAGGATCATTCAAAGCGGCAGAGAAAATCTACAATGATGCATCTGAGATTGATGAAGTAGAACTTGCCAGGTGGCTGCAAAAAGCACGCGACATTCAGTGGGACTACAAAAATATCGTCAAGCGAAAAGGTGAGCTCGTACGGCTGCGCTAACAAGGTGTACACTATACATATGCAAAGAATCGCTACAAAAGTTTTTATATACGCATCATTAACCTTTGGAGTACTTGGTGTCATCATGGTGCTCACGGGCACAGAACCAGATGACGGCAATACAGGAATTACGCTGGTCATCAGTCGAATCTTCATGGCAAGCGTGTTTGTGATTCTGACTTCATTCGCGCTTAGTGTTGCCGGCAAGTATCTAAACGGCAAAAAATAGCTTCTATAGTGTGAAATATTTCACACTATTTACAGAGGTCGCGCAGTACAATCAGGTCATTACTTATCTTTGAGGCGATCCACATTAAACACTCTGAACCGACTATCGATTACCGGGCGCTCATGCGTGACTTGCCTATTGCCTATCTGGCGTACGAAGCAGTCGAACCCTATCGTATTATTGACGAAAATGCTGCACACGAAAAAGTAGCGTTTACTAAGCGTTCTGAAATACTCGGAAGGCCATTTCTTGAGGTGTTTCCCGACACATCTGAAGAGTTCAAGAAAACGGGCAAAAGTGCACCAATCGAATCAATCAAGCGGATTGTAAAAACAAAGCAGCCAGACTCACTGGGCGAATTTAAATGGGACGTGCAAGGTGAAGACGGTAATATGGTTACAAAATACTGGCGGTCTACACAATATCCTGTCTTTAGCGCGGATGACAAAACGGTAGTTGCTGTATATCAGTTAACTGAAGATGTGACGCATGAGCAGGAAACTGAACAGACACTTGAGCAAACCCAGAACAAGCTCATAGAGGTTCTTTCCACCGGGCAAGTCGGTACTTGGAGTTTTGATCTTACGAGCGGCATAGCGAAGGGCGGGCCAAACCTCTCACGTATGTTCGGTATTGATCCCGATGTTGCCGCAAAAGGTATGCCGCTTGGTGACTTTGTAGAACGTATTCATGTTGATGATCGGGAGCGAGTACAGTTAGAAATAGATGCTGCCGTGAAATCCGGTGAACTATACGAGTCAGAGTACCGAATTCAAATGGCAAACGAACGTGTTCGATGGGTACTTGCTCGTGGACGAATGAAACAAGAAGACCTCGACGGTACCAACGTGTTCTCAGGTACATTGATCGATATTACCGAGCGCCGAGAAAATGAACGCATCGTGTTTGAAAGCGAGGCGCGACTACGCTTTATGGCTGACTCTATGCCGCAGCTCGTTTGGATCACTCGGCCTGATGGCTACCACGAATATTACAATCAGCGCTGGTACGACTATACTGGCACGGAGCCGGGGTCGACTGACGGGGAAGGATGGAACGACTTATTTCATCCGGAAGATCAGGCGCGTGCCTGGAAACTCTGGCGGAAATCCCTTTCGACGGGTAATCCATACGAGATCGAATACCGCCTGTATCATGCGCCAACCGATTCGTACCGATGGGTGATTGGGCGTGCGATGCCGTTTCGTGATGAGAATGGAATTATTCAAAAATGGTACGGTACATGTACGGATATCGACGACCAAAAACGTTCCGCTGATCAGCAAGAGTTCCTGGCAGACGTAGCGACGGAAATGTCGACAACCTTGGATGCAAGAAAACTCCTGACAAAGATAACAAAACTGAGCGTCCCAACTATATCCGATTGGTGTACGGTCGACTTGTACTCCGAAGAAAATGGCTTTGAGCAGATCAGCGCGACTCATGTTGATCCGAAAAAGGTACGACTCGCAAAGCGATATCGAGAACTCAATCCCCTTAGGATAGACGACGACACGGCTATTCCGCGAATGCTCCGCACTGGTGAAGCCGAATTCTATCCAGTTATTACTAATGAGATGTTAGAAGGGTATATTACTGATTCTGAGACGCTTAGCTTCATGAAAAGTTTAGAGCTACACTCAATCATGATAGTTCCTTTGCGTCGTAATAAAAAAGTCATTGGTGGTCTTAGTTTTGTTTCTGCCGGCTCTGGAAGACACTTCACCGACAGGGACTTCCAAATGGCTAATGAACTTGCCGCACGCGTATCGCTGGCGATTACGAATGCCGAACTATATGAGGATTCGCAGCGCGACTTAACACACCGCAAACAACTTGAAAAACAGCTCCGCCTTGAAAAGCAGAGACTTGAATCTTCAGTCCGGGAACGAACCGCCCAGCTGCAGCTAACCAACCAGGGGCTTCGAGACGAGATTGAGCACAGGCAGTCGGTCGAGAGGGAACTGAATGCATATGGGGCTGAACTCACTCGAAGTAATAAAGAACTCGAAGATTTTGCATACATTGCATCGCACGACCTTCAAGAACCGCTTCGGAAGATTCAAGCTTTTGGAAATCTTTTGCTAGGAGAATACGGCGACTCACTTGGTCCAGACGGTGCAGATTACTTAGCGCGCATGCATTCAGCAGCGAACCGCATGAGTACACTGATTGCTGACCTACTTGCATTCTCACGTGTAACACGTACCGAACAGCGCAAGCAGTCGGTTGATCTTACTGATGTTCTTTCGGACATTTCGAGCGACCTCGAAACACGCATTACTGAAACCGGCGCCAAACTTAAAATCGGTAAACTTCCGGTTGTGACGGCCGACCCAACGCATATGCGCCAGCTCTTTCAAAACCTTGTTGGCAACGCCATTAAGTTCCATCGCCCAGACATTTCACCAGTGGTCACCGTCACTTCAAAAGTTAAAAGAGGCGGCTATGAGATACAAGTAAGCGATAATGGTATCGGATTCGATGAAAAATATCTTGATAGGATTTTTGCTGTCTTTCAACGTCTACATGAACGATCTAGCTATGAAGGAACCGGTATCGGGCTTGCCGTCTGTCGTAAAATCGTAGAGCGCTACGGTGGTACAATTACTGCAAAGAGTACGAAAAATAAAGGCTCAACATTCATCATTTGGTTGCCGAAGAAAAAGGAGAAGAAATAGATGGAGACTGCTGAAGTGAAACCGATAGTCATTCTTATGGCTGACGATGATGACGACGACGTTCTGCTGACTGAGAAGGCACTAGGCGAGAGTAGATTGCTCAATACAATGAAGCGCGTGCGAGACGGTGAGGAACTGCTTGACTACCTGCATCGTCGCGGTGATTTTAACGAAGAGAATGCGCCTCGCCCTGGTGTAATACTGCTTGATCTTAATATGCCACGTAAGGATGGCCGCGAAGCCCTCCGAGAGATAAAATCGGACGATACTTTGAAGAATATTCCAGTTGTCGTGTTTACGACTTCAAAGGCAGAGGAAGATGTATTCAAGACCTACCAGCTAGGCGTGAACTCGTTTATTACCAAGCCAGTAACGTTCGACAACCTGACGCGTGTTATGCGTACCCTAGGTAATTATTGGTTCGAAATCGTCGAGCTACCTCATTAAGGCTGGCGCGCAAATGGATCCGAACTACCTACGGAACATCCGCGTGCTGGTGGTCGAGGACGATGAAGATGATTGGCTATTAACCAAGAAAATTTTTAGTCGAATCCCGGACTCACCGTACATCGTGGACTGGTCGAAGACATATGATGATGCACTTGAGCGAATAGGTCGGAACGAGTATGACGTCTATCTTATCGACTATAGATTGGGTGAGAATACAGGAACCGATATTCTAGAGCAGGTTCATCCCGAGCGCTTTAGGCAGCCGTTTATACTTATGACTGGAGTATCGGATAGCGATCTTGAATGGCGATCACTCCGATTGGCTGCGGCCGACTACTTAGTTAAAGGTTCGTTTGACGCTACCTTGCTTTCACGTACGATCATGTACGCCTTGCAGCGAAAGCATATGGAGCAACAGCGGATCGATCAGCTAGTTGAACTAAATCGTGCGAAAGAAGACTTTATATCGATTGCTTCCCACCAGCTCAGAACACCTGCAACGGGCGTAAAGCAATATCTTGGCATGGTAGTCGAAGGGTTTGTTGGAAAAGTTCCCGATGCACAGCTAGGGTTGCTAAAGCAAGCCTATCAAAGCAACGAACGGCAGCTGCGAATTATTAGTGATTTGTTAAAGGTTGCACAGGTAGATTCTGGGAAGATGCGGCTTCATACGTCAGTCGTCGATATCGACAAATTGCTACGTGAGGTTATTGATGAGCAGAAAAGTACCGTTGAAGAACGCATGCAGAAAATTCACTTCAAGAGGCGTGATTCGGACCATCCAACTCTTTCTTTTGATCGTGATGCAATTCGAATGGTACTCGAAAACATTATTGATAATGCAAGCAAGTATTCACCAGAAGGCAGTGAGATACAGATAAGTATTACTAGCGACGTGGACACAATTAGCATCGACGTTACGGATCAGGGCGTTGGTATAAATGAGGTAGATTTACCCCGCTTGTTCGAAAAGTTTGTGCGTTTTGACAATCCGCTTTCAACAAAAGTCGGCGGCTCAGGGCTTGGGCTGTATTGGGCTAAACGAATTGTCGACCTACACGGAGGACGGATTGACTACAGGCCTAATGAGCCGTCTGGATCGTGCTTCAGCGTCGTACTTCCAAAGCGCCTTCCGGAAAAAAGTGAATTAATTTACACCACAAATGGTGAGGAATGAAGTAGAATCGAACAATATGGCCAAGGAGAAAATGAACATACTAATTGTTGAAGACGACGAAGATCTGAACAAAGCCTACCAGATGATCATATCGTCGGCAGGCCACGAAGTCAGCTCGGCATTTGACGGTAAGCAGGCACTGGATGCTCTCGCGGGCGGCTTGCAGCCCGATATTATATTCCTTGATCTTCGCATGCCCGTACTGGATGGCATTGGATTTTTGAAGGAATATGAAGTCGCTAAACACGATGCGACTGTTGTTGTATTCAGTAATTATGATGCCCAAGATGAAGTAGACGAAGCGTTCTCGCTTGGCGCCCACCGATACATTTTGAAGGCACGAGCAGCGCCAAAAGAGCTCCTCCGAATTATTAGCGACATTGCCCACGAGAAGAACGCTTAGATTGTAAGGTCGCGAAAACCGTCTTCGCCAAGGAATGCCTCGAGCTTGGCTTTATCGACCGTATACGTGAAACTCGCGTAATCAATAATGCCTTTATCACGAAGCTGCTTCATGTTCTTGGCTGTACTCTCACGAGTCAATCCAACGAGCGAGCCGAACAACGCGTGGCTCAAACGCACATTAATCGTAAAGACACCGGGTCGTACTTCTTTTCCATGCGTGAATAGCAGGTAATACAGCGTAAAGCCAATCTTCTCAACCGCGCGAGACTGTTCGAGTCCTGTAATTCGGAGCAGTAAGGATGTATAAATATCGGCCGTTTGCTTGAGCATTGCTTTGGTACGCCCTGGCTTTGAATAAATGAAATCTGTAAATGCTCCTTTTGGCACCTGGAATACCCTACAATCTGTAACGGCTTCGTAATAGAAAAGACTGTTATTGGTGGTTCCGAGCACCCATGTCAGGGGCAATATGCTCCCGTCACCATACAATGCTACGGTGCGTTCTTCTCCACTCGAGGTGATCGTATACGCCCTGATGATTCCGCTGCGTACTAATATGACGCTACGAGGAACCTCGCCTTGGAATAATACATTGCCGTCTTTAAGAATAGTCCTGAACGAACCAAGAGGTTTAAGCTCGTGTAATAAGTCGTCCATCCCTTATCTCTAGTATACCCCTGTGATGATATAAGTGAAAATTATCACATGTTTTTTGTGACACTACTCACAGCTCTGCATGCCGGTAACGCCTATAGTTAAGACATACCAACTGTGGAGGAGGGTAATATGAAACAAATGAGTACAAGCGATCTGTCAGCACGGATTAACCGGTTTAAAGATCGTAAAAAGGCGCTCTTCATGGATCTGTCTGAACTATCTGACCGTAAGGTCAAGCGTAGTCACAGACAGCATGTTGAAGTTTCAAATACACCCTTTATCGCGTTGGCAATAAAATAAGGCACCTGAGAAATACTTGTGGCAAAGACTGTACGAAACCATACCGATTCCGAAGCGCGAGAGCAGCTGAGAGAGTTCGAGCGTCAGTATATCGCTGCGAATAAGGATTCCCAGATTTACTTATAACCACCCTATACCCATTCTGTTATTCCCGTCGGCTCCCCCACGCCGGCGGGTTTGCTTTAGGTATGACTGATTGCTGGGGTATACCTCTTATGCTATGCTATGAGAGATTCTAAAAGAGATAAACAGGGAGATGAATCGTCGTGGACAACTTGTCGTATCGTAACAGTAGGACCGCTCAACGGTCTTCCTCGGAACAGCGAGAAGTCCCCGCTCGATCACCAGAACCTGTGAGCTCAGCCCCATCTCCGCCAGCTGTCTCAAAAACATCTCGGGGCAGTGCGCCTGATGAAAAGCCGGGTAAGAAAAAGAAGTTCATTGGCCTCATAATTGGCGCGATTGTTATTCTCGTTGTGCTGGGGCTGGTAACGGCATTTGTGCGTAATGCCTCGTCTAGTGACGATGTCGCGATCGACAGTAAAAAATACCAGGCTGTATTTTTTACAAATGGTCAGGTGTATTTTGGAAAGCTCACCTCGCTTAATCAAAGCTACTTAAAACTCACCGATATCTTCTACCTTCAAAGTGAATCAACTACAGATGATGACTCCAAAAATCCTCAAAACGCTGCAAGTAATTCACAAGGCGACGTTCAACTGATAAAACTTGGCGACGAAGTTCATGGTCCAGATGATGAAATGATCATCAGTCGAGATCAAGTGATGTTCTACGAAAATCTTAAGACTGACGGCAAAGTTTCGCAGTCAATCAGCAAGTACAACAAACGCTAGTAAGATAATCCAAGCGAATCGATGTATGCGACCCACGCCTGGGTGTCGATTGCAGACTGAGATTTTATAAGAATCAGAGTATTGTTTTTGGCGAGTAAAACCGACTGCGGCCCTTTGGCGGATGTACCGAGGTACGCAGCTCCATTTACTGTTGAGAGTTTCTTCGTGGCACTAAACTTTTTGGCAAGATCGGCAAGCTTAGCCTCGGAATCTCCGTTAAAAGAGGAAGGTAAGGGCTGCTGGCTGATACTTATCGGCACAGTCCCGATCGTATCCGCATAGGCAAACACCGGGTCTTTATCCTCTGGTGAGACTCGCTGCCAGCCACCTAGCTGCTGAATCGTCTTACCTGTAGGCAAGACGGTTTGATACGAAGGCTGGTTGAGGGTGTGGTCAACATCAGCATTCGCTTCGCCGTTTTGTGATGACAGTTTTATCACCAAGAAGGTAAGAACTAATACTGTCAGGATGAAGGCAATTGAAAATCGTTTTTTTTGTCGTGTCAGGAGTCCTGTAACGGGATGAGTGATCGTTTGCTTTTGCTGCGGAGCTGAAGTTTCAACTGAATATCTAGAACCGGCCTCCGTCGACTGGTGCCGCGTCGGTATGTGTAAATGTGAGCGCTGCTTACTTCCCATAATGTGTACCGCTTCTTTAAACTTCAACAAGTATAACCACTATAGTTTACCACGCTACCTCTTATAGGAGATTACTCGTTACTATAGGTAAATTTGAGATCGCTAACGTACGCATTTGCATTGCTGTGCGCGCTTAGATTGATGCGAACTAATATGCTGTCTCCGGCTTCAAAACCACACGTTGCTGGATCGGCGCCGCTTGTTGCGGTCGCGGTCTGCCAGGCGGAAACCGACCCTGTCGATACTGATACAGGCGAGCCGCCACATGATATCAATCCTTCCGACGGACTATCGCGATACATCTGGAAGGTGACTGACGAGTTCGAGCTATTTGTTCGTCCCATAAGTGCCGTTGAGCCGGCTACAAACTCCTTGAAGTTTGAAGGCAGCTGGTAGGATACATAGATACTTCGCGTTTGCGCGGTTCCTTCGGCAGATGTCCACTTGTAGAAGTTCTGTGTTTCGCCAGTGCCACAGATAGTGGGTTGCGACGATGAGCCATCATTGAGATTCAGCTCATCCGAGCATATATCAGATGATATCGTACCGATGTCAGCACCATTCATGACCGCATTTGAGTATTCAGGTGTTAATGACACAAACGTGTCCGGCGCATCGCTACAGGCTCCCCAGCCGTCGGCTTCGTAACACTGCACTTTACCAATCGAGGTGTCATAGTACATGCTTCCAAGTACGTTCGCACCTGGTCCACTACCAGAGTCGAGTGTCAGGACTGTTGGAGTGTTCAGCGCATTGCCGTCACCAATTCTGACATTACTATCATTCACGCTCAGTCGTTCCTGACCGTTCGCTTGCAGTGCAACACTTCCAGCACTCTCAATTGAGACGCTACTTCCCTGAACAACCGTGGCACTGGAGTCGGAGCCAACGGTAATGCCGCCGTCGCCACGCATGATCAACGCGGTGTCGGAAGTGATCTGATCGAATTCAGGTGCCGCCGCTTCGAATACGACGTCAACCCAGTAGTTGGTTTTATTAAATGTACCAAATGGGAAGTTTGCCGCACCTGTGTAATAGACACCATTCGGTACGGAACCCGACTCAGGTGCCGTAAGGACACCAGTTGTGTATGCGGACTGGAAGTAGTTTGGCGATGCACGGTATTTACCCGAAGTTGGCATGTAGTAGGAGATGACGTAATTTGTATTGGCTGAAATTGACACAGGCGAGCTAAAGTACGCAGTCTTCCAGCCTTCTGTAGAGCTAGACGCGAATGTCACATTGGCTAGTTCTGACCCACCACCAGTCGAACAATTAGCGTTGGGGCAAGACCATAGCTTACCAACATTTGAGCTACTAACAGTACCACCGGCAGGGTTGTAGAATCTAACTCCCGACACCATACCAGACTGGTCTGCCTGGAACACAGTTCCAATGTTGAGGTTACTGTCATCGTATGTGCCACCGGTTACATCGTTGTCGTCCCACAGGCTATAGGCAGTTGTCGCACCCTCGATGGCCGGAGTGAACTTGATGCCGCCAACCGATACGATGTTGCTCATTGAGTCGACATTAAAGAGCGTGTCGCCACCAGCGTTCTGTACTTGGAAGGTGCCTGTCGAGTTTTGGCCGTTTGCCTTCACGATCACATTTCCGCTAGCTGCACTGTTGCCTGCACCACCTTGAAGCACGAGATTACCTCCTGTGAGCCCACTGCCGGAGGCCGCGTTGCCAGCAGTTACGGTGAGTGACTTTCCGGCGCCACTCGCTGATGTAGCAACTGAGAGTGACTGGTTGGCCGCAGAGCCGAGACTGATGTTACCGGCATTATTGACAGTGAATGTATCGGTGCCACTTGATTGAAGCTGAATGAGGTTTCCACTACCGGTTTTGTTAATAAAGATACTGCTATTTGTGCTTGCATCTGACTGAACACCTTGACCGAGCTGAACCAGATCGTCGGCTGTTTTGCCGCCAACTGCGCCGGAGTTAATGGCATATGGTGTTGCAGTGAGGCGCTTCATCGGTAGCATTTCTCCGTCCGCCCCACACGGTGCCGACCCAAACGTTGTACAGCTGGCACTTGAGCCAGCCACGTTCATTGAAAGCCAAAGCGTATCTTGGTTCCAGTCTATGCTGGTGCCAAAAGCCGTTACGGATCCAAGAGTGACAGAGAAGTACCCGTTTTTAACTTTGACACCGCTCGTGCCGCCGTTGTTGATGTGGCTTTCTGTCCATTTGAGGGAGCCGCCAGGGTTTCCTGCCGCGGTACCAGTGCCGTCTTGATAAATCTTGAATTGTAAATTGTAGTTGCCGTCAGGAACAGTACCCCCTGCAGCATTCAGCAGGCGGCCTTGGAAATTGAGCGTCTTGTTGGTGCCAGGCGCAGCTTGCGCAATATGCGAGAAAATTACCGACGTAGTAATAACAACGGTAATCAAAGCTGACGCTGCAAACAGCAACGTACGACGAGCATTAAGACCAGTGGGGAGGTGACACCACATATTCATTTTTTTGTTTCTATATCTGTTTTTTGGATGTAGAAATGTTTATTTGCCTTGGATGTGTGGTGCCACCTAAAGCTGGTTGGATTGTACCATGAGCGGTATCTGTCAACAATAGTGGTACACGGCGTCATTGAGCCACGAGTGCTTATGCTATAATGAGCCCAAACTCGTACAACCAACGAATGGGAGATAAACAGTAGTGACACAGCTGCGAACAGGTAGTGGCGTGGTGGTAGCAGCCGCACTTGCTGTATTGGGATTTTTTCAGGTAGCTAGCGCAGTGTCTGCTGGCGGCGGGAGTGTGCAAGGGTATTCGGCAGAATCACCCCTCAATGTCGGTACAGTTGTGCAACTATCAAGTAAGAGTGACAAGCTCGTCAAGCCAGCGGTACAAGCCCAGCTTCAAAACATGTTTGGTGTCGTTGTTGATAGGAACGTCCTTCCGTTGTCCGTCTCGAATGAAGGCCTTAAGAACGAAACGTTCGTTGCTGTATCCGGTACGTATAACACCTTAGTGAGTACGCAGGCTGGGCCAATTAAGGCCGGCGATTATCTTACGTTGTCATCGGTTGAGGGCGTTGCCATGAAGGCGGGCACCGAAGAAAAGACCGTGCTAGGAAGAGCGACAGCGCCGTTTGACGGCAAAGGTATCACCGTGGGCTCGACCACGCTCAAAGATGATGCTGGTAAGCAACGAGATGTGCAGCTTGGTTCGATTCCTACGACCATTAATATTCAACGCAACCCAAACGAAAAGAGCACTAAAGTTGAAGTCCCCGATGTCTTAAAGCGAATTGGGCAACAGATTGCAGAAAAAGAAGTAAATCCTATCCGTATATACCTAAGCCTTGCGATTACGGTGCTGAGCGTTGTCGCGGCAATCGTCATTATCTACTCCGGTATTCGTAACAGTCTGATATCTATCGGACGAAACCCAATGTCAAAAAAATCCATTTTCCGTGCTTTGCTTGAAATAATCCTGACAAGCATACTCGTATTAAGTATCGGTTTGTTTGCGGTGTATCTACTGCTCAAGTTATGATAGGTGCAGACAAGGTGGGATTCTGAATGGGTATATTTCAACATAAGGCACAAGCGCCGCTCGACGAAGCGGATGCTCAGCTGCCCCAGCTTTTCGATCACCTCATGCGCGAAGAGCTACGTCAGCATGGTAAAGAATACTTTGAGCGCACCATTGCTGCCAATGCCGATCAGTTTAAAAAAGATCTCGATACGCTTGTTGCGCAGATCGGTACTGAGTTACGCGAACAAATTGTTACCAAGCTCGACAAGCAAATCGCTGAGTACGGCGAGGCAATGAAAGATGCGCAGTATCTTGCGCTTCAGTCGCTTAACCGCAGTCAGCACGCCTTACAGGATCGCTACGATCAACTTTCTAAGCAACTTGATGGTGAGTTCATTGAGTACAGTTCTGCACTTAAGAATGCGCAGGCTAAGGCTTTAGGCTCTCTCGATACACAGGCAACTGCTATGCAGGCTAAGCACGATGAACTAAGTGCGCAGCTAGACATTCACTTTACCCAGTACGGTGAGGATCTTAAAAAAGCGCAGGAAACCGCACTCGATTCACTTGGTAAGAATGCTCAGACCATGCAGGAGCAATACGCAGACTTTAAGGCTCGGCTTGAGCAAAAGATCGGCACTCAGGAAGCCACAATTATTAGCGGCTTCGAAAGTAATATGGCGAGTATCATTGAGCATTATCTGATTGGAGCACTCGGCGATCAGTATGATGTTAAGGCGCAGCTGCCTGCGATCATCGCTGAACTCGAGGCCAATAAGAAAGATATTATGGATGACATGCGGCTATGACAGATAGTGTAACCGCTCAGGCTGGCGCATTTATATTACCGCCTTCCATTGTCACTCGCGTCGATCTTTCGCGCATGGTGAGTGAGTTAGAGCGAGTTGATAACGACATGACATCCGCTGGTGTCAGGGCGAAAACAGGAGGCGAAAGCTCGGCCATGCCAACCATGTCCGAACAACTGACTGATTTTATAGCGCAGAACAAGCTCGACCTTACCGACGGCCGCGGCCGGGGTGATCTAATCCGCCAACTGCGTCAACTAAAAGATGACGCTCCAGTTATTCACATGACGTTTGCATCGGTGGCAGACGGCGACAGTTTACGGCAGTTAAGCGCGTGGCTGCGTAGCTCAATTCATCCTCAGGCGTTGATATCAGTTGGCCTGCAGCCTGCACTTATCGGTGGTGTCTATTTACGTACACCAAATCACATTAAAGATTTGAGTATGCGAGCGCGACTTACGGGCGGGCGAGAACTGATTACGAAGGAGCTGGAGGCGCTGCGTGGAAGCAGGTAAGGTGTTCCAAAAGTTGGTTGATACTGGCAATCCAGTCGGTGAGATCGTTGGCATCGACTCATTTATGGTGAAAATCAAGGGCTTACAACCAACCAATGTGCACGCCACAGTGCGGTTCCAAGACGACACGCGCGGATACGTACACCAGGTACTCGAAGACCATGTAGTTGTTATGAAGCTCGACCCGTCCCCGTTACAAGTTGGCATGGTGTGTGTCATTGAAGGCCGTGACATTATGATTCCGGTCGGCAAGAACTTTATCGGCCGGGTAGTCAACGTATTTGGTGAACCAATTGACGGTAAAGGTGAGATTACGCCAGACCAAGAGTGGGATGTATTCCATAACGCACCAGCCCTCTACGAACGTGAGTTACTCGATACTCCTGTTGAAACCGGTATTACCATTCTCGACCTCGAATATTCATTAGCACGCGGTCAGCGTATGGCAATGCTTGGTGACAGTAAGGTGGGTAAGACTGCCCTGGCTGCTTCTGTAGCGATTAACCAAAAAAACACGGATATCACGGTTATTTACGTGTTGATTGCAAAGCGTCAGCACGACGTGGCTGAGCTGGTGACAACACTCGAAAAGAATGATGCCCTGAAGAAAGCTATCGTCGTCGTATCTAACTCGTTCGAGTCCTTGATTCTAAGCTATCTTGCACCATATGTTGGTGCGGCACACGGTGAATATTTTTGGCACCAGTGCAATATGGATACCATGATGATTTACGACGACCTTACAGCGCACGCCCAAGCCTACCGTGAAATCTCTTTGATCGCAGGAGTGAGCCCAGGCCGTGACTCGTACCCAGGTGACATGTTCTATACGCACTCCAGCTTGCTGGAGCGTGGTGGTAAGACCGAGTCGAATCATGCCAGCCAAACCCTTATCCCAATCGTGTATGCGCCGGGTGGTGACATCACCGCTTATCTACCAACCAACATTATGTCCATTACTGACGGTCAGTGGATTCTGGATGGAAAGATTTTCAAAGATACTATGCGCCCAGCGGTCAGTACGGCTCTTTCGGTGACTCGTGTTGGTGGCGTTGGTCAAAACAAACGACAAAAGGGCCTAGCCGATAAGCTGAACCTCACACTGGCTGGATACCGTACCGCCGAGGAATACGCGCACTTTGGTACCGAGCTCAGC
>DJJF01000034.1:0-2098 GCA_002434005.1 Candidatus Saccharibacteria bacterium UBA6575 | reverse complement strand
TGGTACCGAGCTCAGCCCACAGGCTCAAGCTGACTACGACAAGGGCAAGGTGCTCTTTAAGCTGATGAACCAAAATATTGGCGAGGTTTATAGTTTTGCTGAACAGCAGTTCCTCATGAACATCGTATTGGGTAGCGCTCCCGAAGAAATAATTAACATTGAGCTTCTCAAAGAGAAGGTGCGCGACTACGCTGCCAAACTTCAGGAAGATAAGGACATGGTTGGTAATTTCGATGAGCTCGAAGCGGCGCTCAAAGCCGAAGTCATGACTATAGACGAGGTTAAGAAGGCAGCAATCGAAAAAGCCGCCAAAGCCGAAGCCGAAAAGCAACGTCAAACCGAAGAAGCCGAAAAAGCCGCCGATGAAGAAGCAGCCGCCGAAGCTACACCGGCTAAAGAAGAGTCGAAGGATGATAAGAAGTCTGATGAAAAGGAGAAAAAGTAAGGTGCGCCGCCCGCTTGAAATCAAAGCAGAAGAAGCCTCGGTGCGCTCCGTGGTAAGCCTTACCTCCGCGCTCGAAACGCTTAGCAGTATGCAAATCGCTAAAACGAAAAGCAAGGTAGCTATTAGTAACCAATTTTTCGACGAAGTCTGGAATATATATAAGCAGATCCGCGTGGATGTGCTATTTAACTTTGGCCGCAAGGTCGATGAAAAGCCGATCGACAAGGAACTGCTGATACTGATTACGGCGAAAGGTGGCTTAAGTGGGGATATCGATAACCGTTTGATTCGTAAAGTCGTTGAGCGCTACGACGAAACAAAGAACGACGTGCTGGTTATTGGTCATCACGGTGCAACCAAGCTCAAGCAAGCTCACATCGACCATACCTACTACTTCGACCTGCCCGAGCATGATTACATCAACGTTGATCCGCTTATGGACATCACACGTAAATACGCTCGCAGCCGCATTTACTATCAGCACTACATCTCGTTGTCTCAGCAAGAAATCAAAGATGTCGACCTAAGCGAGGTCGTATCAAGTAAGGGACGTGTTGCCGATATGTCCACCGTGAGTAAAGACATGGTGACCGAAAAAACCTATATTTTTGAACCTAGCTCGTATTCCGTTGCCTCGTATCTCGAAAACTCGATCCTTAGGCTTACTATTTCACAGTTCATTTATGACAGTCGCCTCGCCCAAGTAGCCAGTCGGTTTAAGGCAATGTCGGCCGCCAAAGAACGTTCAATCGATAATGCGAACCAGCTACATACCGAGTTCAACCGAGCAAAGCGTAACCAGGTTGACACACGCTTGAAAGAATCGTTAGCTGGGCTCAAGAAAATACGTGCAGGAGGGGCCTCGTAATGACCGAAGAAACCGTATACAAGAAAGGTGTCGTGCGCACGCTTAAAGGCCTTGTCATCAAAATCCAATTCGATGAAGACATTCCGAGCTTAAATGAAATGCTCTATGTCGATAATGAAAAGAAGTCACCACTGCTAGTTAACGCGCTCGAACACGGTGACATGGCCGTCTGTTTGAATATCGGTGGTGATTACAGCATCCAAAAAGGTGATCAAGTATCGCGTAGCGGACGCAGCCTGGAGATACCAGTTGGCGAAGAGATGATTGGTCGAGTGTGGGACGCCATGGGACGCCCAATTGACGGTAAGCCACAGCTTGACGATGCAACGCTTAGTAAAATGATCAAGCGTCCCATCTTCTCGCCAGCCTTCCAGGAGACGAGTCTTGAGAATCGTTCCGATGATGTGCTTGATACCGGGCTGAAAGTACTCGACTTCTTCACGCCATTCGTTAAGGGGCGCAAGATTGGTATCGTCGGTGGTGCGGGTGTAGGTAAGACAGTCCTCACCATGGAAATCATTAACAACGTCGCCGAAGGTTCAGGTGCGATCAGTATGTTCGCAGGTATTGGTGAACGTATCCGTGAAGGTCACGAGCTCTACAAAACGCTCGGCGATAACGATCTACTCAAAACAACTGCCATGTTCTTCGGGCAAATGAATGAAAATCCTGTGCAGCGTAGCTTGATCGGTTTGGCGGCAATCACCCTGGCAGAATATTTCCGTGACGACTTGAAAAAAGACGTACTACTATTTGCCGACAATATGTATCGCTATATTCAGGCT
>DJJF01000027.1 GCA_002434005.1 Candidatus Saccharibacteria bacterium UBA6575 | reverse complement strand
ACCATGAGAGCGCGAGATGTCGATTCGTACCCAATGTCAAAGCTGTCTATGTCCTGGGCAGCCGAGGCAAATTCTAGTGTCGTTGAAAGTGCTGAGGTTGGCTCATTTCCCCAGGCACTGCCCGACCAAACTTGGCTTGAAAGATCAGACGCGCCGTCAGCCCAAGCAGCAGCAAGTAAGTTCGAAGATGATCTGGTGTCCTGGGCTAGCCTGACCCACGATACCGTTCCAGTAGTACGTGCCGGTGTGAATGTTGACGCACTTGCCCAGTTCGCACTTCCACAGGCCGAGGCACTCGGTTTTGTGCGGTATCCCAGATTAGCGCCATTGTTGCCATATAACACCATAGCCTTCCCCGACGTCTTTTCGTACGCGATATCAAATGGCCGGGTTGTACCCGTACCGCCAACTGTAACTGTCCATTCATTGGTCCATGATGTACCGTTAAAGCACATGACTTGCAGTACCCCGCTTGAGTTAACATACCCGGCAATTGCTTCGTTCTTGATCGGAGATGTTTTTAAGATAAGTGCCTGCGCTTGGGTTCCGGCAACCGATCCCGCAGCGGACCCGAACGTATTTGTGGCACTTGTATAGTCACGCACCTGTGGAGTTGTGTTGGCAGAAGCACCGTACATGATGATGCCGTCTTTTTGAACAATGGCACTGGTACTGCCGTTCCACGCAGCAAATGCCCATATAACTCCAGCCGTTATGATCGCACCCAGTCCAAGATACATGCCACGGCGAATGGCGAGAATACGCCTAATAGCTGGTGACATAGCTGAACCCTATCTGACTCATTCGCACATATTTGTTTTGACCAGCCAGAAGTCGTATACGAATAGTTACCGTATCCCCTGCGACGAGTGAACATGCACCGAGCGGTGAAGCTGTTGTTGATGTATTCCATGTAGCATTCGATGTCACGAGGTTTGAGGTGGTTGTACAGGCAGTCGCAGAGCCTGGAGAGAAGAGCGATAACACTGCCGACTCGCTCGCAGTCGTCGTTCCCCACGCCGTAGCAGTAAGGTTCGTCATTGAACCAGTCGCATAGTCAGATGGAAGCTTGAGGCGGACATATAGATCGTAATCTTGTGCAGTTGCCTGAGTTGTCGTCCATTGGTAGTAGTTATACTCGTTGGTCGCGGCGCAGTTTGCCGTGTTGATGCTCAATCTGGAGGTACCAGAGCAGAAGTCACTGGATAGTGAACCAGTATTGTTCGTCCCGTCGCCAGTAAATGTTGCACCGGCATATTCAGGCTCAAGACTGACTTGTTTCGTTTGCCCTGCGCTCAAACAGTCGTACCATGCGCCCCCCTGGTAACAGCGGAATTTACCAGCATTTGAGTTGTAGTACATCGCACCGTTAGTCGCACTACCTCCGGTAGGATCACCAGAGCCGGTTTTGGTGTCAAGAATCAACACGGTTCCTGTCGTATCACTGGCACCAATGCTAACGCGTGAGTTAGCGGTATCGGCGGTCAGCAGCACAGCCGAGCCACTCTTTACCTGCAGTGCAGTTGCGCTCGAAACGTCGAATGAATTAGCTCCAGTGAAGGCATTTGTCGCACCAATCTGTGCGAATGCAGCGCTATCTAGTCCGTCGAGGGTTTCGGAATTATACGCATAGGCACTCGGTAAGAGTTGGTTTCGCGGCGTCATCGCACCTTCGGTCCAACTTGGACTGCTGCCCGTAGCCGTTGCTGGTGTTGGTAGTTCAACTTCAAAGTATAGGCTGTTACTCGCAAATACACTGGCCGGTAGCGTCGTTACGCTACCTAGCTGAACACTAAACATGCCGTTCGTCACGGTTACGCCCTGGCTCGCACTTACAAGCCTGTCTTCACTCCATACTTGGCTACCACCACTCGAGGCGGTCCAAATCTTGAAACGCATGTTGTAGGTTCCATTCGATAAAATACTGCCGGAATTATTAGTCACACGACCCTGGAAGTTCATCATGGTTGGCAGTGTCGTTGCTGCGTAAGCATTGTTTGCATGCACAAACGCAAACAGACCTGCAAATACACAGGCGGTTATGAGGGCTACACTTCTGAAGCGCATACGATTCAGCCTTCGAAAGGTTTTGTATAAGCCCATTATTTGTTTACTTCCCTATACCCCGAATCTTGTCGCCAAGATAGACGGTACACCGTGGATTATACCTGCGCTTATGCTTAAATGCAAGTTAGCTCCAGGGGTAGTCCCCGTCTACAGAGCCAGGATTACAAGCTAGTCGAAGATTTTGATTTTCGACGCCTTCGAAACAGAGCGAATTCCATACCGATAACTAAGAGTATGAGTAAGGCTACGATTAGCATCCATGGCGCTACCGTAACCACCCACTGCCCCTTTTTACTTGCACCGTAAGAAACTTCTACATATCGCAGACCGAGCCCTGCGTTGACTGAAAAATCGTTGGTACGCTCACGACCACCAAAAAGCAGTGAAGCCTCTAGCTGCTGATTCGACCCCCACGGCCGCGATGATACGTTCACCTTCGGATAAAAGCCCGTACCCTCTGTCCCTGTATTCTTAATTGAATAGGTGCCCTTTACAGTATTTGAAAGCTGCACAAATGGT
>DJJF01000032.1:3067-17584 GCA_002434005.1 Candidatus Saccharibacteria bacterium UBA6575 | reverse complement strand
TGCCACAGAAACGAAACCGCCATCTCGGTGGTAAGGGTGAAACGAGTAGTGTAAGAGACTACAGCGGCGCATGGTGACATGCGAAGAAGGTAAACCCCGCCTGCTGCAAGGAGAGCTTCACAAACAGGTTGTCCGCCTGAAGTTCGATATCCGCTTGATGTGTCCGGCAACGGGCGTACTAGATAGATGACCATCCACGACAGAACCCGGCTTATCGCCGAGCTGCTACCTCGGACATCTTTAACAGATGTCTTTTTGGTTGCTTTTTTTGATAATCATAGTATAGTAACATATAGTCTTGTCCTACCCCCTTCGACTAGAGGAGCCCGTCATGATTGGCGTGTTGAAAACTCGTACGAACCAGCGACTGCTTGCGGTGGCCACACTGTTGACACTAAGTCTGGTGTATATCGGTGTGAGCTTTGCCAGCGCGATCGCGCAAGTCGGCATGGCGATCATTGCCGTAAGCTTGGCGCGCAGGATGAGGATCCTTATGTCCGGCGCCAACGAGCTTCAGCGCGCATTTCTCAGTCTCACGGCACTTGTCGCCTACGCGGCTGCGATACTGAGTGCTCTGAAACTGGCGATTTTGATCAGTGGCTATGTTGCTGCCCGATTGGGAGTAACGAGCGAGTCGATGCTCGCTGCATACCTAGCACTTTGCCTTGTGTTGCTCTCTCAACTGGTGTGGCGAAAGCTGTACAGTGAAGGTTGGCGTGAGCGGCAGTACTACAGGGCCCGCATTGCGGCGTCGTTCGTCAAGGTGCTGAGTGCGCAGGCGTGCACCGATGACTTCGTTGCCCCAACCGACATTGAGCTCGCACCCGACATGCAAGACACGATTCGCCATCGGGCAGCAGTGGTGCTCGCGGTCTTCATGTGCTTGCCAGTAGTTATGGTTAGCCTGACTGCTGCAATTGCTCCGCTGTGGCCTACCAGCTCGCTCCGCGAGTTCATTGTCACTCTGGCCGTGTGGGTGCCGATGCAGCTGGCAACCATCTGGGTAACACTGCACGCAGCCCATCTTTACAAATTCATTTGGAGAGACAACGGCGCGAGCTTCGTGAGCCACTGGGAGTGCGAGGTGGTTGAAAAGGCGCTCTAGCTCTAAGGCAATGCGCGAAATATTCATCTCGCACAACCCGAGGGAGGAGACAAGACTGACCCCGCTTCAAGAAGCGGGGTCAGTTCATGTCTTGAGATAAAAGCTATTTGACGCTTTTTACGACAGCAGCGAATGCTTTTGGTTCGCTGACAGCAAGTTCACTGAGAACTTTGCGGTCTAGCTCGACATTAGCTTTCTTAAGACCGTTGATCAGCTGGCCGTAGGTAGTACCATTTTCGCGGGCAGCTGCATTGATGCGGGTGATCCACAGTGAGCGTAGATCTCGCTTACGGTTACGACGATCGCGGTATGCGTAGGTGAGCGCACGAATAACACCTTGCTTCGCAAGACGGAAGCTACGGGTGCGGTTATGTTGCATGCCCTTAGCGGCTTTTAAAATCTTTTTGTGCTTAGCGCGTGCTGGGACGCCTCGTTTGACTCGCATGAACTAGACTCCTAACGATCGTTTAACGTTTCGAGCCATCTTGCCGGTTACAGAACCGCTTACATTGATGGCACGTTTGCGGCTTTTGCTTTTCTTAGCAAGCAAGTGATTACCCGAAGCTCGCAGGCGGGTGATCTTACCGGTAGAGGTCAGTTTGACCCGCTTTGCGGTACCTTTATGTGTCTTGAGTTTAGGCACGTTATTTACTCCTTACTGTGATGCTCAGGTTTCGACCGGCCATGACTGGCTGTGATTCGACCACGGCGTCGTCCTCGAGTAGCGCAACGATCTTATCGATCATGACGTACCCGAGTTCACGGTGGGCGTTCTCGCGTCCTCGGTAAAAGATCGAGATACGGACCTTGTGTCCTTCGGCGAGGAAGCCGCGGATCTTCCGTAGCTTGATATCTAAATCACCTTGACCGATCTTCATTCCAAACCGCATTTGCTTGAGTTCGCTTTGCTTACTCTTGGCTCGGTTTTTCTGCTGTTCCTTCATCTTCTGATACTGGAATTTACCCCAGTCAACGATCTTGGCAACAGGTGGATTCGCGTTGGGAGAGATCTCAACCAGATCGACGCCAGCCTCTTCCGCGAGTTTCAGTGCTTCGTTTCGGGGGAGGATTCCAAGTTGTTCCCCGCTTGACCCGATGACGCGTAACTCTGAGGCGCGAATGGCTTCGTTGATCTTTATTTGTTGAGTAGCTATTTGATTGATCTCCCGTTAGGTTTGGTCGCTTTTTCCTGAGCGTTTAACTCGTTAGCTATAGTACCATATTCCACCTCAAGAATTCAAGAGGTAGAGCAGGGGACTTTTGGCCAGTCAGTAAACGGCATTAGAGTGTCTCGACGGCGTGGCTCAGTAAAACACTTCCGGAGCTTTCTATAGGCACCTGCTTAGCGAAAGCTCATTGTAAATGTTGTTTTTGAAGCTACTTTTATATCTATCAAATTGAGATTTAATTGCCTGAATAATTAATGTCTTTGCATGTTTTTGTTGTAAATTGCCATGAGCGCTATGGTTGTTGGTTCGTCCAACGCTTACTACCATGGCTATTCCGTCGATCAATGGCCTGCTTGAGCGCCGCTGGTACTTTGAGATTTGTATTAAACTGTAGGTTCATCCCATTCAGCCTCACCGTAATGTTTGCAAGATGGGCTTCGTAGTGGCGATATGCCATTGTACTCACCAGTGCAGCCGTTAGCACCTTCGAAGTCCGCTCAGCGTTACTCATCATGCTAACGGCATCAAATTGTTATTCGCTGTAAATAATGCTATGTATCTAATATTCTTAATGTCGTACCACCGTGAGCAGAGCGGGTTGTTAACAGATATGGTTGCATGTTATAATTACTGCAGTTGGGGCTGACATTAGCTTTCGACAAATGGACTTTAACAGACTACTTTGCAAGCCGATCGTAGACGTAAACTACATATTAATTGCAAACCCAATTGCAAAAGCATGGGCTAGCTTGAAGTCAGCATTCGCTGCACCTCAGCTTGCTCCTGCGCTAGCCTAAATATTTTAGGCCATCGCCTCGTTCAGGTGACATAGAGCGGCTCGGCGGTGTCATATTCATGTCACTCACGCTCATGTAGGGAAGCAGCTACATGCTCGGACATTTTTCTGCGCGCTGATCAGGCCATCTTTGTATATTCCTTAGGCCTTCGATGCGTTACAAAATTTGGAATAGACTAAGCTTGTAGACGAGTAGTAGGTTACCGTTTGGACGCGGGTGCGATGCCCGCCAGCTCCACCAATAAAAGGGCCCGACCGTGCGAGAGTCGGGCGTTTTTATTTCTAGGTAGGGTAAATGAAAACGACCACCTGCGAGGAATGGTCGTTTTCTGTGGAGTTTTTTGTTCGAATTTTTGTTTTTGTTCTTTTTTAGCCTCTGTACACTTTTTTTGCTCAGAAGCTACCCCTATAATATGACGTGAAAACGCTTGTGTCAATGACTTTTTTATGGAATTTTTTATTAGTTTTTTTAGCAATTTTTGAACACTATATGTAGTGTTCCGAGACTGCAGCAAACACTGGGCTGATAACGAAGTGATTTTGCTATGAAGTAGGGGAGTGTGATTAACGAACGTTACAATTACGCACATAAAATATTATGATCGGATATACATAGTATGGAACGTGCGAACCGTACAAGCCTACATACTGTTATGGTTTTCGATCAGAATTTTCGCAGCCGCAGCATGGCCGGCATATATGAAGTGTTTCAGCAGTTTTTACAAAAAACTCTTCGCCGAGTATCAACTTGGCAGGCTTCTACCCGATGGCCCATGCTCAGCATTTCGCGAGCTCGAGATGCATTTTCATATCCAATTGGATCTTCCATGCCAAGCAAGTGAGGAACATTTCGATTGGTGTGTTTGGGATATCTAGATTGTCTGGGTCTGGTTCTGGAAAAAACGATTTCCAGTGGTTCGGATTAGTCATGACATATATGTCTATCAAGTTTTGCAATCACATTATTAATGGGTGTTAATGGGTGCGACGAGAGCTCAATCCTAGAGGAGATAGATATGATGATAAAAAATCAACACTGAGATTAACAGATGATATCGCAATGTGTTGCAAATATGACATGCATTCAACACATCAAAACTATTGACCTGGTGTACTTCTTATGCTAATCTGAATCTAAGCTTTTACAAAAACAAAAAAGCCACCACAACGTTCAATACCTTAACAATCCAACTTCTCGACACTGACCGCGGCCTCCATGCGGACATACGTTCAACCCTCGAACGGATAGTCGATAGCGCCAGTCGGCGTACGTAAAGAATATTGAGTTACTCTGTATCTCACGCACCTTTTTAAATCTTTATCTGCCGCATTGATGCTATCGATGCTCCGAATATTTCGAACATGAATGCTATGCATTCAAAAACGAAACATTTTGTTGAGCGATCATAGAATCAGTACCGACACGCTGAGTTAAACCACGTCATTTAGGGTCCAAACCAATGATGTTGTGAGCACTCAGCGTGTACGTGGAACCTTCTATAAACGGATGCTCTAGCTCATGCTGGAGCGGTCAGTTGCCTCGAGCGATAGGCTGTCCACGGCACACGCGCTTACATATTTTTTAGAGCGGACTGTGATTTGCCTGGACATATGGCCTTTCGCTCAGGCTCTCTTGAATAGTTTTACTCGGTTAGCACGTTACCAACGATGCAGCCTGTACGAAAGACGAACAGTGATATAGAGTGAGGACTATGTTAGGGAAAATCATCGCAATAAGTACGGTAACAGCCGGAATTATTCTTATCATTATGTTGCAGATGACGAACCCATCGACGGTCGGCCCATTGGGGCTGCTAGCCGTCTTTTTTCTTTTGTACGTAGTTCTACTAGGTGCGACAACTGAGCTGCTATGGATTGGATCAAGACTCATTCAGATTGTCGGGCGGAGATTCACTTCAAAACGGCCACCTGGCCGACTGAGCTTGAAGCGCGCATATTACTTTTCAACCGTGCTTGCTTTGGGGCCGACTATGGCCCTTGCAATGCTTTCAATCGGCTCTTTTGGAATATATGAGATGCTTCTCATCACAGTATTCCTTCTGGTCGCATGTCTCTATGTTTCTAAGCGCTCTTCGCATTAATTACCCATTTCGCTCACGCTCCTCGTGGTATACTTCTAGATATGGAACCCAAGCACACTTCGCCGGAAATGAACGCTCCGCAGGGCGAACGTTCGCCGGAATCGAATCCGAATCTGCCGACTCCTGATACTTCACCTGAAATCCAACTACCTAACGTGGAGCGCGGTGCTCAATCAGCGCCAGAGCGGGCCAGCGAACAGTCGAATCAAGCTCAGGCGGTACCAGTAAGTCTGCCTACTCCAGTCGTAACGGAAGACGATACCCAGGTGCAATCTCAGGTCGACGATAATCCCGCCGTAGCAGCCGATGAAGATCTGATCGAAAAGGAATGGGTCGACAAAGCGAAGCAAATAATCGCCGACACGCGCGATGATCCAGCCGCTCGCGAAAAACAAGTAGGTAAGCTCCAGGCAGACTATTTGAAAAAGCGATACGGCAAAGAGCTCGGCGCGACGACAGAATAATATAACAGGGGGCATTACGAGGTGTTAGGGGCGTTCATCGGTATCTTCATTGTAGCGATACTCGCATTGATCGCTGGTGCTATCGTATTCTTCCAATACCAAAAGACTCTGCGTGAAGCCAAGAACTATGAGCGTGGTCTCAAAATGGTGCCAATGGTCATCCATCTGCCGCCAACTAGCGACGATCTTCAGGGTGGAGGCCGTGACGAGCGTGATGTCACCGAAGAAGTCTTGAGCCAGGCTCAGGTAATGTATAACATTATTGCGTCGACGGCGGTTCGTGGCTTTAAAAGCAAGATATATGGCCAGCGGCATTTATCGTTTGAAATTGTCGCCCGAGAAGGACTAGTGCATTACTATACTGGGGTACCGGTGTCATTAGTTGAAGTTATTCGACAAGCGATCGCTGCGGCATATCCGTCGGCTCGGCTGGAAGAAGTTGAAGAACATACGGTGTTTTCGGAAGTAGGGAAGATGAGTGGCACGATTGGTGGCGAGTTTACGCTCAAGAAAGAGTACATCTTCCCGATTGCTACATATCAGGAGTCGAAGCGTGACGCTTCACGGGCGCTACTAAACGCACTTAGTTCGGCTGGTCGTGAAGACGGTATTGGTATCCAGATGCTGATCCGGCCCGCAAAAGAAGGCTGGACTAAGAAATCAATCGCCGAGGCTGACGCTGTAAGTAAGAATAAAGGCAAAAAGACAGGTTTAGCGGCGCTTAGTTCAAGCAAGGACATTATGGAAGCGCTTTGGAAACCGCCAGAAAGTGGTGAGGGCAAAGACAAGCCTGAGGAGAAGCAACTTACGAATCTTGAGCGAGCCAAGGTTGAAACGATCGAAGAGAAGACTCGTTATCCGGGATACGAGACATTAATTCGGGTTGTCGTAAGTTCCAACACTGCTGCACGTTCGCAGACGCTGCTAAAGAATATTATCTCAGCATTCGCGCTGTTCGATTCACCTGCATACAATGGATTTAAATTCACGCTGACTCGTAACGTTGAAGAGCTCGTAACATCGTACATATTCCGTTTTTTCCCGCAGGGAGTAAACAGTAATATTTTAAATACAGTAGAGCTAGCGACGTTGTTTCATTTACCGGATCAAAAAAATATACCGACGTCACAAGTACAACGTCAGATGAGTAAGCAAGTTGACGGTCCAACGGATATTATGGACGAAGGATTTTTGCTCGGGTATAACGAGTTCAGGGGCACAAAGAAGCCAATTCGACTCAGTACTAATGATCGTCGTCGTCATACTTACATCATTGGACAAACCGGTACGGGTAAATCTGTCCTGCTCGAAAACCTTGCGTTTCAAGACATGATGGATGGTAAGGGCTTTGCGTTCGTCGATCCACACGGCGATTCCGTTGAAGCATTACTTGGTAAGGTTCCAAAAGAACGCGTTGAAGACGTGATCTATTTCAATCCAGGTGACATGGCGAATCCTATCGGACTTAATATGTTCGACTTTGAAACAGAAGACCAAAAAGACTTTCTTGTTCAAGAATCGATCAATATGCTGTATAGCCTGTACGATCCAGGCCACACTGGCATTGTGGGGCCGCGACTGGAACACATATTTAGGAATGCGGCATTGCTTCTTATGGCAGACCCAGCCGGCGGAACATTTATCGATATTCCAAAAGTACTGATTGACCAAGACTATATGAAGTCCAAGCTCAAATATGTGAAAGACCAAAGTGTGCTCGACTTCTGGACGAAAGAATTCCCAGCCAGCCAGCGCTCGAACGAGGCCGGAGAGGTGATCAGCTGGGTAGTATCGAAATTCGGGCCATTCATTAGCAACGACAGCATGCGCAACGTTATTGGTCAGACTAGGGGCGGCTTCAATCTGCGTGACATTATGGATAACAAGAAGATCTTATTAGTAAACCTATCAAAGGGCCGAATGGGTGAGCTGAACTCTAAATTAATGGGTATGATATTCGTGATGCGTTTCCAGGCGGCTGCCATGGGACGGGCTGATGTTCCGGAAGACCAGCGTGTCGATTTCTCATTATATGTAGACGAGTTCCAGAACTTTGCGACAGATAGTTTTGAATCAATCCTGTCTGAAGCCCGTAAATATCGGTTAAACCTAATCCTTGGTAACCAGTTCATGACACAGCTAACTGACAAGATTCGCGAAGCGATCATTGGAAACGTCGGAACAGTTATATCTGGGCGTATAGGTGTTACGGATGCTGAGCTTATGGTTAAGCGCTTCGCGCCAACATTTGAGGCAGAGGATTTAATTAAGATGCCGAATTACCAAAGTGTTACATCGGTCATGATCAATAACGTGCCGTCCGCTCCATTCAGTATGAGTTTCGTGCCGCCTATGGGTCAGGCGAATCCACAGCTCAGCGACGCGCTTAAGCGCCTCAGTGCTGCGAAATACGGTAAGCCACGTGCTGTGGTTGAAAAAGAGATTTTCGATCGCCTAGGGGCAGCAGAGAAGGCCAAACAAGACAGGCTGGAGCAGATGCGCAGCATGCAGGGTAAAGCAGGTGCAGCGCCTGGTGCCCCGGTACCGACCAAACAAGGTTCATCATTCCTTGACGAATGGCTTGCCAAGCGGCAACAGCTCGGTGGTCAGCAATCTGGCACTCCGAAGGCGACTCCGCCTGCGACCGCGCCACTTCCGGCTACGCCGCCACCGTTGAATGCAAAGGCCGACACATTGGCGCCAGTATCGAACGCGACATTTGCTGCACCGGTTGGCTCCGCTGCACCGATACAGACGGTAGATGAGCCTAAGCCTAGCGAGGAACCTCAACCAGAACGTGATATTGAGTCGAGCGACGACAAGTTTCACCTGCGCGGCGATAATAAGAATGATGATGAAGTTCACGTAAAGTTGAAGTAGGGCAGTGGCTTAGTAGAAAAATACCAGGCAATGCCTGGTATTTTTCTATCCTCGTTTGCCAGTGATCATCACCCGCAGGTAATCGAACAGGATTCCAACAACCCAACCCAAAATGAAAGCGGCAATTGTTTCGAAACCACTTAGCGGGTAGCCGTAATGCTTTGCGAAGAGGTAGATACCGAGCGTTAAAAGGAATGCGCTAAGCGATCCAGCTAATATGGCATTCGGGCGAGCTACCGTGCCTCCCACGGCCTCTGACGTCTTTTCAACGACCGGATTGTGAATGACTTTCGAGAAGGTGCGCTCAGCTGGCTTCATGTGAGCCTGCGTTTCTTTCATAGTCTTCTTGTAGCTGGCCTTGCGATCGGCTCGCCGCTTTGCAGGGGTGTCACGACGCTTCTCAGCGGGTGCGACTTCTTTTTCGGCCTTGGGCTTTTTAACCTCAACGGCCTTTTCGATATCAGTACGTGCTTGCTCAAGGTTTGCACCTTCGGCTCGTTCTGCACTTTGTTCACGCTCGTTTTTAAGATCGGTGCCACGTTCCCGACTAACTCGATCGAGAGCTTCCTGATTACCGCTTTCACGTTCCGGTACATTGACTATTCGTTCTGCCATATTCCCACCAAATTCCTTCTTATATTGTACCAGTGTTCAAGTTGCGTCGGATGAGCCGGACTTCGCGACCAAGTTGCTTAGAACGTGCGTAGAAGTACACGACGACTGAGAGCAAGACGGCAGCGAAGATCATGTTTTCGCGCGGGCCTGTGTGGGGCAGTTCACTTGTAACTTGTTCTACGATGACCTTTTGAGAAGGGCAGTCTACGTTTACCGTGACTGTATTACCGTACGTATTAGCGATCTTACAGTCGTAGCTAGTCGGTACAGCGGTGCCTGTATTGGTGCTTGGTATGTCAGACATCATCTGAACGGCGATGGTGCGAGACTGCTTTTGGCCAGCGGCTAGTGTGATGCTAGGCCAGGTGAGCAGTTTGGTTTGATCGTTCAAGGTACCACCACCTTGATCAACCAGCTTAGAGTACTCAAGCACATCGGCCAGATCTTCCTGCATAGTGACAGACTGACTGATAAGACCCTTGTTTTCAACGGTAATCGTGTAGCTTATCCTGTCACTCGAGCGAGCAGTTACCTTACTGGCTTCAACCATACCTTGCGTCATGTTCGTTGCTGTTTTTGTGCTGATAATTACTGCAGCACACTTCTCATCCTTGATCCATACATTTGGATTATCTGGGCATGGCTGACAGTCGGGACTGTTTGCAGGCAGAGTAGCGTTATATGGACAAACGTTTGGCGGCACGATAGTCAGCGGCTTAGAGCAGGCTGCATCGGTACGGTCACCGTGGCTAGTTTGAACAAGCAACTGCACGGTGTAATTTCCAGTTGGCAAATCTACTGCACTCGTAGACGCGGTGAGAGCATTGCTTGGCACAACCGTACGCGACACCTCAAGGCCAGCTGCGCTCTTTACTACGAACGTATAGCTTCGAACACTTGCACCACCTGAAACGGCCGCATTACCAGTAAAGTAGGCCTGTGTACGGTTGGTTATTGTCACACCGACTGACGTACAAACAGCCGTAGGCGTTGCTGGGCCTTCAACGACGAATGTACCTTTACATTGTGGCCCTGAGTCCTGTCCAACGGTTGTGTGGACTGTAGCTTTACCCGTGTAGGTGCCAGGTGCGGTCGCATCAAAGTCGAGTAGTGCGGTCTTTTCTTCGGTCGCAACGGTCTTTGATACTGTTTGGCCGTCAGGCTTAGTGATATCGAAGACAAACTTCGTAACCTTCGCATTGGATGTTGATGCAGTTGCGCGGAGGGTAAATTTGTTTGTCGATGCTTTGATCGCATTGAAACTTGTACATGTAGCTGATGCTACCACCGCCGTTCCACAATCGAGTTTGCCGTGGCCATAGGCGAGCACAGGAGTTATGTTGTTCGTGCCGTACGTTAAGTCAACTTGGTAGAAGCATCCTTTTTCGGGTGTGCTTTTTGTTGGAATTGATGCTTTCAACGAGTGTGTACCTGGACCAGTGTAAGTTTCGGTTTTACGATCATGCAATGTTTGCTTGTCGTACGGAGTTCCGTCCATACTTGGGGCAAAGAATGAGTTTACGGATAACTGAACCTTACAGTTTTTGCCACCCTTTATTTCGAATTGCACCTTGGCTTCATTGCCAATAATCTCGAACGCCTCACCGCGTGGTTTAACTGATGACACATCACAACGGTTTGCGCTACCTACTTGGCCGGGTGTCGTCGCGTTGGCAGGCTCGGGTGGACTGAAGACAGCCAGACTCTGAACCACAAGCGCGAGAGCAGTGAAGACAAGGCCTAGTCTTCGGGTAGCTTCTTCCTTACGCAGTCGGCGTGCGTAAAAGCCAAGTTGCCCAACTAATGCGGGGCTGAAGCTGAGGTTCGAAACGATGCGACGAAACATATATTTTTTGCTACTTTTTGTTTATTGTTTACTACTGTTATTAATCTATTTATAGTCAGATTAGCATAAACATTGTGTTCAACGCAAGGGATTTCCTCGAGGAACTTCTAGAAGGGTTGAGTGAACACACATAATTCGATATAATGACGGCAGTGTAAATGGCTGACTGCTAATATAAGCCGGATTAGGAATGAGGGGAAAACAGCGTGGCTAAACAAAAAGGCGACTCATATGATGGGTCACAGATCCAGGTACTGGAAGGACTTGAACCTGTCCGTAAGCGCCCAGGTATGTACATCGGCTCTACCGGGTACGACGGAGTTCATCATCTTATAAAAGAAATTGCAGATAACAGTATCGACGAAGCAATCGCAGGATTTGCTAGCCGAGTTGACATCACGATTTTGGAAGACGGCGGTATTACGATTACTGACGACGGCCGTGGTATTCCAGTTGATACTCACGCGAAGACTGGCCTTAGCACGCTTGAAACCGTTCTGACGGTGCTTCACGCTGGGGGTAAGTTTGGCGGCGGCGGGTATAAGGTATCATCTGGTTTGCACGGCGTGGGATCCAGTGTGGTAAATGCTCTATCCAATAAGCTCGTAGCGGAAGTTGTGCAGAATGGTCAGCTTCATAGGATCGAATTTGCACGCGGCGCCTCATTAGCTCCACTAAAGAAGATCGGTAAGACCGATCGACCAACCGGTACGAGCATCACATTTTACCCCGACGACACGATTTTTAAAGAAACGGTTACCTTTGACTACAAATGGGTGGTCAATTATCTTCGTCACCAGGCATACCTTACTAAGGGGGTCTATACGAGTGTTGTTGATAACCGAACTGGCGAGCGCCAAGCATTCTACTTTGAAGGTGGTATTCAAAGCTACGTAAAGCATCTGAACATTGGTAAGGAAGTCATGAGCGATGCGCCGTTCTATGTTGAGCGTCAGGTTGAAGACTCAATGGTTGAAGTCGCGGTTCAGTATAATGATTCATTTATCGAAACTGTGAAGCCGTTTGCCAACAACGTACTAACACCAGATGGTGGAACGCACTTGATCGGATTCCGCTCGGCACTTACGCGCGTTATTAATGAATATGCGCGTAAGAGCGGGCTGCTCAAAGAAAAGGAAGAAAACCTGAGCGGCGATGATATTCGTGAAGGCCTGACTGCGATTATTTTGGTTAAATTGCCAGACCCACAATTTGAAGGACAGACCAAGAACAAACTTGGTAATCCTGAAGTTCGTCGCTACGTTGAGCAGGTCATGAACGAGTACTTCGCATACTACCTGGACGAAAATCCGGACGTTGCAAAAAAAGTTGTAGGTAAGGCGCTGCTTGCCGCTCGTGCACGTAAAGCTGCCCGCGCGGCACGAGATAATGTGCTCCGCAAGGGCGCGCTCGACGGCATGGGGCTACCGGGCAAGCTGTGGGACTGCTCAAGTAAGAGTCCGAATGATAGTGAGATTTACATCGTTGAGGGAAACTCAGCAGCTGGATCTGCAAAGGAAGGCCGCGACAGTAAGACGCAGGCTATCTTGCCACTACGTGGTAAAGTTCTCAACACCGAACGCGCACGTCTTGATAAAATGTTCGCCAATAAAGAAATCGTAGCGATGATCCAGGCATTCGGTGTTGGTATAGGTGAGCAGTTCGATATTAATGGACTCCGCTACCATAAGATCATCATCATGACAGACGCCGATGTCGACGGAAGCCACATCTCGACACTTCTACTAACATTCTTCTTCCGTTACATGAAAGAAGTTGTTGAAGGTGGTTATGTATATCTCGCAAAGCCGCCACTCTATAGCGTGAATCGTGGACAAAAGAAGCATTATGCCTACGGCGAAGACGAGCGCGATAAGATTCTTACCGAAATTATCAGTGAAAAGAAGGCACGAGGTGTTGTCATTGATGAAGACGAAGATCTTGTAAAGCAAGCTGGTGTGACAATTAGTCGGTTCAAGGGACTCGGTGAAATGGATGCAGATCAGCTATGGGAAACAACTATGAACCCTGAAAATCGTGTACTGGCGCAGGTGAAAGTTGAAGACGCCGAAGAGGCAGATGCAATCTTTACTAAACTTATGGGTGACGACGTGTCGCTTCGAAAGACATTTATTCAGGTCCGCGCCAAAGATGCTGACCTAGAGGAGCTGGACGTATAATATGGATGACGAAAAAACAACGAATGTGCCTGCAGATATTGAGCCACAAGAGCCGCAGAAAGGTATAGAGTTCCGCACACTTGAAGGTGTCATGGAAGATAACTTCTTCCGATACTCCATGAGTGTCATTATTGAACGTGCTCTGCCTGATGTACGTGACGGTTTGAAGCCGGTGCACCGACGTATTCTGTATTCCATGAGTCAGAACGGAAACCGCTCGGGCAGTAAGTTCGTAAAGAGTGCACTGATTGTTGGTGACGTAATGGGTAAGTACCACCCACATGGTGACAGCGCGATTTATGATTCAATGGTGCGTCTTGCGCAGCCATGGAGTCTGCGTTATCCAATGATCGACGGCCAGGGTAACTTTGGCTCCATGGACGGAGATCCTGCGGCAGCCATGCGCTATACAGAAGCTCGTATGCAAAAAGTTGCCGACGAAATGCTTGTTGATATTGAAAAAGACACTGTTGATTTTCGTGATAACTACGACGGCTCGCGCCAAGAGCCAATCGTACTCCCAGCCAAGGTGCCAAACCTCCTACTGAACGGCCAGATTGGTATCGCAGTTGGTATGGCAACGAATATTCCGCCACATAACTTAGGTGAACTGGTTGACGCAACGCTCGAGGAAATTGATAATCCAGATGCAACGCTCGATGATTTGTTAAAGCACGTTAAAGGCCCCGACTTCCCAACGGGCGCCACGATCTATGCTGGTGCGCAGATGAAGCAAGCATATGCTACCGGTCGCGGCAGTATTAGTGTTCGCGCGGTTGCAGACATCGAGGAAACCAAGAAGGGTCGTCACCAAATCGTTGTGACTGAGATTCCGTACGGTGTAAACAAAGCATCTCTTGTTGAAAAGATTGGTGAATTGTACCGCGAAAAGAAGATCGCTCTATCTGACCTGCGTGACGAAAGTTCGCGCGGTAAGGTACGTATTGTCATTGAACTAAAGAAAGACGCGTATCCAAAGAAGGTCTTGAACCAGCTCTATAAGCAGACTGCTCTTCAGACCAGCTTCAACTTCAACATGTTGGCACTCGTTGACGGTTTGCAGCCGCGCATCATGGGCTTGCAGGAGATGTTGCAAGAATTCATTAAGCATCGTCAGAAGGTTGTTCGTCGTCGCACGGAATTTGAACTCAAGAAAGCTCAGGAGCGTGCGCACATCTTAGAAGGTTACAAGATCGCGCTCGATAACATCGATGAAGTTATCGCGACGATTCGTGCCAGTAAGACGCAGGACGAAGCCGAGAAGAGCCTGATCAAGAAGTTTAAGTTATCTGAGATTCAAGCTAAGGCTATCTTGGCCATGCAGCTCCGTCGCCTGACTGGCCTCGAACGACAGGCGATT
>DJJF01000032.1:2605-2900 GCA_002434005.1 Candidatus Saccharibacteria bacterium UBA6575 | reverse complement strand
CCTCGAACGACAGGCGATTGAAGATGAGCTGAACGAACTACTCGCACTCATTAAGCGACTGCAGGAAATCTTGGCATCTGAAGCCGAAATTTTGAACATCATCAAGACCGAACTGCTTGAAGTTAAAGAGAAGTACGGCGACGAACGACGCTCTAAAGTTGTAAATCACGAGCTTGGTAAGTTTAGTGATGAAGAACTGATCCCTGAAGAGGACAGCGTAATCCTACTGACCGCAGAAAACTACGTGAAACGCACCCTGGTAAGCGATTACCGCCGCCAGAACCGTGGTGGTAAG
>DJJF01000032.1:0-2491 GCA_002434005.1 Candidatus Saccharibacteria bacterium UBA6575 | reverse complement strand
CGCCAGAACCGTGGTGGTAAGGGTAAACGTGGTATGACCGTTAAGGAAGAGGACGTAATTGATCAGCTGGTACCAGCGAGTACGCACGATTGGCTATTCTTCTTTACCAACAAGGGACGTGTATTCCGATTGAAGGCATATGAAGTCCCTGCGGCAGGCTTGCAAGCAAAGGGAGTCGCTGCGGTGAATCTATTGCAGCTGCAGCCAGAAGAGAAGATTACCAGCATTATTAAGCACGCTAAGGATGCTACTGATGACGGATTCTTATTCATGGCTACTATAAAGGGGACTGTCAAAAAGACCCCACTCAAAGATTACGCAAATATTCGTACAAATGGGCTCATCGCAATCAAGTTAGACGACGGTGATGAACTTCGCTGGATCAAGCCAACCGACGGCAAGAGTGACGTGATCATTAGTACCAGCGCCGGCCAAGCGGTACGCTTTAACGAAACCGATGCTCGCCCTATGGGTCGCGCCGCTCGTGGTGTTCGTGGAGCAAGACTTCGACCAAATGACCGCGTTGTCGGTATGGACATTGTTACGAGTGAAGAGCAAGAACTACTTGTCATCAGTGAGAAGGGATTTGGAAAGCGTACGACCGCAGGTAACTTCCCAAGCCATAAGCGTGGTGGAGTTGGAATTAAGACGGCCGTTGTGACCGCTAAGACCGGCCCAATTATCAGCGTGCAGACGCTTGATCCAGAGATGGTGGATGCGATCATGATTTCGAAGAATGGCCAAACAATTCGTACGTCGCTTAAGGGCATCAAGCTACTTGGTCGAACGACCCAAGGTGTTACGATCATGCGCATGAGTGAAGGGGACAAGGTGGTTTCAATTGGTCTGATGCCAGAAGCTGAAAGGGCAGAGGAGTAGAAGTGATGACAGCCATCTCACCATATCTTTTGGTGGTGGCTCTCGGGTGGATCGTTGCCCAGGGGCTAAAGTATGTATTCGCGGTCATTAAGACGCGTCGAATCGGTAACTTCCGACAATTCTACACATCGGGTAACATGCCAAGTTCACATAGCGCCTGTGTGGTAGGACTCGCAACCGTGGTAGGCATCATCGACGGTCTAGATTCAGCCTTGTTCGGCATCGCATTCTTGTTCGCCATGGTGGTCATGTACGATGCCGTTATGGTTCGCCGCTCCTCGGGTGAGCAGGGTGTCGCCATTCAAGAGTTGATCAAGCTCGGTAAAGCAAAAATCGTTGTACCGCGTGCAGCGAAAGGCCATACACCGCTAGAGGTCTTGGCCGGGGCAGTACTAGGTGTACTGCTCGGTATTTTTGTCGTAACTTTAAGCTAAGGAAAGACATATGAACCAGGTAAACAAGCCTATGCAGAAAAAACGTCCAGCCTGGCTGCTTCCTATCGTTATCACGCTGATTGTCATGGCGGCACTGGCTCTTATGTATGCAGCTGTTTTTTACTTCGTGATTATGGGGCTGCAAAAGACAGGCACATATTTAAATGGTAGTCCGATTACCGTGAGCGATGTGTCCGTTGAACGACAAGTGCAACAAGATCTGAAATGGTTGCCAGTAGGTGAATTTGCCGCGTTCGATAGTAAGCTCGGCCTAACCGATCAAGAAAAACAATACAGAGATGACATCACCTACTTTCAGCAAGCTGGTGGATGTGTGATTACAAAAGGTTCTATCCAGAAAGCCCAGGGTGGATTCGACGGCGGCGCGTCGATTACATATGACGGATCAATGATGTGCGCAGGTGTCAAAGTATACGATCTCAAAGTCCGATACGCTGCAACAGTACTTGGCAAAAAAGAGGCAAGTGCCATGAAAAGTTTTCGACTCCAGTCTGCCGAGATTACTTCCGAAGATGGAACAAGGATTGATGCATTGTCACAGCGTAGCGGGCAGTCAATCGTGCTCATGTATCGGAGTGACTCGAATCCTACAAAAGGAAACTGGCCGACAACGAAGACTTTCTCTAGTTATGCAGAGTACCTTACAGCAACCACGTCCGGCGAATTCAGCAGCTGTGAGAAGCTATCTCAACCACGTATGCGAACGATACTACGCTGGAGTGAAGGAGTAGCCGAACCAAGTGGCGTGAAGCAAGACATCGCCGCTGCAAATATTCGCTGCAAATAAAACATCAATGTTACAGATGATTACCGTTGACGTCGTATCTGTTAGTGGTGTATGATTAGAAAAGTCTGTCGCGGAAATGGCTATCAACTACCATAATCCGCGAACCAAATGCGAGGATAAACCAAGTACGAGGAACAGGCTTTAAATTGTCCTTTAACAGTTTAGTTGTGCAATATCATCTGTATTAATTTATTAATACAAAATTTCGTCAGTTTATATATGTTTTGAAAACTACCGGTAACGATAGTTAAGCAAACTTTTATGGAGAGTTTGATCCTGGCTCAGGATGAACGCTGGCGGCGTGCCTAATACATGCAAGTCGAGCGCCCCTTTAAGAGGTGACAATTTCGATTGTCGGTTCCTATGGGGA
>DJJF01000013.1:12255-20827 GCA_002434005.1 Candidatus Saccharibacteria bacterium UBA6575 | reverse complement strand
CACGAAGTCGGTTTCGCAGTTTACTTCAATCACTACACCAATGCGGTTTGAGTGAACGTAGCTATCGATGATACCTTCACGGGTTTCACGGTCGCCCTTTTTCTCGGCCTTGGTAAGACCCTTCTTGCGCATAGCTTCGAGTGCTTTATCAAAGTCACCGTTCGATTCAACCAGTGCGCTCTTAGCATCGCCAAGACCAACACCAGTGAGTTCCTTAAGTTTCTTAATGTCTTCGATTGATACAGCCACTATTATTTGCCCTCCTTAGTTGCACCTTCTTTTACCGCCTGCACAAAGTAGTCCAGTAGCAGTTCAGTTCCTTTAATCGCATCGTCGTTACCAGGAATTACGTAGTCGATTAGCGTTGGGTCAGCGTTCGTGTCAACAACGCCCACAACTGAAACACCGAGGTTCTTAGCTTCGCGTACCGCACCAGCGTCAGCAAGCGTATCAACAACAACAATCGCACCTGGAATACCAGAAAGATCCTTGATTCCGCCGTATTTACCGTTTAGCACGTCAATTTCTTCTTGGAAGCGCTGAACTTCGAGCTTGTTGTAACGCTTTTCAAGATCACCTGATGCCATACGGCGCTCAAGGTCGTGAAGCTTTTTGATCTGGCTAGTCATAGTTAACGTGTTGGTCAGCATACCGCCGATCCAACGCTCGGTAACGTATGGCATACCCGCCTTTTCAGCAGCTGCAAGAACGATATCCTTATGCTGCTTCTTCGTACCAACGAACAGTACTTTTTTACCACTCGCAACGGTCTTAGTAAGGAACGGCAATGCTGCTTCCAAACCTTCGGCGGTTTTTACCAGGTCGATAATGTGCGTTTCCTGGCGCTTAGAGTGAATGTACGGCGCCATTTTAGGGTGCCAACGGCTGGTTTTGTGACCAAAATGGACACCGGCTTCCAGCAGAGCCTTCATATCAACAGCAACTGCCATGATATCCTTCTCCCTTCCTACCAGCCGTGTTTCGATTGTTCGAAGGATATTGGCTAGTAGTGCTTCGTTAAATTAATTACTCAGTAACTGTAACAGAGGTAAGCTCTTCGGTCAAGCCTTCGTCTGTAATCGTATCTTGATATTTGACTACCTCGATAGTGCTTATCGCGGGCTGTAGCCGAGCCATGTTATTTCCGTACAGCAACTCGCGGTCAAGAAGAACGATTTCACCACCCAGATTGAGCCCGCCGTAATCTATCATGTATTGCTTACCGTCATGACGATCGGGGTTATATTTCCAAAGTGGCCATTCTCTGCCTACCGGCCTACTACTACCACGAAGCCTGAATTCATAGTCTCCCGAAGATACCGTCGATCCATCTGGGTTAATTTGGGTTACAACGACCAGAGGTTCCACATCTGCGCTCCGAATCGTAAACTCATACCTGTAGGAGCCGCCACGATCTGTGGCCGTCACTTGAACTACATCCCCCGTTTCTAGTTGCCATAGTTCTAAGCGACCTTCTTCATAAGATTCTTTCGCTTTGAGTTCCTCACCACGACCCGTGGGAATTCCGCTCAAGTCGCCAGTAACCATTGCCGTTTTATCTTTTTCGTATGCCATCACGAACTAATGTACCCCATCTAGCATCAGTGACAAGCGTAAACACTATATGCCCACCCTGGACAAACAGATACAACTCCGCTACAATACTACGGTTATGAAAAGCAGTATTCACCCAACAAATTACCGCCCAGTCGTATTCAGCGACGATGTGGCTGGGTTTGCGTTTTTGACGCAAAGCACTGCGCAGACAGATGACACCATTAAGTGGGAGGACGGCAACGAATACCCACTCGTAAAGGTGCACATATCAAGCGCATCTCACCCGTTCTTCACTGGTGAGGAAAAGATCATCGACACCGAAGGCCGTGTCGACCGCTTCAAGGCTAAGTTCGCCGCAGCAGAAGCCCGAAAGGCCGAGCTCGCTAACAAGGCTAAGAAGAAATCAGCTTCTAAAGCTAAAAAAGCTTCAAGCGAGAAATAAATTCACGCTTTCGAAACAAAATGACCGTGTATATGCGGTCATTTTGTTTGAAGTACAATAATTACATGAAGTCTAAACTATCCAAGCAAGCCTTTCGGAGTGCCCTGCCCGTATTTCTCGCTGCGATACCTCTACTTACCGCAATCACATTGTTCGTGCTGGCATTAATTCTTATTGAGCTTTCGGGCGGACTCGGAGTTAAAGACCAGTCTGCATTTCAGCAAGTAGTCCAAACATTTGGTGACATCACCGCGGCGCTGGCATATCTATGTTTCACTATCCTGACCCCACTCGGTATCGTTTCGGCAATCGTGCTTGTTATTGCACGCTTTGTAGCTAGGCGCGTTAAAGACTAGCTCCGTATCTGTTATAATTGACCAGATATGCCGCGGATAAACTTGGATATTTCTGAACTTACCAATGAAAAGTCTGACTTGACTGAATTTTTGTCGCGCCCCGACGCTTTTAGTGACCCAGGATTCGGCAGCAAGAATCGCCGGCTCGGCGAATTAGATGATCTTATTGCAGCAGCTATGAGGCGCGAATCATTGGAAACGCAAATTGCCGATGCGAAAGAGTTATCTGGCGGCGGTGACGAGCTGGCTGAACTTGCCAAAGAGGAGTTGCCTCAGCTAGAAGCCGAGCTAGAAAACCTTGAAGAAAAGCTGTTTATCATGCTCACTCCTAAAGATCCGAATGACGATAAAAATGTGATCGTCGAAATCCGAGCCGGCGCAGGTGGCGATGAAGCCAGCTTATTCGCAGCAGAACTTTACCGCATGTATTTACGCTGGTGCGAATCGCACGGCTACAAAACTGAGCAGATGAGCGAAAGTGCTAACGATACCGGTGGATACAAGGAAGTCGTGTTCGAAATCCGTGGTGACGCCGCATACTCATTTCTGAAATTTGAATCCGGCGTGCACCGTGTGCAGCGCATCCCAGCAACTGAAAGTCAAGGACGTATCCATACCAGTACCGTAACCGTAGCTGTCCTGCCTGAAGCTGAAGAAACAGATATCACTATTGATCAAAAGGATCTTCGTATCGATATCTTCCGAGCCAGCGGGCATGGCGGTCAATCGGTCAACACTACCGACTCGGCCGTTCGTATTACTCACTTGCCTTCGGGATTGGTTGTGTCAAACCAAGATGAAAAGTCGCAGCTAAAGAACAAAGAAAAAGCCATGAGCGTCCTCCGCTCACGACTGATGCAAATTAAGATCGACGAAGAAAATGCCAAACTCTCGGCAGAACGCCGCGGATTAATCGGCAGCGGAGACCGCAGTGAAAAAATCCGTACATACAATTTCCCACAAGATCGTATTACCGATCACCGCATTGGTTATTCCCGCAGCGGTATTCCTCAAGCCATGAACGGCGATATCGACGATCTAATCGAGAAACTACAAGCCTACGAGCGCGAACTTAAGGCTCAGAACGCAAATTGAGCGAATAACGGGCTACGTTACGCGGCGTCGCTTGGTGAATGATACTCGGCATCGGTAACTTCGTACGTAATCACGTAGTCTTGATCAGCATCGGCTTTCGCATTCTCAGTAACAGTTACGTCAACTTCTAGGCTTAGTTCTTGGCCAGGCTGTAGAACTACAGTACCGTCTTTGCTCGCAAGTTCAAGCGCATGATTCGTCTCATCGTAATATGGCAATGCACTGGCAAGTTCGGCAATATCTTCAGGTGTTGTTTCGGTATCGTTAGGATTTAACTTCGCAATAGCTTCAGCTGAGCCCTTGCCAACGGCATACATAATCAGGTTTTCGGCCGTCGTGTGACCCCAGTCATCGTCGTTTACTTCTTTGAAAACTTCAACATGAACCGTCTCTGATTTTGGCGCTTGTTCGATTTCTGTAGTACTTGTTTCGTTCTTCGATACTACTGCATTCAGGCCCACTGCTGTCAATGCAGATAAGGCAATGCCAGCAACCATAGCCCGGTTACTTGGAAGAAGGAAATGTTCGTGTCTGCTTTTAGGGGTGCGAGTTGTCATAATTTCATCGTATCACGTTTATGTTTATTTGTCAATGTTTTGCCTATTATGCAACTCCTGTCATAATGATAGTATGACTATTGCACAGTGGTTAAAGCAGGCGACGGACGAGTTAGCGGACGACATGCTCCCCTCCCCACGTTTAGATGCCGAAATAATTCTGGCACACACACTGCGCCACCCTAGGACATTCCTCCATGCTCACCCCGAAGACGATATTAGTCCCCGTGACGAAGATATCGCAAATGCTCGAGTAGAACTACGAAAAGACCGCGTCCCGGTGGCATATATCATTGGACACAAAGAATTCTATGGCAGGCGATTTAGCGTGTCGCCGAGCGTATTAATCCCCCGGCCCGAAAGCGAACAGCTTATCACTATGCTCAAAGCGTTGTTGCCTTCTTCGCAGGCGCTGCCCGGTATCACCAATATGCGACTAGTAGATGTTGGCACTGGCAGCGGATGCCTTGGGGTGACTGCAAAATTAGAGATTCCTGAGCTAGATGTCGCGCTGGTAGATTCGTCTCGCCACGCTTTACAAGTTGCCGAGAAAAATGCGCGGAGCCTGGAAGTCGAAGTAGAGGCATTCGTGAGTGATTTACTTACCGGCTACCCGTATTCACCCGATATTATCGTTGCCAATCTCCCCTATGTTGATCGCTCCTGGGACCAGTCGCCTGAACTTGCAAACGAACCCGAAGAAGCTTTGTATGCCGATGACGGCGGGCTGGCTATCATTAAGCGTTGCATTGAACAAACCGCTGCGCGCGCAAAGCCGAATGCCTTGCTTTTACTTGAAGCTGACCCTCGGCAACTCGATGCAATAGCCGACTACGGTAAGTCGCATGGCTTCAAAGAAGTTGCTCGCGACGAATTTGCGATCGGCCTAAAGCTCAGCTAACTTGAATACGTACCAAGTGTTGCAGTGAGTTTAATCTCACGACCGCCGCGTAGTACGGTAAGTTCTACTTTTTGCCCTGGTTCGTATTCAGATATCAGGCTCGAGACGCTGGCTACTTCACCGACCTTGAAGCCATTTACGGCGGTAATGATGTCTTTATCTTTTACGCCAGCTTTATCGGCAGGACCATTCTGCTGCACACTAGAGCCACGGTCTGCCGTTACGTAGTCGCCCTTACCGACACTCAAATCGTACTGATCCTTCACGGTTGGCGTAATTGAAACATATTGCACACCCAGGTACGCACGTTCCACCTTACCGGTTTTAATAACGTGATTTAACAGACCCTTTGTGGCGCTGATAGGAATCGCAAACCCAATGCTCTGGGCATCTTCGGCAATCGCAGTGTTGATACCGATTACCTGACCCTTCAGGTTGAGAAGTGGCCCGCCGGAATTGCCTGAGTTTATAGCCGCATCGGTTTGAATAAGATCGGTCAAACTCTCGGCGTCTGCTTCGCTATTGCTACTCGAGGCGACGACTGGCCGACCAGTACCCGAAACAATGCCGCTTGTTACCGAATTTTGATATTGACCGAGCGCGTTGCCGATCGCAACCACCGATTGACCTATACGGATCGTCTTTGAATCGCCAAGCGTGATCGCGGGCAGGCCAGATACATTCTTGATCTTAAGAAACGCGACATCGTTCAATGGGTCGCTGCCGAGAACGTCAACATTCTCGTATTTGCGACCGTCCGGCAGTACGACTGTTACGGTGTCGGCGCCGTCTACAACGTGTTTATTCGTCATAATGTAGCCGTTTGAGCTAACTATCATACCCGTGCCAGCGCCTTCTTGCTGGTACTGCTGGTTGTAATAACGCGATGTCTGACTAGTCGAGGTAAGCACTGAAACGACGCTTGGACTGACTGCTGTTGCAACTGCTGCAATCGATTCTTCATCCGGAGTAACGGTATTATTTCCGTCTTCTTTTGAGGTTTTCAGTACGGTTAGCTGCGATGATTCGTCAGATACGACATCTTGAAGAGCCGCTCCACCAAATCCTGCGCCAACAGCTAATGCTAAAATGCCGGCTGCAAGCAGTGGTTTTTTAGATGATACAGATCGTTTAGCTGCAGCAGGCTTTGACACCGCGTCGTTCCTTGTGTTCTTTACTGGTTCGTTCGGAGTTGTTGAGTCTTTTTGTTCCATACCCTTCTTGTACCGTGCCTCCCTAAAAATTAGCTTAAAATTCTTAAATCGTAGCCGCGCCGCCAAACACAAACAATACAACGCCAATAATACTTATTGTTAATAATGCCGGCATCATGATATCGCTCGACAGGATCTGACCATTCTTGTGGTAGCTAATGTAGCTGCGCTCTGCAAGGAAACTAAGCGCGGCGATGATAACCACAACTTGTGATAGCTGCAGCGTGTTGCCTACCTGGTACCCAATTGTCCAGTGGTAGCTGAGCCACATGATCTCAGCGATCACAAAACCCCAAAGTAAGCTTAAGAAATTAATATGCGACTCATGCTGCACACTCAGAACATGCCGGGAAGTGGCATACCCGACGATCCATGATAGTAGCACTACAACTGACACAGGCAGAGCCGGTGATATTTGTACAATTGCCCCAATACCGAACACTAGCCCTACCATGGCCTGTGATGCCACGTAAGCGCGCTTTGAGCGAGGTTTTAAGAATAGCAGCCAGCCAATGTATAGCAGTGTGAGTGAAATTTGCGTGGCTAAGTCACCGCTGGAAGCATACAAGAATACCACCATGCTGATACCAACAATGACATCGACCAAATTAGCGCGAATGTTCGCGGTCCAGTAGCGGGAACGTACGGCGAACACTCGCCATTTACTCAGCAGCACCAACCCGAGCGCTGGCCAGGGTACGTTTACTACTAATACAAGCACCAACAGCATGACTGCCAGTGTAATATTCAGAATGATGTATGCCGCTTCACTCAGGAACGAACGGCGGCGGACAGACTTAAGCAGCTCCATATGACCCTATTGTATCACCCCTAAGCACCTATCAGTTCGATGAAGTGTCGATGCTCGACGTACCGATAATGACCACAAAGTCTACACCTTCTTCAACGGCAAAGCCTGGATCGGTCGTAACGAGTTCTACGCCGTAGCGTTTCGTAAGCGCCTTGGCCGTTCCACCCTTTTCGGTCTTATTAATTCGATAAATGGTCGTTTGTTTGTAATCGCTCGTTGGTGCGTTAGTTGCGTTAGATACCGTGTAGCCAGCTTCGGTCAGGCGTCCTGACTCGGTGAGTGCAAGGCCTGCGGTTCCCGTGCCATTCATGACTACGATGTTAGCACCTTCTCGAGCAACAGGATCACTCGACATGTTCTTATCAATGAAAGCCTGAATCTCAGCGTATTCGAAGGACCCAGCCACCGGCACTACCCCACCAAGTCCACTTGAAACAAGTTCTTCACCTTCTTTCACAAGTGAAAGCGACTGAATAGAGTCAGATGGAATGTCTTGTCCGATTTGAATAAGGGTTCGTACTTCGGCAGTTGCGAAATCTGTGCGCAGGTTATTACCCAGTGCATCGATCAGCCCGGTTACCTTGCCAATGTCCGCTAGCGTACCAGCACTCACAGCTTTCTCGCGGATTGCCTTAACAATCTTTTGCTGGTTCACTTCACGGTCGAAATTAGACTGCTCGAGGCCGTACGTAGGCGCTACAGCGCCACGTGCTTGTGCCAGATACAACGCATGCTCTGGATCGAGTGTCACCTTGCCGTTAGGATAATCAATGAAGTGGCCACTTGGCGGACAGTTTTTGACCTTTGTAGCTTGTGATGCTCGAGCATTACCCCCCATACATTTCCAGTCGAAGTTCGAATCCATAATGCCACGTGGGTCGCGGCTTTCAATTGTAACGTCGATTGACCCAAGCGCCTTTACGGTATCACGCACAACTGTGTAATTCACATGCGCGTAATACTGCACATCAAGGCCGAGTATTTCTCCGACTTTCTTTTGCAAAGCTGCCGCCCCTGCTGGCTCATTTTCACCTTGATCGGAGTAGCACCCGTAGAGCGCATTAATCTTACCCTGATAACCTGCAAAACAGGCTTCGCCGTAATCTACAATCAAGTCACGCGGAATGCTCATCATAAATGCATCCTTTTTGTTCTGATCGATGCTGATTACCATTATCGAGTCAGTCAGATAGGCCGCCTCGTGTCCTGGGTCGTCCTCGCTGGTACCAAACACCAGCACATTTGAACGTCCATTCTCATCCATTTTAAGAGGTTTAGACTGGAAAATATCGAAGATGTTCCCTTGGAATACGTTGCCACTCGCGATCATGAATTTGAATCCAATATACGCTCCAGCACAAATCAGGATAACCGCTAAAACTATTGCCAATCGACGAGCTATTTTTTGCTTGCGGCTCAATACTTTCTTTTGGCGCTTACTAAAGAACCCACGTGCCTGCTTTGGGCGCTGCTCATCATCATGAATTTGTGCGAGCGAATCATCGATTTCGCTTCGTCGCATCGCCACTGGCTGAGGTTGTGGAATATTTTGGCTGATCGGTCGTGACGGCTGGCCAATCTGAGCACGACGCTCTGCAATCGGGCGCCCTAACTCCTCACGCGAACCCCCACCGACGGT
>DJJF01000013.1:0-12063 GCA_002434005.1 Candidatus Saccharibacteria bacterium UBA6575 | reverse complement strand
ACGACGAGGAACGAAACCATCGAGGGATGAAGTTTGTTTTCGCATAACTATTCTTCCCACCACTATAGCAAACTTTACCCTTAAATTGGTTGTAAAAAACCATAAGCCTTTCAGGTATTTTTAGGCGTTTGGTAGTGTATAGTAAACCTAATGAATGCAAGTTTCTTAGAGCGACATCAAGCCGTTAAGGACGCCCTCGGTATTATCGTTTTCGTTATCTGCGTGCTAATTGGTACGCTGTTCATTAACGCCTTCATTTTCAGAAGCTTCAATGTGGAAGGCCCAAGTATGGAGCAAACCCTCTACACTGGTGACCGTTTGATCGTGAATCGGATACCAGTAACGGTTGCCCAATTACAGAACAAGTCGTATGTGCCAAAACGTGGTCAAGTTATCGTGTTTAAGAATCCTCAGTATGTACCTGGTCTCGGTGAAGAGTATATCGTTAAACGCGTTATCGCCTTCCCGGGTGAGCGCGTAGTCCTAGAAGACGGTCAATACACAGTATTTAATGATGCCCACCCAGAAGGATTCAATCCAGATGAATTGAGCGGTGAGAATCTGCAAGATAAATATACCTCAGGCGAAGTCGACACAACCGTTTCAGACGATACCTTGTTCGTGAGTGGCGATCACCGTGAAGATAGCTACTCAAAGGATTCGCGCAACGGATTAGGGCTTATCCCATACTATGATGTAATCGGCCCCGTTTCGGTACGAATTTTCCCGTTTGATAAGATCCGGACATTCTAAATGCCAATCGGTGAAAGACTTAGTCTCCGAAAAGCAAAGAAAGAGCTTGAGGACATAGAAGGCTCTCATGTCGACGATGAAATTCTTAGGGAGATGACCCCCGAAGGCCGGTCCTTGGTAGTGAGAGTAATGCAAGACGTTGCCTTAAATGGCCTAGCTATACAAATTTCTCACAAGAGTCGAAGGACAGACTAACTACCAATAAGTCGTTCGATTCGCTCGCGCTCTTCTTGAGACTTAAACTCAATCACAAACTTACCCGCCCCCTTGGCGTTCTGTTGTAGCGTGACACGGGTATTAAACCGTTTTGCAAGCACGTCGTACTGCGAAGGTCGCGCAGGCGCAGACTTGCGTCCTTTCCCTTCTATATTCGGCTTAGCACTCGCCATGTGTTCCTCGATCTTGCGCGCGCTCCAATGCTCCTTAAGGATTACTGGCAAGAGTTGGTTGGCAACTGATTGATCCGCACCAATGAGTGGCCGAGCTTGTCCCTCGCTTAGATCACCCTTAGCGACCGCATGCTTTACACTCTCAGGCAGCTTGAGGAGCCTAAGCGTGTTACTGATTGCACTGACTGATTTACCACCAACTCGCACACCGATCTGCTCGAGAGTTAAATTAAATTGATCGCGAAGTTTCGCATATGCCGTGGCAGTTTCAAGTGGGTTTAAGTCGCGGCGCTGAATATTCTCAATAAGACTCAGCTCTAATTTGTGCTGGGCGCTCAGTGTGCGCACTAATGCAGGAATGAAATCTTTGCCAGCCGCCTGACTTGCACGGTACCTTCGCTCACCAGCAACAATCTGGTACGTTCCTTCACCTTGCGGAATCACAACGATTGGCTGCAGAACCCCATGCTCTTTGATACTTGCCGTTAGCTCGGCAAGGCCGGACTCATCAAAGTGCCGCCGTGGCTGGTCTGGATCGGGAGTGATCTGCGTTAGTTTAATCGTTCGGAGGTCACTTACTTTGTGATCGTCACCTGCGCTTGGGTCGAATGACTCATCGAGCAGATTATCAGGGATTAAAGACGAAAAACCGCGGCCCAAGCCTTTTTTAGTAGCCATTACACTCCCGCCCTTTCGACAACTTCCTTGGCTACCGACTTGTAGGCGCGTGCACCTTTAGAAAAACGATCGTATGCGCCAATCGGTACGCCGTGGCTCGGCGCTTCAGCAAGACGAATATTGCGAGGAATAACTGTTTTAAATACTTTGCCTGGGAAATGCTTCTTAATTTCTGCGTGTACTTGGCTCGAAAGCGTCGTACGACCGTCTACCATAGTAGGAAGTACGCCAATGAGATCTAAGGTTGGGTTCATGTTCTTGCGCACGAGTTTCATGGTCTCGAGCAGTTGACCTAGTCCTTCCAGCGCGTAAAATTCGGCTTGAACAGGCAGGAGTACGTAACGTGCCGCAATCAACCCATTTACCGTTAATAAACTAAGTGACGGAGGACTATCGATAATTACGTAATCGTATGTTTCACCAGTGGTGCCAATCGCATTCTTAAGCCTACTAAAGCGACGGTTCGCACTTGCAAGCTCAACTTCAGTGTTCGCCAGCTGCGGAGTGGCAGGTGCTATGAATAAATTCTTCTGTCCAGCCCCCAGTATGACTTCTTGTAGCGTCTTAGTTTCGAGCATGACATCGCTCATGGTACCAGTTTCGAGTGTCTGCTTGTCTATGCCAAGCCCGCTTGTAGCATTACCTTGGGGATCAAAGTCTACCAGCAGGGTTTTTTTGCCGCTTTTTGCAAGATAGTAGGCAATATTGACCGCACTGGTCGTCTTACCTACTCCACCCTTTTGATTCGTTACAGCAATAACCGTCGGCATCTGTTTATTCTATCCCCATATCTGCTCAATATTGTAGCACGAGCAGTAAGAAAAAATCCTCGCCATTTTACAGCGAGGATCATTCCTTAGTTGGTACAATTTACATCTTGTACGAGTCAACGACAGCTTGTGGTATGCCGTATGTTTTCACGTCGTCGCTGGTAGGCTCATTCTGACCCTCTACGATCACAACCCACTCGTCATTCACCTTCTTAAGGATTTGTGCGAATCCAGATTCCCCGGCACTCACGCTTACGCGCGCGAAACCACCTTTGTTATACATGATCTCAGTTTTGTAGCTCACTGCTGTAGATTCTTTTGGCGCCTGCGCATGCGCCAGGGCTGCCTTGATAATCGCTTCTGAGTCGCTATCCTCGGTATCGGGGGTGACAGCAGAGTCGTCCAATGAATCCTCGGCCTTCGCGGCTGTTTCAAGTCGAGACACATCATTACGTGCTTTTGATAGATCTGTTTCTAGATTATCAACACGCCCACTTTGTTGGAACCACATCCAACCAAAAGTTCCGGCTGCAACCAATGCAAGCAGGAGAAGTAGTGTCAGAACCAAGGGAGTTTTACTCTTCTTTGGCTTTGGAGCTTCTTGAACAGGTGGCTGCGCTGGCGCCTCATTCGTAGGTTCGGATACTGGCGTTTGCTCCGGTTCTGTGTAGGTTGATGAATCTTCTCGCTCGAATTGGTCCACTACTTTTAGCTCCCTTAAATAAACGTTATGTTTACTGTATCTGAATATTCATGAAAAATAAACAACGGACCTTTTCAGATCCGTTGTTTGCTACGTTCAACCAGACTATTTACCGATTGATGCAACTTGGATGCGGCTGTACTTCTGGCGGTGGCCAGTTTCCTTATGCACACGCTTCTTTGCTTTGTAGCGAATAATTCGGAGCTTGTCACCCTTAACTAGGTCTTCTACGACTTTAGCTTTTACGGCAACACCTTTTACTAGCGGGGTTCCAACGGTAGCTTTGTCACCGTCGATTACCAACATAGCGTCGAGTGTGAGCTCTTTTGTTCCTTCCGGGAGGAGGTCCACCAGGAGGGTCTCTTTTTCGCTGACAATATACTGCTTGCCACCGACTTTCACGACTGCTTTCATGATTTCCTTACTTTTAATTGAACTCAAACGATTTTAACAGATACGAGAGGATGTTTCAAGACGTCCATAAACGAAATCGAGTCCGCTCCCTGCAAAGGAGCGGTGCTCGACTTCACACGATGCGGACCCTAGGACTCGGCTGCCATCAGCTCGCTGAGCTTCTTGCCAGCCTTCTCGGCGACCTTGTGGACGTTCTTGGGTGGCTCCACCGGGAAGGTGACGTTGGTGCGACTCCCCCGCTGCTCCACGGTCACCACGCCGTCACCCCAACCTGCCTTCATGGCGATCCAGCCCTGGAATTCGTGCTGGACCTTTTGGCTGATCTTGCCTTCGACAGACAACAAGACCGTGGCCATTGCGAAATTGTCTTGCGGCTTTCCCATGTCAAACCTCTCGAGATTCGGCCTTCAAAACTACAATGAAGGGGTTTCCGTGTTCACGATAGCTAAATTGTATACCAGTACGGTAAGTATTCAAGCTTAAGAGCGTTCTAGCACAACATTATTTGCATGTAGCCAGCCTTCAACCGAACCGCCATCGAGGTACTGTCCAACGGCTGACGTAACCTTTACTTGGCCACCGTTCGCCACATATTGGTTTACAGCATCCGGTAACTGATACTCTCCGTTAGGTGCTGGTGCGACATTGGCAGCTAAATCGATCACTTCCTTAGTAAGAAGATACTTGGAGATATTAATAAGGTCACTTGGCGCATCCTCGGGATCGGGCTTTTCGATTGATCGAACGTAGTTACCTTCTGCATCGAGTTCAATCACACCATACTTATTCACATCTTGTTTAGGAACTTTGGTAGCGAGCAGTCCGCAGCTGCCTTCCGGCGTTGCTTCAAGTAGGCGCGCAACCTCACTTGAACCGTCTTGGTTATAGATAAAGTCGTCGCCCATAAGCACAACTACTGACTCGCCGTCGTTAATATGTGGTGCTGCCAGTGCAATCGGTACGGCAGTGCCGTACTTTCCATAACTTGGCTGCACAATATAATGTAATGTCACTCCACCAAGTGGCGCTACTAATCCAAGCTTGTCAGCTTTGCCGTTTCGCCTCAGATAATCATTTAGCGAAATATTACTCCGGTAATAGTCCTTTAACTGCGTACTTTGCTCACCGACAATAAAATAAATGTCATTGATGCCAGCTTTTAGGCAATCCTGAACGACATAATCAACAAGCGGCCGATTGCCAATCGGTAGCATGCACTTTTCAATAGTCTTGGTAATAGGCAGGCGGCGGGTACCCCAGCCGGCAACCGGGATAATAGCTCTGGTAACGCTCATGGTATCTAGTGTAGCAAAGCTTATGATTCTAGGCCTTTGAACCCAAGAGCCTGCCTGATTCGAGCAAATCGGCCGATATGTTTTGGTTCAACTTCTGCTGGCGCAGGTCGCATCGCTTTTGAGAAACCCGCAATTGGGCCTTTGTCGTCGTAAAGTCGTACTAAAAATGCATCAGGAACAGCTTGCTGGAGTTCTTCGAAATAGGTCATCTCGCCACCAAAGTCGGTGCTTTCATCCCAGTTATTTCTAATTGTATCGCCAATAAATTCGTCAGTCGTAATTTCAGCTGAGCCTTCAGGTGGAGTTTCATACACAGGAGTAACACCTGGTAGCTCGACTCGGCTTTCATTTTCGGCGTCTTGCGCCATTGCGCGAAGTCGATCTTGGATGTCTTGAGATAATTCTATCATTATAAGCAAATAATAGCATTTATGCTTTAAAATGTCAATATCCCTAGCCTACCTACAGCGATAGCACTGAGCCAAGCCGACGCGGCATCGGCCACCCCATAGCCCACCACCCGGCAAACATGCTGCCTAGGCTTCCAAGCCATACAAACCATGGCATACCAAATACTTGCCAGCCATTCTCGCTCGATTGAACGATTCCACCGTCGGTTGTAAGAAGTGCTTCAGGCGCTGTCTGCTCGTCGTCGACTAAGACTTCACCGCTGTTTACACTATCAATGATGCTGATCGGCTGCTGATATACCTTATTTTCGGGGGTTGTACCGGCAGGAGCTATCTCTAGGACCGGCGGCAGCTCTTCGGTTGCAATCGGGGGCGCTACGAATAATTCCTTAACTTTGAATTCGAATTGCATCGTTGCCTGGTTCCCGGCTTTATCGCTTGATACCACCGCGGCAACATAGACTCCGTAATCAAATTCGTCTTCGAACGAGCATGTCCAAACACCGTCACTCCCCGCTTGAGTTGTGCATGCATGATTTTCGGCTGTAACAGATATTGTACTGAAAGCCTCTGCTGTACCCGTAATCACGACTGTTTGATCATATTGACCGCTTGTCACTGCTGCGATCGGCGCCCACGGCGCAGTACCGTCTAGTGTCAACGGATAGACAGCCGACCATGCGTTGCAGGCTTGTTCGATCGCGCATGAGCGAACTTGCCAAAAATATGGACCTTCTGGTAATCCATCCACTGTAAACTCTGCTGATGCGAGAGCCTCAGCGTGTGCGACCATTTCACCAGTGAGATTGTTTGCGCCGTCCGTTTCAGAGGTTCGAGTGACGCGTACATCGTATGTATCTTGTGTTTGACCGTTGCCCGTTGCGGTCCAGGTTAATTTGGCACCTTGTGGTTTTAGGTCGGTCGGAGTAGTCGAAGCAGGCGTTCCTGGGGAGAGCTGTAGCTGTTCGGGCGCAGCAAGCTCGAGATCGGGCATATCGGCGTTATCACTAGGAATATCGTCGAGTAGTGGCAGTGCATTGACTGTTCCAAATAGTGAGAACGGTGACAGTACCAGTGCGAGTACAGTAGGCACAAGTGCAAAAGAACGCATGTTGCGCTGAACGTTTCGTAGGTATGTACCTATTTCTGTTCGCACCCAGTTCTCCTCGCAGCCACCCCTGGCTTATGCCAGAAAAGTGATAAGTAGCTTACTCCCATTATACGCTATCAAGCTGCTGCGGGAGCGAATTAGCGTGAGCGGCTTTCGAGATAATCGATACGATCGTGATTTAATCCGTAGTAGTGAGCGATCTCGTGCCACAGCGTTCGCTTGATCTGTTGAAATAACCCATCCTCGTCGCTAGACACCGCAAGGATCGGGTATTTAAATAGCGTAATCTTGTCCGGTAGTAGGCCTGCTTCGCTACCCGTGCGAGCGGTACGCGGTATTCCTTCGTAAAGCCCAAGCAGCAGGTGGTCATGGCGCAGCTTTAACTTTTCTCGCTGCGCTTCATCTGGTTCATCGGCCATTACAATGGCAACGTTTTGTAAGCCCCGAATATATTCCTGTGGTAACTCATCCATGGCACGTGTAATAAGCGTGTCAAATTGTTCGTCGGTTAAATCGTTCATGCTTTACAAAGTATAGCATTATTCTTCATTTACAAAATTGAAATCAGGATCTTTTCGGGCATCAACAAGAATTTTTTCCCAGTTATCAGCGAGTGTCATGTCGAGCTGCTCCAATAATTCAAAATGACCTTCTTCGGTTTGCTCGACTTGAATGTCATCACCTAAACCATCTGCCAGGGGATCTGGCTTGGCGAATGCGAGTTGTGGGTGGTGGAATAGTGACATATTTGTGTTTATTGGTTTATGATTTCATAATAGCATAAACGGCATGAAAAGTCAACTGATATTGACGTGTGCTCGGAATTAGGTTTAGATAAGTATCAAGCACACCAGGAATCTTCCGCGACAACCTATCAAGGAGTCATCGTGAGTACATTTCTACAAGAATTTCAGACGCCCTCCGATGGTGCAGCCTGTGCCATCTTCAAGGCGGAGCTCAGAATCACACCACCCGCTCGCAGCGTCACATACACCCGCAGCGGAGATACGGTCACGTTCGTCCTCACATGCCACGACGGCGAGGAACTACCCGAGGAGTACTCTGGTGTCCCGGCCGAGGCGGAGGTGCTAGCAGTACTCAAAAATGGCGGCCGAACCGCGAAGCTGTTGATCTACCATCAGTTCTGAAATTCCTACCCCGCGAATCTACCGCGGGAGCCCCCTGGCGAAAACCAGGCGTGGCTCCCGCGGTAGATTCGCGGGCTATTTATTTGGAAATAATTGGATATTCGCGAACAAACGATCTACGCTCGAGTATCTGCAGTACTGCCCGCGCTACTTCCCTGCGCGGCGTTGGAGCCTTTACTACGCCCCTAGCTCTAAGTCGGAACTCTCCAGGTTCACCGTCTGATAACAGCAATACTTTTAACACCGTCCAATCCAGATCACTGCGCTCGAACACGTGAGCATGTGCTATACCGTCACGCAGGCGATCGACTTTCAGAATACGTCCCATGAACTCTGCAATGAGAGCGAGTGCTTTCTTAAGCCACTCATGCTGTGTTCCAACACCAACACCCGTTAGGCTGACAACCCGATTTACACCAGCTGCTTCGGCGGCACGCACAAGTGTTTTCGTGGCTGCGGTCTGCACGAATGGATCACTGCCCTTGACATGCCCGATTAAACTGACTACCGCATCGCAGCGCTCAATCAATGTCGTCACCTCGGCAATATTAGTCGCATCACATTGAAATATTTTTAGATTGTCGTCACGTGCAAATGGATTAGTTCCTCGAACACCTGCGTGCACGGTATGGCCGGCCTTTAGTGCCTCGCGAACAAATGCCTGGCCCGATCTCCCACTTGCTGCAATGACTGCGATACGCATATGCTCGTAGTATAACCCGCCCTATTGGTAAAATAGAAAGAATGGCTTCGAGAGTATTAGAACTGAATAAAGCCCCCGCAACTGAAGGCACCTGCGTGCTCTATGTCATGTCGCGCGACCAGCGAACCCGTGATAACCATGCCCTTTTAGAGGCGCAGGCTGAGGCATTGGAGCATAAACTGCCACTGTTAGTAGTGTTTAATTTGCTGCCAGTGAGTGGCTATCGAAAGCGTGAGCATTACCAGTTTATGGTTGAAGGCTTGAAGGAAGTTGAGGCAGACTTACAGAAAAAAGCTATACCTTTTGTGGTGACAATTGGCAGTATGCCTAAAAACATTCGCGCGTTGGCACGAGACATGATGCCCCATAGTATCTACTTTGACTTTTCGCCTCTACGCGGCCCACGGGCAGCCCAGAAAGAACTTGCAGGTGCCGTTGATTGCCGCGTAGTCGTAGTTGATACACACAATATAATTCCCGTGTGGGTCACGTCCGACAAAGAGGAATGGGCCGCTCACACTATCCGGCGTAAAATTCATTCACATATTGAAGACTGGGCGCACGAACCTGGTGTACTTAGAAAGCATCCGCATGAGTTTACTCCAAAGCCTACAGGCGCTTCCTGGAGTGAAGTAAATGAAATTCTTGAAAAGATCCCTAAGAGCGGCATCGCTCATTCATTTACACCTGGTGAGGCTGCTGCGAAGCGTAAGGTATCAAGTTTTATAGAAACAGGCCTACTAAAATATGCGAACGATCGCAATGATGCCCTCGCGAATGCGCAGAGCGATCTCAGCCCTTACCTGCACTACGGTCAGATCTCTGCGCTACGGATATTGCTGGATATTATGGACAAGAAATCCCATCCTCCACAAATACTGACTTCGTTCAAAATGCCTATTCACGGTAAAGAAGCCCATGAAAGTAACAGCATTGATTCATTCATAGAAGAACTGGTCGTTCGTAAAGAACTGGCTGATAACTTTTGTTTTTATAATCCACACTACGATAGCTTGAAAGGTGCAAAAGATTGGGCAGCTAAAACTCTTGCCGATCACGCGGATGATCCGCGCGAGTTCGTGTACACCAAAGCTCAGCTTGAAAATGCCAAAACGCACGATGAATTGTGGAACGCCGCACAGAACCAACTTCGTAAAAGCGGAAAAATTCATGGCTACATGCGTATGTATTGGGCGAAGAAGATTTTAGAATGGACAAATACACCCGAAACAGCCATATCGTGGGCTGTCGAGTTTAACGACTCGTACCACCTGGACGGGGGCGACCCAAATGGCTACGTAGGAATCCTCTGGAGCATTGCAGGCATGCATGATCGCCCCTGGTTTGATCGTAGTGTGTACGGGACAATCCGGTATATGGCACAGAGTGGTGCCGAAAAGCGGTTTGATACCAAAAAATATATCGAACGCTGGACATGACCTTTCCCATTAACATGTTTCACCCCCGCTTCCTCATACGAAGCGGGGGGTAGTGAAACAGATAGATGGACCGATCTTAGATGCCCATAGGCACCTCCTTCGTCGATGAGCCGGCTTCACGCAGCGTGGATGCGCCTGGTGAGATCCTGCAGGCTGTGCCTGGCATCCGGCATGAAACCGTTGAAGTTGTTGAAGATGTGCCAGAGGTTGACGGGCAGCTGAGCTGGCGTGACGCCGTGCTGTGCTGCCGCGCTCCGGAAGCAGCTGAGGACGGTCTTGGTGTCGACTGTTCCGTCGTAGTTGGCGAAATCTGCGATCTCCTTGATCACCGCGTCGCTCAGATCCGATGTCTTCTGTGCTGAGGGCATTACCCTCACCTCCTATCTGTTTCGTGGGAAAGGGCGTACCTCATGTCGTTTGAACGTATGTTTGTTTCAACCCGAAGTATGTCTAATTTATACACCCGCCTAAATGATTGGGTCAATAGAATTTTCAGCTTATTCTCAGATTTTACTAAAGTACGGATTGACAGCTATGCGAGTAGACCAAGCGTATCGCGTATTTTTACGGTATCGACTGAGAGCGTTGAACGACTATAGTCGACATAGCCGTCTGATCGTGCCTTACTGAGCTCAGTCGACACCACTTCCCGACTGGCCCCAATCATATCCGCGATGTCCTGATGAGTTAGATTTAAACCAATCGCATCAAGCTCTACAACTTCTCGCGAACTAAATTTCGTTGCTATACCGTACAGAGTATGAAGGACTTTTCGGCGAACATCGGCTTGCCCGACTGCGCTAAGCCGCTCAGAGATATCGTCGAGGTGCTCGCTCATACCTTTTGCAACTTCAGCCGCTGCACTTGGGTGTTCATCAATCAAAGCAAGTAATTGATCTTTACTGACCACATATGCCGATCCGTCCGAGTAACCTACGTAGTCATATTGCAGCGGCTTACGGGTAAAGAATCTCTCCAGCGGCACAATATCGTAGCGGCCGGCGAGCCATAAGAGTCGCTCCCTCCCGGAATCTTCTGTTGAAGTGGCTTTTACGTAACCTTCACGAATGGCTAGGAACGTATCGCTCGGGTCGTCGCTTGCAAGAAGTAGTTCGTCTTTATGAAATGAACGAACAGGCAGTGTCTTTACAAATGAAACAAAGTCTTCTGATTTCACTCAGCCTGCTTCTCAAGCGATACGACCAGCTCCATATCATCGATTTTCGCGGATTGCACGAAGTCAAGGTCGCGTTCAACTATCTCTGCAGCCAGCGTCTCTGCCATAATCGTTTGCTCATGGTCGTTCATAGCCTGCACGAGGTCTTCATCTTGCGATGAAAGTGACAAGACGATTCGATCATCGACGTTTAATCCAGCAGCTTTGCGGGCAGACTGCACATGCCGGATAACTTCTCGCATGAGCCCTTCGCGCTTAAGCTCAGGTGTCAAAGTTTCGTCGATACGGACCTCTCCTCCCGATGTTGCTTCTTTCACATTCAATTCGTCTTTAAGAATAGATGCAAAATCTACGAATTCACCAAAAACAGGAACTTGTACACTCGCGAGCGGTTGTCGCACCTTTAAACCGGCTTTGGCACGCAGGCTTAGTCCTTGATTTACATAGTCACGAACTGTATCCATTTCACCTGCAATCAGCTGATTAATATGTCCCGCAGGTAGCCAGTCTTTCAGATGCACAGACTCATCATCGCCTGTCAAATTCGTGTAGAGTTCTTCCGCAAGGAACGGCGTAAACGGTGCAAGTACATAGCTTAGTCGCACTAATACATAGTGGAGTGTTCGGTATGCGGCTTGCTTGTCACCGTCATCCTCGGACTTCCAGAATCGGCGCCGACTGCGGCGCACATACCAGTTAGATGCATCGTCGAGGAATGGCAGGATCGAGCTCATGGCATTTGGAATATCATACCTGTCCATACCTTGCTCGACATTATTCACGAGCTGATGCATCCGGCTAACGATCCAGATATCGAGAGGGTTCGTAAGATCTTCAGATGGGTCTTCAAGCACGCCGTCGTATTCCCAACCATCGACTTCAGCATACATGGTAAAGAAATCGTACATATTCCAAATCATACTGAGCTTGCGTGCCACGTCGCCGACTTCTTTATCTTGCAGCGCAAAATCTTCACCGTTCAAGAGCGGGCTTGAAAGAAGCAGGAACCGCAGACTATCGGCCGAGAATTTGTCCATGAGTTCATTCGGATCGGTGTAGTTGCCGTAGCTCTT
>DJJF01000045.1:9491-18143 GCA_002434005.1 Candidatus Saccharibacteria bacterium UBA6575 | reverse complement strand
CTCTAGTACGGATAAGCGAACACTGTTTCCGCTGCAAGCAGGGCTTGGCTACTCTCTGGCACAAAACTTATTCATCGGAGCGAAGAATGTTCTCGTCGAGGGACCGGCGGATTTAATTTTCTGGAAATATTTCTCAGGACTGCTTGAGCAAGACGGGCGCGTAGGGCTAAACGATAAAATTGTAATCGTGCCAACTGGCGGCTTGGATAAGATTGCAACATTTGTAAGTCTGTTGGCTGGAAATAATCTCGACATGGCTGTTGTCCATGACTCCGAGGGAGCGAGCGACCAGCGACTTGCTAGTCTTGTTCAGAATAAAATCATAAAAGATAAGCAGGTAATGAATTATGCCACTTTCCGGGACGCAGCCAACTTGAAGGCAAGTGACGTCGAAGATATGCTAGGTGAAGATTTATACCTTGGCGTTTTCAATGCGGCATACTCCACGCAACTCAATGGTTTGACTATCTCAGCAAAAGACCTGCCTAAAGGCGACCGCATGACGCAGCGTATTGAGAAGTACCTAAAGTCTAAAAAGATTACGCTACGACCATCAGGCGGTTACAATCATTTCTTAGTAGCGAGCCATCTCGTGAGTAACCCGTTGCCCAAAAAAGCCGTGGACGCCGCAACACTCGATAGATTTGAAAATATGTTCAAAGAGCTTAATGCTCTTCTTGGCTAGAGCTGCTTGATTTGACCGTCGATTTTTGTTGCAGGTCTATTTCAATAAGTATGTTGAAAAAACCCGTTAAATTACTCATAGCGTCTCGGTATTCCTCGTCGGTATCGTAAATTATATTAGATTTAGCGAGAGCTTTTTTCCAATCATCAAGTTGCTTGTCGGTAATTTTTGAATACATTATGTACTTTTAAGTATTAAAGTTGGTTATTGTGTTTATTATATCAGTAGCTCTATTCCCTCTGGGGGAGTAATATAACAGAGCTAAAATGCCGCTGCTTCTCGGTGTTTTACGCCGCTAAGGATATCATTCCACCGTATAATTTCATCTACTAATTCTTTATAAATCGACTGGGCTAGGGTCACCATAGAAAATGGCTCAGACTTACGTCTGGGCCATTTTCTATGTCACGACAAAGGTCAAATACTTGACTATTTATTAAAACTATTGTATTGTTTAAATATAATGACATTCCAAGTAGACCTGATTCGTCATGCGGAATCTTTGGATAACTGCAATCCGTATATTCTTGGCGGGAGAAATGCGAGTGTTCCACTTTCTCAATTAGGGGAGCAGCAAGCTGCGCAGCTGGGCAGGGAGTATACGCCCGATTCAAACGCACGACTTCTTTCCTCACCAGCAGTGCGCGCAGTACGTACAGGGGAAATCGCGTTTCCATCCGTTGATTTAGTTCAAGATGAATGTTTTTACGAGATATATCACGGCGAGTATGAAGGTCAAGAAAGAGCATCAGTATACACTCCGGAAGAATTTCAGCGAATGGACCTTTTAGACTGGAGCTATAGGGCGCCAGGTGGTGAAAGCTGGCTAGAAGTTGCTGATCGAATGTATGAGGGTATAAATGGCTACCGCGGTGAAGCAGATTCACTTGTAGTTATAAGTCATATCACGACAATTCGTGCCCTCATTGGAAGGATGAATGGTCTTAGTCAGCAAGAATCGTTTAAGACACTGAATGTGCCAAATACTTCCATTAGCCGTGTCGTAGACCATGGCAGAGGATTGAAGGCTGAATTTACTGGCATGCCAGCAGATAAGATATGACGCTAGACAGTGATGCTGCACCATAATGAAATGTAAACGGTACTTATCATAAACATTACCAGATAATAAAATTGCCAAAAGAGTATACTGTATGTATTAGGCATGGCTCGACTCACGGAATAGGATTGTCATGACTCGAACATTTCAATGGAGGATGTACATCGTTGTCGGCGTGATTGCAGTTCTGATATGGCACATATTTGCCAACCAGGAAAATCCCAGTAAGAGCCCTTCGATATCAAACCAACCGAGCAGCACTGCGTCGGTCGAGGTCTGCAATAACTCGACAGTGACTATTAGGGGTATGGAGTGTGGTAAGCGCGTCATCGTGTGTCGGATGGCGGACAACAAGCGGGTCTATCAGATACTTCCGATCGACACGCGTAAGTTCAAGCGTGAGCTGCATGGTTGTGGCTAGAGCAGCTGTACGTACAGTCCTCGCTAGAACGGCCGTTGAAGATAGCTCGCTGAATTGGTTTAGGCCGTCAGCTTGAGCCACTTCAGCGGCCGTCTTCAATTCTGATATTATGATGAAGGTGAAAAATACACGTAAAATAATACTTTGGGCCATTATCGTACTCACTATCTTGGCAGTGGTTCTGTGGGCAAAGCAAACATATGGACCGATGAACGAAGCAGAGGCAATTCACTATGTGAAAAGCGAGGTTAGTCGACTAGGTGTCGATGGAAAACTAGTGTACGAAAATCAAAGTAATCTCGGCTGTGCTGATGAATTTTCTGGATGGATTAATGTCGGAAGAGACTGCCAATACGATGGGGACGCTATCTACGTGCTGGGTTCAGCCCAAGTCAAAAAGCTGGTTGATATTCATGAAGAAATAGCGTCGAGCGGATATAGGCTGAACTCCAAGAATCTCTTAAACCGACCAGCAATCCTTGAAATGACTACCGGTGGTCAGGATGCATTAAGTAACGCTTACTACCAAGAGAGGGGTTCAAAGAAAAACGTACTCTCCGTGTCCTTAACATCAGGACGATTTATCAACAGCAAAGATGGCTCTGGAATTCGCAAAGACATGCAAGACGCCATTGACCGCGAAATTCGAGATGACGAATATACATACGAGATAAGCCTATCAACATCTATACCGGCAGAGATAATTGAGAAGAGGTGAGCATGACTAAAAACCATCTTGTTCTCTTCATCGCCATACTCGCCAGCTTCGTCGCATTTCTGGACGGTTCGGTCGTTGGCGTGGCGTTGCCGCAAATCAGCGAGCAACTTGGGGGTGGACTGCTTACGCAGCAGTGGGTGAATAATGCCTACCTAATCACTTTAGGCTCGTTGATATTAGCCGCCGGATCGCTGAGTGATATCTTTGGCCGCAAGAAGATTCTTACCGTAGGGCTGCTAGGGTTCTTAGTTACATCACTGCTATGCGCGGTCGCACCAACTGCCGAATTCCTGGTAATCGCACGTGGTTTACAAGGAATTGCCGGTGCACTACTTGTACCAAGTTCGCTCGCGCTCATCATAAGCACGCACACTGGTACAGCTCAGGCAAAAGCAATCGGGCAGTGGACTGCATGGACTGGCATGGCATTCATTATTGGACCATTAGTCGGAGGGTTGCTCGTTGACCTATTTTCTTGGCGATTAGTATTCGCCATTAACGTACTGCCAATCGTTGCTGCACTGATTTTTGTGAGCCGATTAAACGTAGAGGACGAACACGCTGAGCGAAAGAAGGTAGACATTACTGGAATTGTACTTGGTGCGCTTGGACTAGGCGGTATCGTGTATGCGCTGATCGAACAAGGCAACTTTGGCTTTGCGCACCCGGCAGTGTGGGGCACGGGACTAGGCGGTATTGTCGCGTTAATTATATTCATACTGCACGAACGGCACGCCGAACAACCTATGCTGCCGCTTGGCCTGTTTAAATCCCAGAACTTCAGTGTTGGAAACGTTGCGACATTCTTTATATATGCAGCCTTGGCACTACAAGGATTCTTACTCGTTATATTCTTACAGCAAGTAGCTGGATTCACAGCAACATTAGCTGGCTTAGCGTCACTACCAGTTACAATAATCATGTTCTTCTTGTCATCCAGATTTGGTGCGCTATCTGGCAAGTACGGCCCCCGCTGGTTTATGGCAGCCGGCCCCGTGATCGCTGGGCTGGGCACGCTGTACATGAGTGGTGTCAACATGCCAGCAAATTACTGGACTGAGCTTTTGCCAGGAATCTTACTATTTGGACTCGGACTCACAGTCACAGTTGCACCACTGACATCCGCCATATTAGGTTCGATCCAATCCAAACAAGCTGGCATAGGCTCAGCAGTAAATAATGCCGTAGCTCGTATCGCCGGGCTACTTGCCGTAGCGGTGATTGGGCTGCTTATCGGCACGAGTGTCGATTTAAACGGATTTCGAATCGGCATCACTGTTTGCGCAGCACTCCTGATAATTGGTGGAGTTACCTCCGCTATCGGTATTCGAAACGGTTTGGTGCACGAATCAGACAGGTAATAGTTAGTCTTCACCGTTTATTTAGCTGACTATTCAAACGAAATTTCGCCAAGTCGCTTGAGGAAATCCGTGTCTTGGCGCGTTGCTGTAGCAGCTTCACGATTAAAGTACTGCTCATGCTTACAATCATACCGATTTACCGTTACAGTATTTGCAATGACGATGAAAAACGAATCACAAGATGTACTGCCGATTCCGCGTTACATGGGAAATGGAACACTGTTTTACGCTCAAAAATTCGCTCGTAGTGTCGATTCACTCATAGCCGTTCATGATGCTAAGGAGCGTAATGATAAATATCCAAATACTCTAAGAGACAGCTATGCCGCTGAAAGCGCGGACAAAGGTCGTCTGCTTGTACCTAGTGACGTTATGGATGAGATGCAGTACATAGCAATGGCACACGGATACGGAGTCAGTGCTGATGAACTTTCGCCACATAATGCACTGTGGGACGAGGTATTAGATAGCGTGCTGACGGACTTTATCAAATCCATTGACGGTGACGATGCTGGTTACATATTATCTGTATCTGCACACGACTTAAGCCGTACCGCACTTGTACGTATATTAACCCACGCTCAAAAAGTCGGCCAAGATTATCGGAACTATGGCTGGCGAGTAGAGCGAACCGAAGATGAGGATGAGGACGAAGATGACGAATCCTGAAATTCCTAATCCACCCATGAATGACTTTGAGTTAAACTACGGCTGGTTCGTATACGATCTCATCATTCAGAGTAGGACGGATTGTCATGGAAATGCCTGGGTAGCTGCAAAGGGCAAGGTGCTAGCCGACATCATCACTGAAGAATCAGGTCTTAAGCGCGAAGAAGTTGAGCGGCGATTAAGCGAAATATGGGGCAAGGTACACGAAATGGGTACGCAGGACTTTCTGAAGGAATGGCATGCATCGGTACTCGCATCAAACGACAACTCTAACGACTAACGTGCCAGTAAATAAAATAGCCGCAGCCAGAGGAGAGAGCGAAAGTCTCAATCCATGCTGCGGCGTTTTACCTTCCTAGTCATCGATGCTAAGAAGGTAATAGAGAGGTCACGGCATATGCGCGCCAAATCGCTTGTCATGCAAACGTGGGTACTTGCGCCAACCCATTCCGAGGCCTAGGATTATGGGTACTGCGATGAAGAACCCAAAATTGCCGACAACATCCCAGATATCGAGCATCGCCAGGACTAAAGCGACGCAGTATCCGGTGATGAACATCATGATTACCACCAGCGTGTTCTTCTGTCCGCGGTGACCATGTGCGATCACTCCGAGCAAATACATGATGAACGCAGCAGCAAAGTTCAGAGCGACGAATCCGATCCACTCGATCATTTGTACACCTTCCGTAGTTGAATCATCACCGAAATCGGTATGGCGAGGCCGTAGCCTATGAGCGTAGTTATACCATTCTTGGATATACCTACAAAATAATGTCGTAACAACGTAGTTTTATGATCACTGCTTATGCTTGCGACGCGCGAGTCATACTGGCATTATTGCATTTATGAGTTCACGCGAAAAAGATCCAGGTAAACTTCAACCTTATGACGAAGCAATCATTGAAGATATTAGGCGGGCGCTCGCAAATGGCGCTCCACTCGAAGTGTTAAAAGAGGCGTTGGCCGACTCCGACGCAAATAGCAAGAGCGCAGATATTAGGCGGGCGCTCCTCGTTAAGTTAGCTCGTGAACATAAAATTACCTGGGCTGCCATCGGACTAGAACTAGGGGGGGTAACAAAACAAGCGGCACACGAATACTGGACTAAGAATATTAGTCAATTAGACGACTCTGTATAACCCAAAGTTATGAAGCTGCTCAAAACTAAGGAAAGAGTCGCTGAATCCAAACTTACGTGGAATACGACCATTAACGGAGCAGCCCGCTCGTATGCAGTTACCACATACGACTCAATTAATCCTGATTCAAATACGCCTCCAGTGCTCAATCTTAACGGGATAGGCGAGGGTAGTTACTCGGCTGCCGTAGCGCCAGCAATCCTTGGGGCAAATGTTATTAGCCCCATCTTACCGTTTAGGGGAGAGCTCGAACTTACTCCAGTGAATATCGAACGTATCGCCGCAGAGGTGCCCGAACTCGTAGCAATTGAGGGTCTAAAGAAAATCAATGCGAGTAGAATCGGGGGAAACTCATTTACTTCTATGGATATGATCGCTCGCTCTCAGGGTGGAGCACCTGGCATTCGAGCCGTAAGCGAAAATAAAGATCTTTTTAACAAGCTAGCCCTTGTTATGCCGTTTGGGCTAAATAGCGAACAGCTCGGCATTGGTATCAAAGCGCGCCGCGCACGAATACTATGCAGGCTAGCCCTCGCATCCGCTAAGTCTAATCCCTTTGACTATGGTAATTTTAGGTCATCCACTGAAGTTAGCTCGTTTATGCTTGGTTCACTGCTGCGAGGTGATCTTTTGAATGATCTCGATGCCGCACTCTCATTCGATCTTGTCGACGAAGTAAAGGAACTCGCTGATTCTAAGGATGTGGCTGTGTTCATAGGAACATCCGATCCTTTATTCAAACCAAGTGAGCTTTCTCGCAATCTTTCTGATAGTAACGTAGCGATCATGCGTGTTAGCGGTGGGCATGCCACTGTTGGATCTAGGCGTGGTCGCGAACAACTTAAAATCGCCTACAACTGGCTGCAATCAGATTCGTAATTACTATTTTCAGGCTGTGAGAAGTAATAAACAGCTATGGATTTAGAATAGTACCGTCTGACCACTTATTGTTTTGCCAAACGTTACCAGCAGCACCAACCTGGAAGGATGTGACCGCACCATATACACCACACTTACCATTTGCCCCGCGTTGGAAGACATTATTCTGATACACCACATGATGGGCGTTTGGATATGGCTTGCCAGGTGTCCAACCACCATAGGTACAGTAGGAGATAGATGAGTTGTTTGCCATAAATAGGTTCGACTGTACAGATACATACGTGATTGGAGCGAAGTCACCAAGTAGTACCAAGTCGCCGGTACAACCGCCGTCGGTTGCATTTAGAATAGCCGTACAGTGTAGGGTATTGTGAGTGACTGTCATGTTAGTACCACCATTACTCAGGAATGCATTGTTATGGTAGCTGCCGCCGTTCGGGTTGTACTGATCGTGCAGCCAAGAGTTGCTAATATTACACGCATCTTCGCAGTGCACATTGTGCTGTCCACCGGTTACATTTACTCGGTTAGCTGTGATATACGATCCCCAAATAGCACCGTCTGACCAAGCGCCGGCATTAACGTTGCTGTCTTCAATTATGAGTTTACCTGTGCCATTCGAATAGGTGTTTTCAATAAAGCCATTCACAACACTATTCTTGATAGTGAGCGAAGCATTACTGTACATCTGTAGCGCACAGTTAACAGTCTTATTTTGAATGACCGTATTTGAAGAGATTGAACAAGGACCACTGTAATTAGATAATGCCGTACCAGCTGGAACACCCGTGTTACCAGCATATGGCCAGCAGCCTCCGGCACCATCTGGACCACCAGGAGTATGTGCTGCGTTTGGACAACTACCAGAAGGGGCAGGCGTAGGTGCTGGGGTAGGACCTGGAGCAGGAGTTGAGCCAGTACCGCCATTCTTAGCTGGAGCTTTCTTGGCGGCCTCGGGCGCTTTGGTTGCCGTAGAGGGTTTCGCTGCCGCATCGGTCTTAGCGGCATCTTGCTTTTTCTCTGTACTATTCGACGCCGTAGAAGGTGACGTAGTTGTATCTTCTAGGTCGCTTGAGATCGAAGTTGTCAGGTCTGGATCCGCTTTCGCGAGTCCAAATTTCTCTTTATTAGTAAGAACAATGCCCCCGGCACCACCCACAATAACTACCGCACCCACAACCACAGCTAGGTGCTGAAGTGTAAATAAAGAAGCTAAAGCAGGTATTTTCATAATGTTTGTTTTATTATCTTACCAATTGTATACCGCATATGTTTATATATTGCAAATAGATTTTGTCGCGTATCTGTTAATGACGTATTATCAATGATCTGGAGACTATAATATAGTTGACATATCGTCATTATGGGTATATGCTAATGAAAATTTAGGTAAATACTGCGATGAAAAAGATTTTTCACATCATTTGTAGCCTGCTTCTCGTGTCATTGCTTGTCATGCCCGCCGTTGTGGCTGCCGAAAGTGTTAATTTGCTCGCAAATCCTTCGGTCGAAACCGAATCCGCTGGCAAGCCTACAAATTGGTCAACGAACAGTTGGGGATCAAACACTCCGACATTTACTTACGCTCAAAACGGAAACACTGGTTCACGTAGCCTGGCAGTATCGGTATCAAACTATCAGAGCGGTGATGCAAAATGGATGTCTGATCAAATACCTGTGACGAGCGGTCAAACATACGCATACAGTGATTACA
>DJJF01000045.1:0-9393 GCA_002434005.1 Candidatus Saccharibacteria bacterium UBA6575 | reverse complement strand
CGCATACAGTGATTACAGCAAGGCAGACGCATATAGTGAGCTCGATGCCGCGTTTATGAATGCAGATGGTCAAGTGAGCTACGTTTACTTAAAATCAGTTGCTCCAAGTAGTGAATGGCAACAGAACAGTGTAACCTTCACAGCACCGGCTGGAGCAGTGAGTGTTTCAATATTCCATATCATCTACTCAAATGGCACGCTGCAGACAGACGATTTCAACTTAAGTGCAGCAGGACAATCAAACCCTAGCGAACCTCCTGTCACGAACCCTACGACTCCGACAACACCTACAACTCCAACTACGCCGACTCCAGATCCTTCCGGTAATCTTGTAGCGAACTCTTCGTTCGAAACGGCTAATGGCGCTGATCCACTCGGATGGGCACATGGTGGCTGGGGAACCAATACGCCTACCTTCTCGTACGCGAATGGAGTAGCGCATACTGGTACTCGTAGCGTCAGCGTCAATCTATCAAGCATCGCGAGCGGTGACGCGAAGTGGATCGCTAGCCCAGTCAACGTGACGCCTGGCGCCACTTACAGCTATCAGGACTATTACAAATCAACCGTTGCTTCACGAATCGTCGTTGTGCTGCTCTCTTCTACTGGAGCCGAAAGCTATATGGAACTTGCTCAAGCGCCGATCGCAAGCACATGGACTGCCTACAATGGCGAGTTCACCGTTCCAGCAGGCATACAAAAGGCAACCGTTTACCACCTGATCGATAAGGTAGGCACACTATCTATCGATGATGTCTCACTAATGACAAAAACAACGACGACTCCCACGGACCCACAACCACCAACAGGTAATCCAATCGCAAATCCGTCGTTCGAAACAGCCAACGGATCTACACCTGCGGGCTGGCAATCTGAAAAATGGGGAAGTAATACAACTACATTTACTCATGTGAAGAACGATGGTCATACTGGCACAAGCAGTTCCAAGCTTACAGTAAGTAAGTATGTAAGTGGTGACGCGAAGTGGAGCTTTACGCCAATCACCAGTTTGACACCTGGTGGACAATACGACTTTTCGGCCTGGTACAAAACTAATTCGCAGCCACGTGTCGTAGCGGCATATACCACGAGTGACGGTACTGATCACTATCAAACATTGGCAAGTCCACTACCTGCAGCGAACGCGAACACGGTTTGGCAGAAGTATCAGACGGGATTTACTGTACCGTCGAATGCCACCGCTATGACGATATACTTCTTATTGGCAAGTAATGGCTGGGTTCAAACCGATGATTTTAGTATCACTCCCGCAACAATAGCCGGCTTCAACGAGGGTATCGTAAGTATTACATTTGATGACGGTTGGGCATCTATTTACAACGAAGCACTGCCGCTACTTAAAAAGTACGGCCTCACGTCTACGCAATACCTGGTGAGTGGCAAGCTGAATACATCTGGTTATATGACAACTGCTATGGCCAAAGCGATGAAAGCAGCCGGTAATGAGATCGGTTCTCATACGGTGAGTCACACCGATCTAACAAAGCTCAGTAGCACCAAGTTAACCAATGAACTGCAAAATTCGAAATCATCACTTAGGAAATTACTTGGAAACGACGTCGCAACCAGCTTCGCGAGCCCGTACGGCGTCTATAACGCTGCGACCCTAGCCCAGATTAAGCAGAACTACAGCTCGCACCGCTCTACCGATGTTGGCTACAACGATAAACAGAATTTTGACCCTTACAACATTCGTGTACAAAACATCGAATGGGATACGACACCTCAGCAAGTCGCTGAATGGGTTCAGACCGCTAAGACAAATAAGACGTGGCTGGTACTGGTGTATCACGCAGTTGGCTCAACTGCCGGCGATGAAGGAGCGGTCACTGCTGCCAACCTTGATAGCGAACTTAGCCTCATTAAGGCATCTGGCGTTCGAGTTATGACGATAACCCAAGCCCTCGGCGCACTCGCACTCCAGCTCTAAAATAATATTATTAAATAGTATTTACTTTTTTACACTTTTAGTGTATAATGAGCATGAACAACTTTGAACGAATGGGGTAGCTTCTTATAAAAGCGACCCCATTTTTCTATTAATCAAAGTGGTGAGGAGAAGATTAATGGCTCGGAAATCCCGTGTTATCGCCTTAGTGCCAGCCCACAATGAGCAGGACATTATTGAAGATACCATTACGTCGCTCATGAATCAGACACATCCTTTCTATTTCGTACTCGTTATCGCCGATAACTGTACCGACGACACGGCTAAGATCGTCAAGCGATTACAGCGTGTATACGGCGCTAAAAAGCTTCGTTTCATGGAAACCGTAGATAACAAGTATAAGAAGGCTGGCGCACTTAATCAGGGCTACATAGCCACACGAAGCAGCCACGCCCAGTTCATATTCGGTATGGATGCCGATACGATTATTGATTCTCACATGGTCGAAGAAGCCGTGAAGCAATTCCAGCGCGAACCAAATACAGCCGGAATTTGCTCTGCATACCGGACTCTTCCTATCAAAACCGCTATGACCCGCTGGCAAAAGTTGCTGTGGCGCCTACAGAACATCGAGTTCGGACTCGCTAACGCGTGGCGTATCGAAAACATCGAAAGCGCCCGGGTGCTTCCTGGTGTATCCGTTATGTTCCGAGCAAAAGCACTCCGCGAAGTCTACAACCTGCACGAGGGCATAGTATGGGCAACAGATAGCTTGGTGGAGGATTACCGCCTAACACTCGAGCTCAAAGACTTAGGCTGGGACGCAAAATCGTCACTCAGCATGATTTCGTGGTCTGATGTGCCGTTGAAACTATTCGGCAAGGGAGGCCTTATCGATCAGCGTCAGCGCTGGTACAGCGGCACGGTTGACGAACTTCGTCGTCGCGGCGTAAAACGCCACTCACGATACGAATTGTTCACGATTACACTACTAGCTATTGACTTCCTTATGCGAATCTTACTGGTTGCCGCCTATGTAGCCATCATCGCTATGGGCAACCAAGTAGAGTGGGTATCGTGGTTCCTACTTATTCCGCTCGCGGCCTCGCTAACGCAGTTCTATCGCTGGATCAAATACACCGATCAGCGCGACCGTTGGCAGGGCTTCATGACCCTTACCCTCGTAGCTAACGAGCTATACGCAATGCTACGCGAGCTTATTTACCTGTATGCAATCTGGATTAGTTATCGCCGACCTGATCGGGCGTGGTAATAAATGTAATAACGGAAAGGAGACAATATGTATTTACCTTCAAATTCAACCGTCCTAGGCAGCATTGCACCAGTTGCAACAATTGATGTATCACTTCATACATTTCTTGGAATCAGCTGGGTCATCCTGCTGCCATACACCTTGTTTGGTATCGCACTTATGGTGTACAGCCAAGGTCGACTGATGCACGGCGAGCATTCACTTAGGAATCAAAAGTTCGACCCACGTCGCTAATACTATTGATATCATTCATAAAATAACGGCCATATGTGAGCCGTTATTTTAATGGGTTATTTAACCTTGTACGTATGGATAGTAATGGATTGACCGTATATCGAGTGAGGCAGGTAGAGCGCTATCATCAACGCCATTACCAGGGAAGCGCTTCGTGTCCATACCGCCCCAGGTACCACCAATCGCAAGGTTGGCAATCAGGTAGAACGGCTGATCGAATGGCCAGGTAGTGTAATCGGCGTTGTCCTGACGAGTATAGGTGAAGAACACCGATCCATTCACGGCATATGCCAAGCTCGTAGGTGTCCAGAGCAGCGTATATGTATTGTATTCGGTGCTTTTTACGTTCACAGATTTATGTGAGCCGGTGCCGTCACCTCGCTTTACAAGATCGCTAACCGTGTGTGCGACACCGTATACAGTATCCGGCTGAAAACCGACAGCCTCAACAATATCGATCTCACCGCCGTTTTTGTAGCGCATAGTGTCGCTTTCGGGGCTTTTCTTTGCATACGTATCGTTATCTGGAAGCATCCATACAGCGGGCCATGTGCCGCTTCCAGCCGGCAATTTAGCCGTAATATCGATCCGACCGTACTTAAATGATTTTTTGCCTTGAGTTTCTAGCCGAGCAGAGCCATATTTATATCCACCTGGGTAATCCTTTTTTGTTGCAATAATCCGTAGTGCACCGTCTTCAATACGCAAATTCGCTGCGTCATCGGTGTAGTATTGTTGCTCCTTATTACTATTTTCTGCTGGCCCAATGAGTACATTCCAATACTCTGAACTGAGCGTCTTAGTCGAACCACTAAAATCCTGGAACCACGTTGGCTGGCTAGTAAACCTTGCATCACTCTGAGACGGAGTGCTGTCATCGACAACCGTTTTGACCGTTTGGTTTGATTCGCCTGTTTGCAGCGGAGTAGTGGGTGTCGCATGTATCAGAAGCCACGTTGCATACGACGCAGCTAAAAAACTGGCAACTAATATGCCCATGTGTAGCCGGTTTGCTGTGCGTGACCGCAGGCGCTTATTCCTTCGTGAAAAGGGTAAAATGTGCCCAAATAGCCCCGCGATAACTTTTGAATCAATGCGACGATTCATATGTTAATTATACTACAAAACTTGTTTAATGTCAACTACTTATGCCTTTTTATTGCGTTAGGGTAAAGTTTACTGTTAGAATAAGTGGAATGCAGGGGAGTAGAGTTTGAAGTTCGGTGAACGGGTAGATATCACCAAGGTGCGACGCCAAGCGGCGCTTCGTCGTATATCAAAATACTCACTGCCAGTAATTATTGTGCTGGCTTTGACGGTCTTTACGACGGCGTTCACATTTGTAAGCGCCGCACCATCTCAGAAACCAACTAAGATTACGAGAAATGATATGCGTAAATCAGCAAAAGGCAAGCACGGTGTATCTCAGCCAGCGTCCGCATCTACCCACCCAAAGGTAGCGAATTCGGGCACTTCGGGTAGCCCGATTGGATCGAGCACCATACCTTCAAAACCAGCTTGGGTAAACAAGCCATTATTTGCTGATCCTTCCAATACGGCTACCGCATACGCAAAAGCAAACCCCTCGGCCGATGGGGCAAACTTTATTGCACGAATGGGGCAGATGCCAGTTGCTCAGTGGTTCGGTGATTGGAACGGAAATGTTACGGCAGATGCAAATGCGTACGTTTCAGCAGCCGCCAACGCTGGAGCGGTTCCGATTTTGGTGGCATACAACATTCCAAACCGAGATTGCGGGGGCTATTCTGTTGGTGGAGCAGGCGGCTTGTCAGTCTACAGCAATTGGGTGCAACAACTCGCGAATGGTATAGCTAATCGCACGGCTGTTGTTATCTTAGAACCCGACGCCCTAGGCGCCTTAGATTGTTTACCTGCCAGCGTACAAGCCGAGCGAACACAGTCGCTCGCAAAGGCAGTTAGTATTCTAAAGGCAAATCCACAGACTTCGGTGTACATAGACGCCGGTACGCCGGTTTGGCAAAGTGCCGCCACTATGAAAACACGTCTCACAGCGGCGAACGTCGCAGCCGCCGATGGATTTAGCCTGAATGTGTCATATTTCTCTACGACCGCCGCAAACCGTGGTTACGGCGATCAGCTGTCGAAATTGATTGGCAATAAACACTATGTCATTGATACCTCGCGTAACGGTGGCAACAATTCACCAACGGGCATGCAGTGCAACCCGCGCTGGGCTTCACTTGGCCAAACACCGACTACAAATACCGGTAGTGCGGTTAATGACGGCCTGCTGTGGATTAAAATTCCATGGGAATCAGACGGCCAGTGTAACGGTGATCCGAATCCAGGTGTTGGTTTCTGGAGTTACGCAACGCAGCTCGCGCGAAACGCAGGCTGGTAGCACTTATGCTTGCAATCTGCTGCTAAATACGGTAAAACATATGCAGCACTGACCGTCCACCCGGATGGTCATTTGGTTTCATACCAGTGCAGCACTTTTACTCGGATACTCGGAGGACAGAACTTTGCATTTGATCGAACCCGAAATCAAGATCATGAACGCCGTGCTCGACAGCATGGCGGCCGATGGTGAAGCCATCGAGGACACCGGCCTCACATCGACCATGGGGCGCCTGGTGAGCCGGGCTCACAGCGAGATGGCGCCGGTGCATGTCCGCCAAGTGATCGACGACATGTTTGATCAGCGCATGCTGATCATCCGCGACGGCGTCGTGGAGCTGGACATCACCAAGGCGAGGGAGCGAGTGAAGTACCTGTGCAGCATGGTGGACGGCTACAACAGTCACCCCGCCATCGCTCAGATCAAGGACACGTTGCGTGACGCCATCCACGCCGTGATGGACAAGGTCACGGCGGCGCTGAGCACTCGTTCGCTCGCAACGAACACCAGCCTGCGCATCACCACCTGAACGAGCATCCGAGAAAGGGTGGGGTCGAGAACATCGACCCCACCCTAAAAACTATTATTGATTCACCACAAGCTGCAAGTCAGCTTGTTTTTTTGTTCGAGAGCGAATGCCACGGATAACATATCCATCATCGAACGCTTGATTAGTGGCTAGCAATTCTTCGGCTCGCATAATGCGCGCAATTTGTAGACCAATTTTCGTAACCAAATGCGCATGTCGACCTTCTGGCACATCCTTCATAAACATATCTGGCTTGTGACTATAAATTTCAAGCCACCTATCAGCAGGGGAAAGTATATCGTGACCGTACAACACAGTATGTCCATTCATGTCGTCAGGAGCAGCTTCGGCTAGCCTACCAGCCTCGCCGCTCATAAGTGCTGGCATTATGCCAAGCAACGCTACTTTCATCGCTTGTGGATTTGCGTCAAATGTATTGAGAAGCACTCCAAGGTCAGAATCCCTAGCCAGCGATGCCGTAACACTCAATGTGCCAAGTGCTTCGGTTGCAAGCCACAACGCAACCTTTGGAAGATCTTTAACGTTGAGCTTATCGGGTACGCAGGGTGCCTTAATATCTGTGAAGAGCATAGTGTTACCATACATCGGTGCATATATTGAATGGCCTGGTTTTAACATGCCACCGCGCGAGTCACCAAGGCCGTAGTGCTGAGTTGATAAATCAAAGTCTTTACTAAGGCGAGCGAGGATTGCTTGCTCGGATTGAGCAGATCTTGCCAACGAAATTCCTTCACGCATGCTCCGAGTTAAGTGCTGTTGATTTGTACTACCCTCGGCACCAATGGACACGGTTTGTATACCAGCCTCGAGTGCAATCCGGCGGTCACGCCGACCTGCATACCCATTCACGGTTGTTGTCCAAGCTGTGCTGGTTGTGGTTATGAAATCAGCTTCACTCCGATACTGGTCATAAAGTCGGCGCATACTTACTAATCGATCAATCCCGTCCGATGTATCGTAGCGAAGTAATGTGACCGCCCCTATTTTTCTTCTTTTTAAGCCTTCCCAGCGGTACAGCTCAGTCTCGTCTAGGATTTTTGGATCGCCAACAACTTCAACATTAAAATCAGGTATTCCGTCGACCACATCTGCGCCACCGCGCTCCCATAACTCTTCCACGGAAGGGAAGGTGGTGTTATATGCAGCGTCTACAAGTTCGTATGCAGCGTGTGTAATTCCCATTGTGTCTCTTTTTCACATATAAGTGTTGTCTCCACTATACTCCCGCGAAGACCAAAACAATAGCATTTTGGCAGTCTTTTTGACATAATGAGCGAAGAAGAGAAATAGGGGGCGAACAAACTTTGCAGCCGGCAACGCTGACACCATTCTGGCACCGTCGCATAACCGAGGCGACTATGTTTGTGGCGCTTGTTGTACTTGGGTTGTATGTGGCTGCATTCGCATTGCCCGAATCGCGTATTGTACGACTATTCCCCGTAGATATTGTGAGTGCATGTATTGCAGCGGTCACGCTCGTGGTCGGCTTTATTTTATATTTCATGCCGCCAAAGCGTAAGGCTTCAATTGGAACGTTCATCGCGTACATGCTGCTGGCAGTTACCATAGCAAGTACGGTTGTAACGACCGGTAAATCTGATTCACCATTAATAGGTCTATGGATCGCGGTGAGTGTATTCGCGGGCCTATTCGGCTGGCGTGGGTATGTATTCATCCTACTGCTTGTTGGAGGATACGATGCGTACAGCTACTTCCTTGATCCGTTATCGCTCGAATCAATCACGGTCATATCCGCCGCATCAGTCGCACCACTGATTGCAAGCTTTATTATTTGGTACTCTAAATCAACAAAAGAGGTCACCAACGACAAAGCATACAAAGAACTCGCCAGCGAGCTTAGCCACGAAGCCAACAAATCCGATACAGTGATCAGCGCCATCAACGACGGCGTTGTATCGATCGACACCAAAGGTGTTATCCAGCTTATTAACCCCGCAGCACAGCGGATTATTGGGTGGGGCAAAGAAGACGCCGTTGGCCTAAGTTATAAATCAGTCGTGAAGCTCAATAACACCGCCGACAAACCGATTACACCAGAAGAAGATCCTGTGGCGCAGGTGCTCGCAACGAACCAAGAAGTTCACTCTGAAGATTTTTCTATTTTGACCGAGGCGGGTAAGAAAGTATTACTGTCGTTAATCGTATCGCCGATAGGTTCACCAAGCACCGGTGCAATCATGGTGTTCCGTGATATGACCAAGGAAAGGGCAGAAGAGCGTGAGCAAGCCGAGTTCATTAGCACCGCTAGCCACGAGATGCGCACACCGGTTGCGAGTATCGAAGGCTATTTGGGCCTAGCTCTCAATCCTGCTACCGCTACCATTGATGACAAGGCACGCGATTACATCACGAAGGCTCAAGCTGCCGCTCAACACCTTGGTCGTTTGTTCCAAGATTTGTTGGACGTATCAAAGGCAGAAGACGGCAGAATGACGAATAAGCCTGGTGTCGTTGATATGACCGATTTCGTCGGTACGGTAGTAGACGGGCTCAAGACAAAAGCGACTGAAAAAGGACTCCGGTTCATATATAAGCCGCAGCTCGAGAGCGAAACAACCGAGCGAATGGTCGCACCGGTGTATTATGCGCATGTTGATAACGACCATTTGCGTGAAGTCGTATCTAACCTCGTAGAAAATGCCATTAAGTATACTCCGCAAGGCGACGTCATTATTGATGTCAAAGGCGACGAAACTCACGTTGAAGTAAGTGTGCAAGACAGCGGTATTGGCATACCGACAGAAGATATCCCGCATTTGTTCCAGAAATTTTACCGCGTTGATAACACCGACACCCGCGAGATTGGCGGCACAGGACTGGGACTTTATCTAAGTCGTCGCCTTGCGGAGCTTATGGGTGGCCAGATCAAACTTGAAAGCGAATACAAAAAAGGAAGCACCTTCACATTAGAACTTCCACGCACCGATCACACCGAAGCTATCAGGCTCATGGAAGTCGCCGCAACTGCTGATGAACTCGCAGTCACACCGGGCGCTTCGTCCACGCCGGAGCCACTCAAAGAC
>DJJF01000037.1:11864-12270 GCA_002434005.1 Candidatus Saccharibacteria bacterium UBA6575 | reverse complement strand
CCTTATCGCCGGACAGTCCGCGTATGCCGTAGTAGTAATGAAGAATATCGGCAACCAGACATGGACAAAGTCCGGGGCGTTTGGGGTTAGTGATACAAGACTCGCTACCTATGGCGCCTGGGGACGTACAAGTGCGTTTTGTGATGGTAACTGGACGATAAACTGCACAAGGCCAGCAGTGCTCAAGGAAGCCTCGGTTGCAACCGGCGGATACGGAACCTTTGAATTCCCAATCCAGGCTCCAAAACAGACTGGTGCCTACAAAGAAGCGTTCTCGCCAATCGTTGACGGTAGGACCGTATTCAGTCGAGGTAGTATGACATTCAACCTGAACGTCTACCCTGCTGAATTTAAGGCTCAACCGGTTTGGCAACAAATCTACACTGACAGCACAAAAAGCTCTGCT
>DJJF01000037.1:11198-11629 GCA_002434005.1 Candidatus Saccharibacteria bacterium UBA6575 | reverse complement strand
AAACGTCACTTGGACAAAATCAGGATCGTTCGGCAACACAGACACTCGACTGGCTACTTACGGGCCGTGGGGACGCACGAGTGGCTTTTGCAATGACAACTGGATTATAAATTGTACACGCCCGTCTGGACTAAAAGAGACTTCAGTAGCCCCGGGTCAATATGGAACGTTTGAGTTCCCCATACAGGCGCCTAATCAACCGGGTAAGTATATGGAATCATTCGCGCCTATCGTTGACGGACGTACGGTATTCAGCAATGGTGGCATAGTGTTCAACATCAATGTCACACCGGCAGTGTTCTCCGCACAGCCCGTATGGCAACAAATCTACACCGACGCGACAAAAAGCACAGCACTCGGCTGGAACGCGACTCTTACAGCCAACCAACCCGCATACGCTGTGATTGCTCTGAAAAATACAGGAAACGTCA
>DJJF01000037.1:2293-11016 GCA_002434005.1 Candidatus Saccharibacteria bacterium UBA6575 | reverse complement strand
AAACGTCACTTGGACAAAATCTGGCGCTTTCGCCGTCACAGACACTCGGCTGGCTACTTATGGGCCGTGGGGACGACAGAGTATCTTCTGCAGCAACAACTGGCTGATTAACTGCACTAGACCGGCTGCTCTGAATGAAACTTCTGTCGCACCTGGACAGACCGGTACGTTCGAGTTCCCCTTAAGAGCTCCATCGCAAACCGGATCATATAGCGAAGCCTTTGCACCTGTAATCGACGGCCGCACGGTATTTAGCAGTGGAGCCATGGGTCTCAACCTGACAGTTCAGTAGCAAGCGTTTGATATACTGTGCAGTATGGTCAAGCAGAAAATCTCTATCGTCATACCGGCGTATAACGAATCGGCTGGAATTGCTCATTTTTATCATGGCCTCACTGCGGCCCTCCCAAGTAAATATTCCTATGAACTCGTATTCGTTAACGATGGAAGCAGTGACGATACGCTTGATATACTTGAGTCCCTAAAGAAGTCGGATGACTCCATCCGGGTCATATCTTTCTCGCGAAACTTTGGAAAAGAAGCAGCCACGACTGCCGGTATCACTCGTTCACGTGGTAGTGCGGTTATTATTATTGACGCAGATGGACAACATCCGGTTGGGCTTATTAATGATTTTTTGAAAGAGTGGGAGAGCGGTAATAAGGTTGTTATTGGTGTTCGAAGTGCAAATCATAATGAAGGTTTTATCAAGCGCTATGGATCAAAGCTTTTTTATGCCATGTTCAACGCGATGGCGCATGAAACTCTTGTTCCGGGATCGACAGATTTCAGACTTATTGACGCTTCGGTTAGGGTTGAGTTCGCAAAACTCAAGGAACGAGGCCGGATAACCCGCGCACTTATCGATTGGCTTGGTTACAAAAAAAGCTACGTCGAGTTCACCGCCAACGCCCGAGAGCACGGTGAAGCGTCTTACACCAACTCGAAACTATTTAAGCTTGCGTTCAACAGTTTCGTATCACTTACGACCTTTCCACTGTATGCATCAGGCTACCTCGGCTTAATTATCATCCCTCTCTCTCTGATCGTCGGAGTATTCGTCATTATTGAACAATTCGCCATGGGCGATCCAATGCAACTAAAGATAACCGGCTCTGCGATGCTCGGCATTTTCATCGTCTTCCTGGTAGGCATCATCCTGATTTGTCAGGGGTTAATCGCCATGTATATTTCAAGAATTTACGAAGAGGCAAAAGACAGGCCGCTTTACATCGTTGAGCACGATACGCACTCTAGCGAAAAATAACGTTTTTGTACGCAATATAATTCCAAAGCGTGATGCATACAGTCGCTATTATCTTCGATGCGGCCGGAACTACCCCTAATATAAACAAGAATTTTATGAATAAGTATGTGAACAGATTATTAAAGACGAACAATCCAATATATAGCGCAAATTGTTTCTTGCCAGAATGAAAATGATTTGCGTCACGCTTGAATGTCCATTGCCTATTTAAGGCAAAGCTTGCAACAAGGCCGCTCGTCAAACCAGCAGGCACGGCGACTGCAAGAGGCGCATTCAGTATGTAGAGAAAGAATAAAAAGACACCATTATCTATTGCAAGGGCGGTGACACCAGATATAACATAAGCCACCAGTTGCCGGTTTGGTCGTCGAGCATACTCCCGCCAGTTGCCACTTCCCTGCCGTTTATTCATGATGCTATTATATGGGAACTGATCTATGCAAAACAAACTCATTCCGCGTATAGCCACCTTGTTTATAAAACATAACATCCTCCTTCTTGTTTTACTGACGCTGCCGATAGTCTTATACACATTGCCTTTCCTCATGACCGGCAGTCGATTGGCAGTTGGAGACGCAGACTACCTAATGCAAACAGTAGAGGCCGCTCGTCAAACCATACTCGAATACCACCAATTTCCCTGGTGGAACCCATGGGTAAGCGGTGGCGTACCCCTCTTTGCCAACCCACAGTTCGGGCTCTTGAGCTTGCCGACTTTATGCGGCTTACTGTTCGGATCTATAGTCGGCTATAAAATCGCGTTGGTACTGTATCTAATTCTCGGCTTCTGGGGCATGTACTTCTTGCTTACCCGCTGTTTTAAAACTCCTATTGTCACCGCTACGCTCCTGGGCTATATTTGGACTTTTGGAGGATATTTTGCATACCGCGCCGCTGGACACTATACGTTTTTTACCATTGAATTCTTCCCTCTCTTACTCTTGCTTTTTTTGAGACGAAACGACATCAGATTTGGCTGGGCATGGTTCGGTCTGGCGCTCGGACTGATGATAAATGCCGCCGCTCATAATACCACCGTTATGAGTCTGGCTGTTGTTGGCGTATTTATACTGATCGAATTAATAAAAATAGGGGCAAAAGTCGGAAAGCGTCAATCACTCCGAATATCAGCCGAGACCAATCTCGCCGACATAAAGACCTTGCTTCTGTCGGCACTCGTAACACTTATCGTTGCCGGTCCCCGCGCAATAGCAAGTTTCGAATATATACGCGAATATCCGCGGACTCTTTCGTTCTTCCCAGAAGACTCGATTGGAATACCAGATGGAGTATTTTCGATTTTCGGACCAGTACGCCAATACTTCGACCCTCCGTTAATACCAAATTGGTCATGGATGGAAGTGAGTGCGTATATCGGATTCGCGACTGGGGTTGCGGCGATAATTTGCCTTGTAGTCTTAATACGATCACGGCTCTTATTCAAGCCCATTACAAGCAGAATCTCTCCAGCGCTCTTATTAATTCTAGGCATCATCTTTTTCCTGTTCGGGCTTGGGCTTATTATAGGAGACCTGTCACCCTACAATCTGTTGCGACATCTCCCAGTGTTCTCCGACATGCGTGTCGCATCACGCTGGATGATCTGGGCATCACTTATGGTAATTCTTTTCATAGGAGCCTATTCATTAAAGCGCTACCGCAAGGCTATCAACGTGCTGCTTGCAGTAAGCGTCATTGAACTGTTCGCTTTCGGTACGCTCTTCTTTGCTAAGCAGTATACAATTGAACCTGCCGAGTATACTCATTCGTCTGTCATAAACCAGCAGGTTCATTACGATTCAAAGAGAAATGGCATACCGTATGACGAAAATCTAACCGCTACTACAAGGGCGAACATCGGCCAGGTCATTGCCGGCGATTCATTAATCGACACCAGAAACCCCGCCCCGTTTGGAATTGATACGATTCGCTGCGATAGTGACCAAGGCAGCTGTAAATTCGTAATGACAAAAAACGCCGTCGTTACTGAATGGTCACCGAACAAAATAACCTTGAAGCGTACTGGCAAGGGCGATATACGATTAAATATGAATCCCGGTAAGTATTGGCTTGTGAATAATCGCTATGCGTTTGCTAATATGCGACTTGTCGAGCCAGGGCAGAGTTTTACCATTTCCGACAAAAGTGAGACGATAATCATCAGAATGCAACCAAAGTTTTCGCCCGGCTGGTTGTTGTGGAAACTATCGAATCCCAAGTAAAAACGAAACCAGATCGCTTACTGCGCGGCTATGCGGCCAACGAATGAATCGACTGCCTCATACATGTCGCGCCAGCTGGTAGGCGTGAACGAGTCATGAATCTTAGACTCTTTTGCCCTTAGAACAGACGGGTCAAGGTATTTCACAACGACGTCCAGCATTTTTCCGGTATCGTACGGTGAAAAATAATCAATCAGTTCGCCAGCTATCTCAGGCATAGACGATACGTTTGATGACAAGCACAACTTTCCATAAGCGAGTGACTCTGCGACCGGCATCCCCCATCCTTCGTAGAAAGAAGGAAAGATGGTAAATAGGCTGTTTTTATACAACCATACGAGCGTCTCGTCATCCGCATCATTGATTACTATAATGCCGTCACGTGCTACCGGATCTCGTTCCACGACATAACGAAAGTCATCGGTGTGCCAGCCGTTACGACCAACTATGACTATCTTTGGAAGCATGATACCCCGACGATTTGCCTCTCTGAGCATATAGAACAACGACAGGTGGTTCTTGCGAGCTTCAATCGTACTGACGGAAAGCAGGTACCCTGGCGCTAAGCCTTCGACCGGTTTTTCATGCTTTGCATCTGTCAGCTCATCAACTTCTTCGCCGATACGGACTACGGTTATAGCTGGCGCGTTTTTTATTTTATGCGTCTTGATGAAGTCTCGGACATCCTTCGCCGTGGATTCGGATATGGCAATAACTCCCTCTGATATCGAAAAGACGACCTTCTGGTATTCGGTAAACGCATCAGGTAGCCAGTCAACAACATACCCCGGAAATAGACTTGGTACCATGTCGAATGCGAAGTGAACCAGCTTGAAACCCTGCTTCGCTTTCGCAAGAGCTAAGTCATTGATGAATTCACCGACCCATATACCCCCCATGATCAAAACGGTATCATGGCCTCCGAACGGAGTGACTGCATCGTCAGGGGTGTTCGGTGTTATATAACCGCTTTTCAGAGCACGCCGCCGGATTTTTGTCGCCAGCTTCAGTAGACGGTTCGCGTAATCACTGGCTTGTACGCCCGATAGTTCGTCCGTAATGATTCCAGACTTCACTATTTCATCCGGATTAAAGTCGACTTGCTGGAAGCGTCGTCCTTGCTCTTGATACACAAAGAACCTCACGTCGTCGTGTGACTCGATATAGAGTTTGGACATATTGTATTGTATCCGTTGGATGCCGGTTAGGTTGCCCTTCCATTGCATGAAATCAGTCAGATCGATCCACGTGATCATTCGTGGTCCTCCGTCTTCAGTTCTGCAAGCAGTTCTTTCACCGATGTCAGCTGGCCGTTTCGTAACAATTCGGCACGTCGCTTGAGCACTGAATCATACGATCCGCCCTGCTCCATGAGCGCTCTCATGCCCTTTGCATACTGTTCGTGACTGTGGTTCGCCTTGATGTATTCGACGGCTTTCGCCGATACTTTCTTCATTAATCGCGAGTTGGCAACAAGCTCGTTTAATTTTTTGACGAGATCATCTGGATTCTTAACCTTCACAACCACGTCATCAGGGAGTTCGCTATACCATCCTATATCCCGTACGACTACTACGACGCCTTGCCGCATCGCTTCAAGTGTCGACAGTGATGTTTCGCCTTGATACTGCATACGATAATTCACGAATACGTCCAGCTGCTTCATGCTGTTTACGAAGTCGTAGTCAGTAAGGCCCGTCGTTAGGTCAATATTGTCATACGACCCCAGACGTTCGATCGTATCGGCAGATGCATAATTATAACCGAATATAGCGATCGTATGGTTCTGGTACTTCACATCTTTCGCCAAACGCTCGATGACTTCGATTCCTTTTATGTCAGCGATAATCCCTGCCATGCCGAGGCGTAGACGTGCGTACGACCGTTCGGGAATGGTCTGCGGCGCCTGTGTGGCTAGATTAACGTCCATTACCACCGAGTCTTGGTCTCGTAGAATCTCTTTGGCTGCGGCAGAGGCATATTTCGAATGCGTCATGACGCCAAGTTGATTCGTGACTACTGACGTCAGGCATTTGCTGAGCGTCAGTCCGGCCGCGGAGGTAAGCATTTTCTCAAGGTCACTCCGTTCTGAAGAAATAACTTCTTCCCTGACCATTACCCGATACGCGTCGGTTATATTGGTGTCGTGAAGAATCACAAAACCTGGGAGGTAAAGGCTATTCGCAATGCTCTGTAGATGGTAATCGCTGTTTCCGATATGGTAGAATACCGCGTCATATCGAGTGTAGGACTTAACAGAAAATGCATCTGCGGAATAGTACGGCGCGACATACTTTAAGTAATTTGGGCGAGTGTTCGCGTCGACTGATCCGTCTTCCGCGTAGTAGTCGACATCAAAATAGTCATCAAGGACGGCGTGTGACTCGGCAACCACTTTGCCGATCGCAGAAAACCCAGATGGCGTCGGTGTAAATACGGCTATCTTTGGCCGATTGCCCGAACTTCTTTTGGTCGTTTTTGACATCGCAGCAAGAGTTCGCTTAGCGGTTTCTCCCCAACTATAGTGTTTTAGGATTTGTCGATACTTCGACTTGGGGACCCCTTTATCGGTGGCTGTAAGCGCATCTTCTATAGCAGCGGCAATCGAGTATTGGTCCTTATGGTCGCAATAATAGAAAGCATCGGCTGAGATTTCCTTGAATACATCAAGCAACGAGCAGACCACGCGTTTGTCAACATGTACCGCTTCAAGTATTGGAAGGCCAAGTCCTTCGCTCTCAGGAACAAATAGCACCGCTTCGGCCTTCTCGTACAACCAGTCAAGTTCCGCCTCCTCAATATTGCCGGTAAAGATAATGTTGCTTGAGAAGCCCCGCAGGCGCTCCCGTTCCGTACGATGTATCTTCGAGGTGATGACGAGTTTGTATTTTTCCGATGATCGGGAATTAAATTGTTCGAAACCGATGACGGCACGAAGGTTGTTCTTCCGCGGGTCATCGCTCGTCGGCATCAGTATGAACTTTTCAGATAATTGCATACCCGGCGGCGGTACCGGACTCTTGTCGGACCTGATCGCCGCACCGTCGATGACATGTGTTCTTGAGTGAGGAATTCCTAAGTATACTGCCAGGTCATCACGCACCGCTTGCGAGATCGTCAGAATCTTATCGGCTTCAAAAAGTTGCCTGAATCGTTTCAGATAATTATCGAAAGGCATCTTGTCCGCGTAGCGGTCATGATACAAGTAAGGTATGAGGTCGTAGAATATGACGAAATTCGTCGTTAAATCAGGAAAGACAGATGCTATCGGTTCCTGAAACAAGCTTGGAATAAGAAAATCGACCGAGCCCACGTCAAGACGAAGCTTCTCGACGAATTCGTTGACCGCTTTCTTATTGTGCTTAGTGGCATTCTCTATACTCTGTCGAGTGGTACTCGATAGGTCCAGATACGACACCGTGACTCCTTCAAATAAACGCTCGAGCTTTTTATGCTCGATACCGACGGCATGCGGCTTCTTCGCGAATATAAGATGTACAGTCGCGTAATTCGATTCTTTAAGTATCGCCGAGAGTAGATATTCCGAGTATCTTCCCATGCCGCGATCACGCGCAGCTGACTGAAATATCTGCCCGTCAACAATAAGATGTCTTGATGTACTTGCCGACATGTCAACTAGACCTTAACTTATGTATCTTTTTCATGCCCGCCAAGCCGCCATCCCTTGCGACACGATAACTTTTCGCGACGAGTCGATAGGCAGGCTTAAGATTGTGTTTATACACCTTCTTTTTCAGGGCAAAGAATTCTTTGGCGTCATACTCACGCGCCTCTTTCAATAAATCGGCGTACCTCATATTCTCATTGGTCGTGATTGTCGGATGGGTTGTGACGACTCTTTTTTTACGTTCGCCCCGTTCGGTCAGCGTCCGCATGATTTTATTATCAATACCGTGGTACAACTGCTTCAACGCAGCGCGTGCACCCTGTTGGTGATGTAAGTGCAACTCAAGTTCTTGTATTCGAACATTCAGACCATGAATCTTACTATCGCGCTTTGCGAGTTGTTCTGCGTATTCTACATTTTGGCTTTCAAGCTCACGAAGGCGTGCTTCATAATCTTTTTGTATCATTGCAATCAATTGTACAGAATCAACTGTTCCATTAAAAGCCGTCACCCCTATTTATATGACATAAACTTAGTTAAAATAGACCAATGACGCTTAGAAAAAAACGAATAATCATAGACGGCGAAGTGTTGGTTATGCCTCACTTTAGCGGCATTGGTCACTATACGCTCGAGCTAATCAAAGCAATGGATGCAAAGCTCGTAGACCACCCTAACCTGGACGTGCGTATATTTGTCCACTTCAGGCACGTTGAAAAGGCTCGTGCATTCGGATTCAACAATATAAAGATTGTTCGGTCTCCTTTTTCTTTGCGGGTTTCTAATGGCCTTAAAATCAGAAACAAACAACTGCCATTAGACCTACTTTTTGGGAAAGGCATCTACGTATTCCCGAACTATTCATCCTGGCCGTTGCTTTTTTCAAAAAGCGTTCCATTTATATATGACCTCTCTTTTGAGAAGTATGCTGAATTCGCAGAGCCCCGCAACCAGGCCTTTCTGTCCGAGCAGGTAAGAAAGTCGGCCAAGCGATCATCTCATATAGCGACAATTTCAAAGAACAGTAAGCAAGAAATTCACGATTTCTATAAAGTACCTCTTGATAAGATTGGCATTTATTACCCAGCTGTTGATACTAATGTGTTCTTTAAGCAAACTGATCAGGTAATCGCTGCCGTAAAGAAAAAATACGGCATTACCGGAAAGTATATCTTGTTTGTCGGTAATATAGAGCCCAGAAAAAACCTCAAGAACCTTTTACTCGCATACGAGCAGCTTAATGAAACTATCAGAAAAGAATACTCATTATTGCTCGTTGGAGCGAAAGGCTGGCAAGATGGAGAAATTTTCGATATTATTCGCCGCCTCCAAGACGCAGGCGATAGCGTCCAGCGGCCAAAGGACTACGTCGAAGACAAGGATCTGCCGGCTATATATAGTGGCGCATCTGTCTTTGTCTACCCGAGTATCTATGAAGGTTTCGGCATACCACCAATCGAGGCTATGGCATGCGGCGTGCCTACGATTGCAAGTGATAATTCATCCCTACCTGAAGCGACAGGCGATGCGGCCCAACTTATCAATGCCGACGATACAGTCATGATACGCGACGCAATCGTGCGGTACCTTAGTGACAAAGACTTAA
>DJJF01000037.1:0-2092 GCA_002434005.1 Candidatus Saccharibacteria bacterium UBA6575 | reverse complement strand
ACCTTAGTGACAAAGACTTAACAAATAGCCATGTCAAGAAAGGCGCTAAGCAAGTAGCGAAGTTTTCGTGGAGTAAAAGTGCAGAAGATATTATTAATACCCTCTCTAGGCTTTGAGTCTACCAAATACCTTTCTATAAATTCTTACGGCAAGCTTTCGTATCAAGTAACGAACATCATCGTAATGAGCAAGCTGCCTAGATAGCAAGCTAACCTCACGCTGCAGCGATTCGTTTGCAGCTTCTAATTTGTTATTTTCAGCTTCCAATAATGGCAGCTTCTCTGCATTTATAATGCGCTGCGCTACTCCGGGGTTCACAATTATGCCAGATAGTATCATTGAATTAGCGTAGTCGAAGTACTTCTGTCGATTTAGAGATTCTTTTCGCAAGTAGTACTCATTAAGCCCGTCATTGAATATTGGAGAATACCCTGCTTTTTTCATAAGAGGCCGCCAGTCATGATTAACATGATTTGCCTCTATACAAATAAGTTCTGGACGGTATTTTGACCAGTCGTTTCCTGCTAGTACCTCATATTCGTGACCTTCGACATCGACTTTCATAAAGTTAATAGTCCTATCACCCACATACTCTGCTAGAATGTCGTTAAGCGTTCTGACTTTTACTTTATAATCTTTGTACTTGGAAAGTTTAGGGTCTTCACTTTTTATGTTCTGCTTTTTTGCCTCTTCGGAAAATGTAGACAATCCATGATTGCCGTACTCACGAAATTCTATCTCGCCCACCCTGTCTGAAATACCACAAGCAAGGTTTATGTCTTTTGTTCGAACCTCCGATAGCTTCTTATGAAGACTTGCGTTTGGCTCGATATTGATGCCCCTCCACCCATTATCGTAAAAAAGCTTCGTGACAGAGTCTTCATTGGGATCATTTGCTCCAACGTCGACATAAAAACCGTTTTTTATGTCTGGAAAGAAGGCCTCGATAATACGGTCCTCTCTATTCTGAGCGTAACTTACGATATATCCATCTGGAAGTTTCATATCTTCACTTTATTTCTACCACAAAGTCAGGATCTACGATATATGGCAACTGACGCTCCTTATTGATCGAGAATCTTGAGGCTTCGTCCCACCAGTCCAGGACATCTATCCCATTGGACCCAAGTATAGCCGGATCGACATAGTAGTCGCCGTCGGCAAAAATATTTGGCAGCTTCCACGTCAACTCAATACTTTCACCATCTTTGACGACCGCAATCTTCTTTCCCTCGATTTTTGTATTCGTGCCTGTTACGCTATCGCCCGAAACGGATCGTATCCTAATTCCTATGATAGGATTTTCAGTTGTTTGCTTTGCGGTTACCGTCTGGCGAATAGATACCTCATCACCATCAGACTTCACTGATATATCCTCTGTTTTAAGGGTGCCTCTCCCCCATCGTGTAGCGGTATCACCTGCGGTTGATTCTAGCGAGTCATTCGTGAACAATCTGGTGTATTTTTGTGCGATCTTGTCAGTGTCCCCGACATCCACTATCTCACTTTTGTCAATCAGGACTGCCCTGTCGCAATACTCTCTTACCGCATCCATGTCGTGCGACACAAATACTACGGTAGTTTCGCTATTTTTCAAACTCTTGAAATAGTTAAAGCATTTTCTTTGAAAGTCCGCGTCGCCGACGGCTAGCACCTCGTCGATCAGCAAAATGTCAGCCTTGGCCCTTGTCGCAACGGAAAATGCCAGGCGGACCTGCATGCCACTCGAGTAGTTCTTCAGCTTTTGATCCATGAATTGCCCGAGTTCGGCAAATGAGACGATGTCGTCATACTGTTCTTCAATTTCATTTTTACCGAATCCAAACAGTGCCCCGTTCAAGTAAACGTTCTCGCGCCCCGTAAGCTCAGGATTGAAACCGACGCCAAGCTCAATGAACGGCACCAGCCGACCGCTCCGCTGCACCTTTCCTTTCGACGGCTGATAAATCTCAGCGATGATCTTAAGGAGAGTACTTTTACCGGATCCGTTCCTGCCTACGATACCAAAAAATTCGCCCCTTTTGACCTCGAATGATATGTCCTTCAGGGCATGTTGCACTTCAAATGACTTCGATTTCTGCTTGTGGATACC
>DJJF01000005.1 GCA_002434005.1 Candidatus Saccharibacteria bacterium UBA6575 | reverse complement strand
AACTGAGCTAAAGAGCCACACTCCGCCAATTGTACCGTAACAGAGGCGAAGCGACAAGCTACTTTACTTCTTAGATTGGTCGTTGCCGATGATCGAACCTACACCACGAAGCGCATCAATCATTTCGACCGGGAATAAGAATGTCGTCTTTTGGCTCGGCTCGGTACTAATTCGCTCTAATGTGCTGAGTGTTCGAAGATTAAGAGCTCCAGGGACCTTTGCAAAAATCGCCGCTGCATCGGCAAGGTTCTGCGCTGCGAGCTTCTCTCCATCGGCATTGATGATGTTTGCTCGTCGATCACGCTCAGCTTCGGCCTGCTTGGCCATGGCTCGCTTTAGATCTTGAGGTAATTCGATGTTCTGAACTTTCACATTCTCGACATCAATTCCCCATTTATCGGTCTCGGCATCAACAATTTTCTTAATTTCTTCAGAAATCTCTTCACGCTTACTGAGTAAATCATCAAGATCAACGTTCCCAGTAACATCGCGGAGGGCTGCCTGAGCGAATTGGCTCGTTGCGTACACATAGTTTGTCGTCTCCAACACCGCCTTGGCTGGATCGATAACCCGTAGATAGACTACTGCATCAACACCTGCTGTTACATTGTCTTTGGTGATAACTTCTTGTTTAGGGACATCGATTGGGGTTGAACGTACATCCACACGAATCATACGTTGAAAAATTGGAACTATGACTCTCAGACCTGGCTGGCGGACGCCAGTAAATCTACCCAGCGTTAATACAACTCCGCGCTCATACTGATTAACGATCTTAATGCCGCTTAAAACGAAGATACCTACTGCTACAACGAGAAAAATACTGAATTCCATGACCTCTCCTTACTCCACTAGTATATCATTCGATCGCAAGGCTAATAAGACGATCAATGAGTTCTGGTTGCGGTAGTCCTTTTTGCTGCCATAGCTTTGGGAACATACTTATGTTAGTGAATCCCGGGAGTGTATTTATCTCCATGACGTAGGGCACCAGCTCATCACTTAGGAGAAAATCAATCCGTGCCATTCCTTTGCACTCGAGTGCTGCATATGTCTCAGTTGCATACTTACGAATGACTTTTGTGAGTGCACTTGGTAACCCAGCATCTAAGATCACTTGCGAGGAAGAGTCCAAAGAATACTTTTCGTTGTAGTCATAAAATTCAGACCCCGGGATAATTTCGCCGATTCCACTTGCTTTGTGATTAGGCACATTACCGAGAACTGCGACTTCAAGCTCGCGCCCAATAATTGCCGTTTCTATGAGGGCCAGGCTGTCGTGTTCATGCGCCAGCGCCACCGCTCGTGACATATGAGCGATGTCAGTTACTCGTGTTACTCCAACAGAGCTCCCTGCTCTTGAAGGCTTTACGAACCATGGCCCGGTAGGGTCAATCGTTTTTACTCGTCTCACAGCTTTATCGACATCATCGCCCTTATTGATAGCTACCCACGGTACAACTGGAATACCCGATGCTTCGAGGATTTGCTTTGCGAGATGTTTATCCATGCATACAGCGCTCGATTCTAATCCTGGTCCAACTACAGCGATGTGTGCCATTTCAGCGAGACCCTGGATTGTACCGTCTTCTCCAAACTTCCCATGCAGCATTGGGAACAATACGTCGACATGAATCATCTGGCTGTCTGCCATAGTCATAATCGCGCTCGAGCCAGGCACTACAACGATCTGTGACTGACGCTCTTCGTCTGGTTTATCCGACCAGTCTTTGAGCAGCCACCATTTACCTTCACGGTCGATGTACCCGAGCACTACGTTGTAGGTACTTTTATCTATTGCTGCGTATACGTTTTTGGCCGACATGAGTGATACGTCATGCTCAGATGACTGGCCGCCAAACATTAGTAAGACCGTGAGTCGTTTCATCTCATCTCATCTTACCGTCTATAATAGACGTATGCAACGAATCCCCATGGCTGAACGAATGAGACCATCGTCACTCGATGAAGTTATTGGTCAGACGCACCTCCTTGGGGACAAGGAGATCTTGCGCAAGATCGTGGAGAATAAAGAGCCAGTTAGCTTGATTTTGTGGGGGCCACCCGGCACTGGAAAAACAACTCTTGCCCGAATTATTGCAAATGAGGTAAATGCTGATTTTATTGAGCTCTCGGCAGTAACGAGTGGAAAGAAAGATATTGAGCGCGTTGTGGAGCATGCCCGGCAAAATTGGAACTTGAAACTACGAACGATTTTGTTTGTTGATGAGATTCACCGATTCAATAAAGCGCAGCAGGATGCATTTTTGCCACATGTCGAGTCAGGACTTATTACGCTCATAGGCGCAACGACAGAGAATCCAAGTTTTGAAGTAATTACTCCATTACTTAGCCGTACGCGCGTGTTAGTATTGCAGCCATTATCTAAGCCAGACATCGTTTCGATTCTTAAGCGTGCCCTTAAGGCGGAGAAGAAATCCAAGCAAGTAACTCCAAAGGCATTGGATTATCTCGCTGAACTATCCGGCGGAGATGCACGGGTTGCGCTTGGTAACCTAGAACTTTCGCTTGGCATGAACGAGTCGACCGTAACACCAGAAGTTGTGAAAGTTGCCGCCCAAAGACGTGTGCCAGGCTACGACAAGAAAGGCGATATGCACTATGATGTCGTATCGGCATTTATAAAGAGTATGCGTGGCAGCGATGTCACCGCGACTCTATATTATCTTTCGCGTATGCTAGACGCGGGTGAAGACCCGAAGTTTATCGCCAGGCGCATGATCATATTCGCGTCCGAAGATATCGGTCTCGCCGGAAACGGAGCACTTGGCCTTGCGGTAAGTAGTTTTGATGCGGTTGACCGTGTTGGCATGCCAGAAGCGCAGTACATCCTCTTCCATGTTGCAACAGCTCTGGCGGGCAGCACAAAATCTCGCCAGACAACCGACGCCATGTCCCGCGCGAAAGAACTCAGCAAGAAATACCCAGATTCACAGGTTCCCTTGCATCTACGCAACGCGCCAACCAAACTCATGAAGGACCTCGGGTATACCAAAGATTACCAATGGAAAGCCGGCTTCAAGCACGAAAAAGGCTTTTTACCAGACGACGTTCCTGTAGAAAAATTACTCTAGCGCTCGGCGAGTAGAGCTGCTAAAACTCCATTCGTCCAACCAAATCCGTCTTGAAGCGGATACTCTCCGCCACCGCCCAATCCGTCCTTTGACTCAACGTTATACTTCTCAATCAGTTTGTGTTTTTCAGCAAATACTTTCATATTCACTTTCATCCAGCGCCGCTTTATTTCGTTAGCCAGATCGTGATAGCCGTAATTACGTAGTCCCTCAATTGCGATCCATTGTAGCGGTGCCCAGCCGTTTGGTGAATCCCACTGCTGACCATTCTCGGTGAGCGTACTGACAAGTCCTCCAGGTTTCAAGAAGTCCCGTTCAAGCCTGTTCGCGACTGCATCAGCCTGCTGCTTGGTGGCAATTCGGGCATACAATGGAAAAACTCCTGCGAGGCTCAACTGACCCGTCGGCGCATCATGGTGAAAATTGTAATCGACAAAGAATCGATCCGAATCGCTCCAGCAATATGTTTGGATCGCAGCTGCTCGTCTATCGGCCAGATTTTGAAATTTTCGTGCCAAGAGAGGGTTTTTAATGAGACGATAACTTTCTGCGATTGTTGCCTCTAGCTGATAGAGTAAGCAGTTGAGATCGACCGGTATGATATCTGCTGTGTGGATAGACTTGATATCCGCTGGATCCAGAAACCATCTTGAACTAAAATCCCAACCAGATTCTGCACCAGCTCGAAGATGGAGATATAGACGATCTGATTCACGATCTGGACTCTCTTCGGCGGTTTCAACATCTTCAGAAAGTGATTCCGGCCTTGGGGTCATCTTATTATCGTAGTATCGATTCAAGTTCATACCATTTGGTAGTTCAACTACGCGAGCGTACGCCTTGTGCTCAGCCTTCGCAAGCTTCAGCCTTCCCTTCATCCAAAATCGGTATTCCCGCAGCATATACGGCAAATACTCAGCAAATGTGCGCGTGCGCCCTTTATGAGTTGCGAGTAACCGGACCATATGTGAGAAAAATGGCGGTTGTGATCGACTCAAGAAATAAGTTCGATTAGCAGTTGGTATGAAGCCAAATTTTCGAATCATAAATGCGTAGTTCTTCATCATCCCGTCGATCATCTTCCATCGATGATCGGCAGCAAGGCCTAGCATAATAAAATACGAATCCCAATAGAACTGCTCACTAAACCTACCACCCGGAACAATATAGGGATGAGGTAATGCGATAAGCGAGCCACGGTTCAATCGATTCCTTCGCTCTAAGACGTCCCACAATAAATGAATATGCTCACTCACTGTTCTGTGTGGATCAGTGACAAATTCTTCTTTTTCTTTGTGCGGCGCAAACTCATAAAAATGCCTACTTACAAATTCACGAAGATCGAAGTTAGGATCTTGACGCGCAAGCTTATACTCCTGCTGTATAGTACGCATACGAACTCTTGGAATCAGATCGACAAAGGTTTTGCCGTCATCGTAAATGCGATCGCGCTGGACAGCTTCAAATAACTCCCCTAAACCTTCGTCAGGACTTTTAGACGTACGAATCAGAGCGCCCGTGGTGCTAACAAGGGCGGACTTGAGTTTTTCGTCGCGTGGTATCTTAAATGGAATTCGGCGAACCATACTGGGTTTAGTATAGCCGTAAGCGGTATCGAACCGCAAAGAATCTAGTCTTCATGGTGATATTCAGCGCGCGCGCTCGATTCATGCGGCACTAGTTCATGTGCGATATTGGCTGCGAACCCTACCAATATAATTCCAATAATGAGAACTGCTGTTTGAATGTTAGCCCAGCGACGCATTGGCTCGGCGTGAATTGTTGGAATGATGTCGCTCGCCGCAATGTATATGAAGAATCCTGCGGTAAGTGCGAGCAAGAAGCTTTCGGATATCCCGATTTGGCCACCAAATCCATAGATTAGCACTGCCCCCACTAAGGTAGCTAACGCACTCACAAGATTAACAAGCAAAACACTTCGCCGATTCATGCCTTTAGCAAGGAGTAAACCAAAATCGCCTATTTCCTGAGGAATTTCGTGAGCTGCAATAGCAGCAGTCGTAACCAAACCGACTGCAGGATCAACCAAAAATGCTGCACCGATCGCGAGACCATCTATAAAATTATGGAGTGTATCCCCAATTACAATCAGGCTTACGTTTTGGCGCTTAGAACCATGTGTTTCGTCATCGTGGTGATGATGAAACCAGCTCAGACTTCGCTCGAGAATGAAGAATAGTATTAAACCAATGAGTGCGATCATCAACACTTGCCTGGCCTCTCCGAGTTCAACAGCTTCTGGAAGGAGATCTAGAAACGCTGCCGCCAGCAGAGCCCCTGCAGCGAATGGAACCGCAATTCGCTGCAATTTCCTCGCGCCTGCTTTTCCGTATAAAAGATAAATCCCCCCGATTAGTGATAGTAAGCTGCCTGCAAGTACGGCAGCAATCAATACAAGCCAGTCGCTCATATCAATGGTCTCCTTTTTTGCTTTTGATTCCTAAGCTGGAACCGTTATGTATCAAGTTGTAATTGTCAAAAGTAAACAGGCTTATTGTAGCACGAGGTTCTACGACTTGGCAGCGCGTTTTCGCTGGTTCGGATCGAGGAAACGCTTTCGCAGACGAAGGTTTTTAGGTGTCACTTCCAGCAGTTCGTCATCTTCGATGAAATCGATGCACTGTTCAAGGCTCAGATCAGTATACGGCGTGAGCTGCACAACTCCATCGCTCGAACTAGAGCGCATGTTGGTTAAATGCTTTGCCTTACATACATTTATTTCCATATCTTCTTGTCGACGATTCAGGCCTACGATCATGCCTGCATACACCTCAGTGGCAGGACCAACATAGAGTTCGCCACGCGCTTCGGCAGCCTGCAGAGCATACGGTGTAGTAGTACCAGCTTCAAATGCGATCAACACACCGTTACGTGATTGTTGTAGCTTACCCCCCATAGGCTGATAGCCGTGCGGCAAGCTGTTCATGATAACTGTACCTTTTGTAGCAGTAAGCAGGATATTACGAAGACCGATAAGTGCACGAGTAGGCAGGATGTAATCAAGTCGAGTTGTTCCACTCGTTGTCGTTTCTTGACCACGCATCTCTGCACGGCGTGTTCCAAGCTCTTGACTGATTGCGCCAACAAATTCAGCACCAACTTCAATATATAGCTCTTCAACCGGTTCTTTTAGCTGGCCATCTTCTTCAATCGTGACGACCTGCGGCCGACCAACTTCAAATTCAAAACCTTCACGCCTGAGTGTTTCGATAAGCACACTTAAGTGCAACTCCCCACGTCCCGAAACGGTGAATCCAATCCCGTTTTCTTCGACGCGTAAACTTACGTTTGTTTCAAGCTCTTTCTTCAGGCGATCACCGATTTGGCGTGATGTATTAAACTCCGCTTCACGGCCTTTCATAGGGCTCGTGTTAGGACCAAGATACATGCTGATAGTCGGTGCTTCAATTTCAATCGTTGGCAGCGCTTCTGGAGTTTCTTTGTCGGCAATCGTTTCACCAATGTGTGCATCAGCAATTCCCGTTAGTGCGACGATGTCACCCGCACAAGCTTCGTCTACTTCTTCGCGGTTGAGGCCCCTGTATCCGAATATCTTTTCGATACGTCCGTTAATAATTTCGCCTTCTCGCTTCATAAGAACGATATTTTGGCCACGCTTTGCATTTCCGCGTGTGATACGTCCAATCGCATATTTACCGATGAACGAATCGTACTGCAGGCTCGTAACAAGCAGCTGCAAGGCGCCGTTTGTGTCGACATCTGGCGCACCAATATCGTTGATAATCGCATCGAAAATCGGACTAAGGTCGGCATGCTCTGAAGGATTGTCTGGAATGCTTTTCCAGGCCTTACCCTCACGTCCAATCGCATAATAGACTGGGTAATGAAGCTGACTATCGTCAGTCGCAAGTTCAAGGAATAAATCTGCAAGCTCATCCTCGACCTCGTCGATACGACGAGCAGGCTTGTCAATTTTATTGATAACAACAACAGGTTTTAGGCCGAGTTCGAGTGCTTTACTGAGCACGAACTTAGTTTGAGGCATTGGCCCTTCCTGCGCATCAACAATCAATAAAACTCCATCTGCCATGTTAAGCGTGCGTTCCACTTCGCCAGAAAAATCAGCGTGGCCTGGAGTATCTATGATGTTGATCTTGAATTCGTTGTGGTAGATACTAGTTTGTTTCGCGGTAATTGTAATGCCGCGCTCGTGTTCCTGATCCCCACTGTCCATAATGAGACTCTGGCCCATCTCGGCTTGATTGTCACGGAACGTATTGCTTTGCTTTAATAATCCATCAACCAGTGTGGTTTTACCGTGGTCGACGTGGGCAATAATTGCGATGTTTCGGATAAATTTTGGGTCTGTCATAAAAATATGCCC
>DJJF01000006.1:3112-3893 GCA_002434005.1 Candidatus Saccharibacteria bacterium UBA6575 | reverse complement strand
CCGCAGTAGCCCTCCCTCATCAGCGAGGCTTTTTTATTTGGTAACCCATGTATAATGAAGCTTATGAATGCCATGGTGACTGCCGAGAATCTTACAAAAACCTATGCAGACAAAAACGTCGTAGACGGTATTAGCTTTCAGGTGAAGCCAGGCGAGGTATTCGGTATACTCGGCCCGAATGGAGCAGGCAAGACTACGACACTTGAAATGCTCGAGGCGCTGCGTCCAATTGACGGCGGCTCGGCTACAATCAATGGCATTGATGTTAATCAAAACCCGTACGCTGTGCGCGGTGTTATTGGTGTTCAGCCACAAAGTCCAAGTTTTGAAGATAAAACCAAGCTGAAAGAACTTCTAGCAGTATTTGCCAGCGCCTACGGCTTGAAGGTAGATGCAATGAAGCACTTACGTGAAGTACAGCTCGAAGATAAGGCAGATAGCTACGTTGAGCAGCTTTCGGGTGGTCAGCGGCAGCGTTTTTCGATTGCAGCGGCACTTGTCCACGAGCCAAAAGTCTTTTTTTTGGATGAACCAACTACTGGTCTTGATCCACAGGCGCGCCGAAATCTATGGAGCCTTATTACTGATATTAAAAGTCGAGGCGTTACGGTAGTACTCACGACGCACTACATGGATGAAGCAGAACTGCTATGCGACCGAATTGCAGTTATGGACAAAGGCAAGATCATCGCACTCGATACCCCAAAGAATCTTATTAAAGCACTGCTGAAAAAAGGATTTAAAAAAGAACAGCACGTTGAGCAGGCTAACCTAGAAGACG
>DJJF01000006.1:2133-2931 GCA_002434005.1 Candidatus Saccharibacteria bacterium UBA6575 | reverse complement strand
GCAGGCTAACCTAGAAGACGTATTTATTGACTTAACAGGAAAGGCGCTCAGGGATTAGCTATGGATAAATTACGCGCAGTTCTAACGTTCGCTGTTGTCGATGTAAAACGTGCATTTCGCGATAAAACAGGTTTGTTTTTCATTTTCGTCTTTCCACTCATCTTCCTATTCGTCTTTGGCGGCATATTCGGTGGCAATAACGACCCGTCGTTCAATGTTGCTCTCATTAGCAAAGCCGATAACGAATTTGCCAAAGAGTTCGTGAAAAATATCCAAAAAGACGACTTAGTAAAGATAGATAGCGACGCAAAAGTTCAGTCAAAAGCCGAAGAGAAGCTTCAGCGTGGGGAAATAGACGCCATTATTAAGCTGCCAGAATCTTTTGGAGAGACAAAGCAGGGCGAGCAGTATCCTTCTGGCAAGGCTGAAGTTGTCGTTGATCAAAACTCCCAGCAGGCTGGTCAAACACTTGCTAGCGTGCTCGACGGTGTGTTCCAAGGCATCAATAAAGGCATTACTAATGCACCTACGCCTTTCAGTGTGCAACTCACCACCGCCAATGCCCCTGGCATGACGCAGTTCGATTACACGTTTGCAGGGCTTCTAGGTTTTACCTTACTATCGCTTGGTATTTTTGGTCCTACCAGCGTTTTCCCACGTATGAAGCAACGGGGAGTGCTGCGTCGGTATCACACAACCACGCTTCGGGTATGGCAGTTCTTCACGGCCAACGTGCTAAGCCAAATGGTGATTGGCGTACTCTCCGTGGCAGTTATGTTTGCGGTAGCGTTAACGGTA
>DJJF01000006.1:0-1885 GCA_002434005.1 Candidatus Saccharibacteria bacterium UBA6575 | reverse complement strand
GGCTAAGAACGAAAACCAGGCTGCGCCGCTTGGTAACATCATTAGTTTCCCGATGATGTTCCTATCGGGCACATTCTTTCCACGCTTTCTCATGCCAGACTGGCTGCAAACCGTGTCAGCGGCACTACCGCTGACGCCAATTAACGATGCGATCCGGCTCATTATTACCGAAGGCCAGAATATCACGCAGCTGGGACCACAAATCGGTGCTACGCTTCTGTGGATGATCGTGATCTATGTCATTGCTTTCCGGGTGTTCCGCTGGGAATAATTGACAATTAAGCATAAGTGTGATAATATAAAATTATGTCATACGAACGAACCGGTATCGATAGAGACAGCGAAGCCGATAAGCTTGGTTCGTATCGCCTTGCCGATAATCGCCATGGTGATACCGGGCAGTTCAATCTTTTTGATGACGAGGCGCCAACGCGTAGCTCAGGTGTAAGATCACGTAAGCTTCCTCCTACCGGTAAACCGCTCGAGGGTAAACATGGTATTCAGGAATCTCAACGAATTGCCGCCGAAGCATTGCAGCGCGAAACAATGACGCGCGATGAGCTGCGTGAAATCACTCAGCGTGGCGCTCCAGCCGTTCGCCAGGCATTTACCGAGGCTATGGATGCAAGGCGGCCACGCGTGCCGACAGATGAAGAGATCAAAGCCCAAAGACTTGCCAATGGTAAAGAAATCCGCCGCAAAGCTACGGAATCCTGGGCCGATTCGATCTAAATATGTCACAACAAAAGAGCTCCGCATCATCGACGCGGAGTTCTTTTATAGAACGCGGATAATGCGGAGTGGGTCAGGTTGAAACGCGCAACTTCTCTTCGTAGTACAGGGCGAGGTGCAGCTCGATCAAGCGCGCCGGCAGGAAGATGCTGACCTTGCCTCGCTGACCTCGCCTGAGCCAAATGGTGTACCTCCCGTTGTCTACGCGGTAGTGCGGGGGGAGCTTGAGTGCGCTGACGCGCTCCCATGCCTCGTCGTCGAGCTCGATACTCCAGTCTTTCGGCCGCCAAGCGATCTCATACTTCGAGGTGAAGCTACGGATCATGGGTGACTTGGGGAGCGGCCTGATCTGCACCGCGAAGTGCAACACGGTCGCCACAAGACCTTCCTGGGTGAGCTGGCTCGAAACCAGCATGTCGTTATCGCGAAGATCGACGACGAAGCCGTTCTTTGTGTCGGTCTTGTCAAGAATCAGCTGGCGCAGCCAGACCGACCAGAATGGGTTGAGCGTGCGTCCGGCCTTCGTGGGCTCTACGCGAACCTGGCCATTCTGCTGAGGAACGATCCGCAGGAACGCGGTGCCGGCATCGGTGGCCGACGGCACGTCAATGGATATTTGAGTCGTGTGCGTTTGGAAGGACATCGTCCTTCACCTCCAGGATCTCGAAGTTGAAAAACGAATAGAGTAAGTATCAACTGAAGTTAACGAAAACGCAACCCACAACCCGCATGCATGATACTAAAAGTTAGTACCACTCTTTCGGAAGATTAGACCGAATTTGGGAGCGGATAATTGCCTCGAGCTCGTCTATACTCACACCGATTTCTTCGTCTGAAACCTCAACAAGCTCTTCAATAGCCGCTAGGAGTGCTTGTTCTTCACTATACGCAGTTGGGCCATAACGGAGTGCTCGTGCTCGCTCCTTAATAGGCAGTCGATCTAGGAACGAAAATGAGAGATATTTCATTACTTTAGCTTCGCGTTCGCGCTCAATGTAATCTGCCACAGTCTCGATCGGTGGTCGATCGAGATTTTTCTTGTGTGGCATCCGTTCATGATTAGGCATAATAAAAAACATTACAATGATTGTAATGTTAAGTCAATATGGTGGGGGTGGCTGGACTTGAACCGGCGACCAACAGGTTATGAGCC
>DJJF01000040.1:58354-78590 GCA_002434005.1 Candidatus Saccharibacteria bacterium UBA6575 | reverse complement strand
GTGACCTCAAGGGGATCGCAGAGGTTTGGAAGGAACGTGATGAAGCCAGCGGCGCCGACGAGGCGACGGTGAGCGTCCGGTGCAGATGGAACAATTTGTTCGTGAGGGCCACTGGCTTCTCCGAGGAAGCTGCCGCCGAACGGGTCGTCGCACTCGTGCTCGAAGATCGGGATCGTGCTATGAACGGTGATGTAGCCGCGCTTCGGCGCCTCCAAGAGTTCCACGCGAAGCGGCAGGAATGGATCGGCAAGTACGGGCGACATGGCTGGATCAAGCCATACTGGAGTCAGATCGCGTTCCCGGCCGATTGGAACGAGAGCGTCGTCGCACGACGGCTCGAAGCGCCGTCGCTCGTGGATTTCATCGGTATCACCCGAGAGCCTCAGCCGGGAACAGTTAGGCTCCTGGCTGCGCGGGCGCTCAGAGCGCGCTCGCTTCTGGACGGCAAGGTCGTGCTGGCGTACTGCAATGTTACGCAGGATGTACTGGGTGACAGCGGACGCTACTCCGGCACCAGTCGCCAGCGAATCAGGCCGTACAGGGACGAGATTGGAGACGTATTGCTCGCCGAAGTGACCAAGATGGTGCATGCCATTCACGTGCGGGAGAAGCTGTTCAGCTAAATTCCGCTAGGCATCAGAAGTGTAGATGAACCCCGTTTGGTCTTTATGGCTAGGCGGGGATCTCTATTTTATAGCAATTGGAAAGGCGCCGCTTATTGAGCGGCGCCAAATCCGTTTTGGAGCTACTTATTGCATCTTGGCGTTAAGCCAGGTGACTGTCCACTCTGCGCCCATTTTGGGTGCGAAATAGAACACAACTGCGAATACGCCGAGTGAAATGCAGACTGCTATGAAGCTCTTCAGACGTTCACGCCAGGTAGGTGGACCGTAGCCTGGTGCCCAAACCCACTTTCTTCTGAACATAACCTTGCCCCCAACTGCTCGACAACACGGAACGTTCCAATGGTAATCTGATCAGCCTATGAATACAAGAGGTGGAGCGTATAACGCTTATGCTAAAATAAAGGCATTCATGAGATTATCTACTCGACAGCGAGGGTTTACCATTGTTGAACTTCTCATTGTGATCGTTGTTATCGCAATATTAGCAGCGATAACCGTTGTCGCGTTTAACGGTGTTAAATCACGCTCAACAAATGCGTTAGTTCAAAGTGATCTATCTGCTAATATGAAGCGAGTTAAGCTCTATATGGCGACGAACGGGACATTTCCTGATTGGGGAGAGGTAGGCACCGATCCATCATTAAAAATGAAAGTGTCTAAGCGAAGCGCATATAGTTACTTCCATTACTGCGGGTATGCCACGTGGTGGGGTCAGCCCTTATCGGGGGTAGGTATCATTGTAGGTTCAACTACCAATGTCACCTATGCCTCAACAACGGGGTCTTATAACGTGACGGACGTGTCGAGCACAATTACTTCATCAACTGCGGCTTCGGACGCGTGTACGGCGATTGCGCCTTCAGGCCTGATTCCTACCATGACAGGAATGCTTATTCGGACCGACGGAAGCGTAGACGGCTCCATAGACGTCGCTGCGCCTTAACTCGCTTATGGTAAAATAAAGGTATTCATGAGATTATCCACCAGACAGCGAGGATTTACCATCGTCGAACTTTTGATCGTGATTGTCGTAATTGCGATTTTAGCTGCCATAACAACAGCTGTGTTTAGTGGAATTCGAGATCGCGCAAATGAGTCACTTGTCAAAGACGGGCTTGCAAAAGTTACGCGACAACTTGAGTTTGATAAGGTTACACGGACGAGCTATGCGTTGCAACTTTCAGACATCAGTGCAGACAGCACTAATGGAATTCAATATCAGTACACCTCAGACGGGAGTACGTATTGCATAACCGCGACCAAGGGAACACTATCAATGTATAAAAATGTTGGCGAGCAGCCAACTAAAGGCGCATGTACTGGGCATACAGATGGTTCGGGCGGCGGCGCTATTTCGGACGGAAGTTTTATTCAAACAATCAACAGTAGTAATTGTCCAACGACACGCGTAATGGCAGTCGATGCTCGCGACAATCGCACGTATTGGGTGCAAAAGTTAGCGGATAACAAGTGTTGGATGCTTACGAACTTGGCGTACGCGGGCGGGGGTACAAATACATACGGAGATGTAAAAACGCTTGATTCAACGACAGGCACTTCGCTTACCATTCCGCGCTACTATGTTCCAACCGGCGCAAACCCAACAACGAGTCCTACAGCACCTTCGACATCCACGGATGGCACAGGGCAATACGGCTATTTGTACAATCAGTGCGCTGCATCTGGCGGTCAAGCAACATCTGCATGTGCAAACTCAGCCACTCCTGCGGCAGATACTAGCATCTCAATATGTCCGTCAGGATGGCGACTACCGATCGGTGGATCGAGCGGTGATTTCCCGGAACTGAACAACGCTATTAACGGCGGTGGAACAAATAACGCTGCAGCTACAAATCTGCGCACAGTTTGGTTTGCAATGCGCAGTGGCTCATGGAACGGGAGCTTCTTGTACGTCGGTAATAACGGATATTATCGGACCTCAACGATTGTTTCTAATAGCAATGCGAATCGCTATACGTGGTCGACCAACAGTATCACAACCAATGAAGCGGTCGACAAGCAAAGTGGCCATGCTGTTCGCTGCTTAGCAAGTTGATTAATTTTTATAAATTGATGATAGTAGCGTGAGATTTTAACTCGTCGCGTAGATCAGTGGCCGTGATAATTGTTTGGTAAGGAGCAAGGGCTGTTATGAGAGCCTGCTCCCGGCTACTATCAAGTTCCGAAAACACATCGTCAAGTAAAATAAGAGGCTTCTTGCCGCTATGATGTTCTTGTAATTCGACTTCGAGCAGCTTGAATGCAAGCATAATAGTGCGCATCTCACCGCGCGAGGCCGATTCAACCGCTAAGTGGCCATCGAGTGATAATTCTAAATCGTCGCGGTGTGGGCCTACTGAAGTATATCCACGCTGTGAGTCTAGCTTACGTGATCGCTCAAGCCTGTGAAGTAATGACTGCTGTAACGAATCATCCACTACATCGAACGGAGTGATGTAGCGTGCTGTAACAGAATGTTCTGAGCCAGCTAGCTGACTATAAATACGCGACAAATGATCGTTGGCATGAAGGATAAAGTTTGTGCGGGCTTTTATGATGCTGCCGGATAACTCAGCAAGCTTTACGTCCCAAGCGAACAGGTGATTTTCCCAATCGCTTTGGCTCATTGATTCGTTTTGTTTTAACAGTTCATTGCGTTGTAGTAGGGTTCGCCCGAATCGACTCAAAACAGCCGAATAGGTAGGGCTCAGCCGAGCGATGATGCCGTCTATGAAATCGCGTCGACGCTGCGGACTACTTGAAAGTAGTCGTAGCTCATCGGGTTCGAACAGTACAACGGGAAGTTTGTCTTTTGGGGCGAGTCGCGCTGAATTTGAATCTGCTACTGTAAACGCTTTTATTACACGACCCTCAGGGCTGCTACCGAGTCTTCCGCGTCGGAGCGGCATATCTTCAAGTTCCAGTTTGAACTCAGACGCTTCGTGCTCGTAAGGTATTACATCGCGATCACGGCCACGAAAACTGGTTCCGCGCATTAGGTAGTAAACTGCTTCAAGAATAGTCGTTTTACCTGAGCCGTTCGGGCCTAAGATTAATGTTACATTCGGATCAAATTCAAAGTTTGCCAGGTCGTATGACCTGACGTTATGAAGTGATATGCTTCTGAGCAACATATATCTCTAGTATAGCGTAGGGCAGTATGTCGCAAAGCAGCAGGTGAACTGTATAATAGTTACAGAAAGAGAGGTGTAATGTTCGATACCAAACACTACCAAGACAAGATGGACCACGCCTTCAGTCACTTTGAAGACGAATTAAAGAAAGTTCGTACGGGCCGCGCGCACCCAGACATGCTTTCGGGAGTCGCTCCCGAAGTGTATGGCCAGCGCATGCCGATTAACCAGGTTGCAAATGTGACTGCACCAGAAGCGCAACAACTATTAGTAACACCGTTCGATCCAAGCAACATCGCTGCTATTACGCAGGCAATCCGTGACGACCAAACGCTTGGCCTCAACCCAAGTGATGACGGCCGTGTTATTCGTGTGCCGATTCCGGCGTTAACAGAAGAGCGTCGCCGCGAGCTTGTAAAACAGCTTGGTGAAAAAGTTGAAAGTGCTCGCATAGCTATGCGCCAGGTGCGTCAGGACGCGTTTAAGGAATTGAAGCGTAAAAAAGATGCTAAAGAGCTGTCCGAAAATGACGTAACCCGTATCGAAAAAGATTTTGACCACAACATGATGACCGAATATCAGGGCAAGATTGATGCCGCGTTCAAAGCCAAAGAACAAGAGGTTATGACGGTCTAAGAGTATGACGGTCATGATTGAGAAGCCGACAGAATTCTGATATTAACAGTCTACTTGTAGGTTAGAGCGCTTACGGGCGCTCCAACCTACAAGCCGGCAGAAGTACGAGTGGTTCAAGCTCTCATGAGTAATGACCGCGCACAGGGCCACTTCTTCAGGAGCGGCCCTTCTCATGCTTCGAGTACCGTATACTAGAAGGAATGGAAGAAACATCAGTACCAGCTCATATAGGATTTATTGTTGATGGTAATCGCCGCTGGGCAAAAGAGCATGGGCTACCTAAGTATGAAGGCCACTTGGCTGGCTACAATGCAATTCAAGATATAGCCAAGGCTACCTTTGACGCTGGCGTGAAATACATGTCTGCGTATGTGTTTAGCACCGAAAACTGGAAACGTTCCGAAGATGAAGTGGGTAAGTTAATGGGCCTCGTACTGCGGTTGGTTAAATCGGATCTTCACCTATTCCAAGAAAATGACATTCGCCTGCGTATAATTGGCAGCCGTCAGGGTGTGAGCCAAAAAATACTCGATGCGATCGATGAGGCTGAGTATGCAACCAAAGATAATAAGGCTGGTACATTATTGCTGTGTTTCAATTATGGCGGTCAACTAGAGCTTGCCGACGCAGTTCGGTCGCTGATGAAAGAGGGTGTGAAAGCGGATGATGTAACCCCCGAGGTAATCGAGCAACATCTGTATGCGCCGGACATTCCGCCATGCGATCTGATCGTTCGCACAAGTGGTGAGAAGCGACTTTCGAACTTCATGCTATGGCGCAGCGCGTACAGTGAGCTGATGTTTCTTGATAAGAATTGGCCAGACATGACAAAGCAAGACGTAACCGATATACTTGAGGCATATAAAACCCGCGAACGACGAATAGGAAAATGACAAAGTGCTGCTGATTGGGATTCTGACCGGATTAATTATTCTTGTACTACTGGTGGTTATTCACGAGCTCGGACATGGCATTGTTGCACGCCGTAACGGTGTTGTTGTTGAGGAATTTGGAGTTGGGTTCCCGCCACGTGCTTGGGGTCGAAAACTCAAACAAAGCATTTTAGGTAAAAACGTACTCATTTCGCTCAACTGGCTTCCGCTCGGTGGCTTTGTGAAACTGCAGGGCGAGAATGATTCAGCGAATGGTAAGGGTGACTACGGCGCTGCGACCTACTGGCAAAAAACTAAGATTTTGTTGGCTGGTGTATTAATGAACTGGTTGACCGCGATCGTGTTGTTTACGATATTGGCGCTGGTTGGACTGCCAAAGATACTCCCGAATCAATTCTCGGTTGCATCGGATACTGTGATATCCGTTGAACCATTGAAGATCAATCAAGTTGAGCGGGACTCACCTGCAGAGAAAGCGGGACTACGCGGTGGTGACGAAATTCTGCTTATCGATAGTAGCGATATTCGATCACCAGAAGAATTATCTGAAGCTACAAAGGCGAACAAAGGTAAAACAGTTAGTGTTACGTATTCCCGGTCGAGTAGTGAATACGTTGTACCGGTAACGCTGAGAAACGAGAGTTCACCAAGCAAGGGCTTCCTGGGCGTTCGCACATCACAGCGTATGAGCGAAATTCGGGCAACCTGGTCTGCTCCTATCGTAGGATTCATGACCACTTTACAGCTGACAGGTGAAACATTCAGTGCCCTAGGTAAAGTAGTCACTAGTCTGGGTGAGGGTATTGGAAGTCGATTCACTGCGAACGAATCAGCCCGTAAATCGGGTGACGAAGCATTTGCATTTGCAAGTAATTCTGTTTCAGGGCCAGTCGGCATACTAGGTGTAATTTTCCCACAGGCGCAGCAAGCAGGGCTCAAATGGCTCACGCTGCTTGCGGCACTTATTTCACTTTCGCTGGCTGTCATGAATGTCTTGCCAATCCCTGCACTCGACGGTGGACGTTGGTTTACTATGACATTATTTAGGCTTCTTAAAAAACCGCTCACTAAGGAGCGTGAAGAAAAGATTCAAACGATCGGCTTCATGGCCCTACTCGCGTTAATCGTATTAGTGACGGTTGCAGATGTCAGCAAACTTATTGGGTAAGAGTGCGTATAGTGTTGGCCTGTCGCTCTGGGTCGTTATTTCACTCTTTATTGGCCAGGCTCTGGCGCTGATCGCTCTGTCGGTATTCACAAACCAAGATACTGCGGTTACCAACACAATTTTAGCTGCTCTCGGCTACATACTTGGCCTGGCACTTGCGCTTGGCTTGCCGGCGATCATATGGAAGAAAAAACGTATCGATGCAAAAACACTGGGTGTTAGCAAGGCGGTATCGTGGACAGATATTGGCTTAGGCATCCTTGGTTTCTTACCCTATGTAATCGTGTCGGCTGCTATCGTATGGTTTGGTACAGACATTGCGCGTGTAATTGATCCAGAAGTAGGGCAGGACATTCCATTCCAGAACCTGTCGAGCCAAGTAGAATTCTTCGTTGCGTTTCTTACGCTCGTTATTATGGCGCCTTTAGCAGAAGAACTGCTGTTTCGCGGTTATTTTTTAGGCCGGCTGAGTGCGCGTATTAGTAAGTGGCTGGCGGTAGTAGTAACAGCGGTGATATTTGGCCTTATGCATCTTCTTGGCGGTGATGAATCGGGCCTGGTTTTGCAGTGGGGCGCAGCAGCCGATACATTTGCAGTCGGGTTGATACTTGGCTCACTACGCTTAGTCACTGGTAGTATATGGGCCGGCGTTATCTTGCACGCGCTTAAGAACGGAATTGCATTCTATTTCCTATTTATATTGCCGGCCTCTGGAATGTGAGCATTAGATACGGTAGGATGATAAAGATATGCGAGTAAGTAAACTATTCACCAAGACACTCCGCGACGCGCCAGCTGACGAAGTCGCAAAGAATGCCCAGCTACTAATTCGAGCGGGCTATGTATACAAAGAAATGGCCGGAGCCTACGCATACTTGCCGCTCGGCATTCGCGTGGTCGAAAAGATTAAGCAAATTGTGCGCGAAGAGATGGATAGAGTTGATTCGAATGAACTTATCATGACATCCCTTCAGCGCAAAGAGATTTGGGATAAAACCGGTCGCTGGAGCGACGATACGGTGGACATTTGGTTTAAGACACGTCTGAATGACGATACAGAAGTAGCCTTAGCATGGAGCCACGAAGAACCGATTGTTGAAATGATGAAACAATATGTGCACAGCTATAAAGACTTACCGAGTAGCGTGTACCAGTTCCAAACCAAGATGCGGAATGAAAAACGTGCTAAATCAGGCATTATGCGTGGCCGTGAGTTCATTATGAAAGACATGTATTCATTCCACGCGACCGCAGAGGATCTCGCTGCGTACTACGACAATGTAATCGAGGCCTACAAGCGAGTTTACGATCGGCTGGGTATTGGTGACGAGACCTATGTAACATTTGCGAGTGGTGGTGCGTTTACCAAGTTTAGTCACGAATTCCAAACGATTTGCGATGCCGGTGAAGACATTATTTACCTTCACCGCGAAAAGAACATTGCTGTTAATGAAGAGGTGATCGACGAAGCGGTAAAAGAACTCGGCATTAATCGTGATGAATTTGAAAAGGTAAAAACCGCAGAAACAGGCAACATCTTCAACTTTGGTACTCAAAAGACTGACGAAATGGGGCTGTATTACACGGCAGAAGATGGCAGCCAACAGTCCCTCTACATTGGTAGCTATGGTATTGGCATTACGCGAGCTATGGGTGTAATCGCCGAAAAGATGAGTGACGAAAAAGGACTTGTATGGCCAAAAAACATTGCACCGTATCTGGTGTATCTTGTATCAATTGGCAAAAAGGGAGCAGCGGAAGCGGAAAAGGTGTACGCGCAGCTTACAGAAGCTGGCGTTGAGGTGTTATTTGATGATCGCGACGAGCGGCCTGGCACAAAGTTTGCTGATGCTGAGCTAATGGGAATCCCGCTGCGTCTTACTGTGAGTGATCGTGGCATCGAAGCAGGCGAGTACGAACTTACTGATCGGGCAACGGGTGAAACCCAGGCTGTTCCGGTCTCAGAAGTAGTGCAACGAATCTCAGCTTAAACCGATTGACGATTTAGTCAGATTCTTGGTATAATAGTAGCTAATGTAAGCATGTTTACCCCTGTGGGTAAGCAGATGTTACGAAGAAATTGAATCAAAATCGGTGCCACGAGGCACCTCTTTATAAGACTATTTTTACAGGAAAGACCAGAAAAACGAGGAGTAAAAAATATGAAGAAATTGTACCAAATCACTGCTGAAGGTAAAAAAGAACTCGAAGCCGAGCTTGACCAACTTAAAGCCCGCCGCGGCGAAATTGCTGAAAAGATTGCTGAAGCCCGTGACTACGGTGATTTAAGCGAAAACGCTGAATATGACGCGGCCCGTGAAGAACAGGGACTTGTAGAGAGCCGTGTTGCTGAAATCGAAGACATTCTGCTGAATGCCGAACTTATTAAGGCTTCTCGCAAGTCAACCATCGGTATTGGTAGCAAAGTTGAGCTGAAGAGTGGCAGCAAAACTGTAAACTACCACGTTGTTGGCCCTGTCGAAGCAAACCCGATTGAAGGTAAAATCTCGAACGAGTCACCAATTGGCCTAGCGCTCATGGGCAAAAAAGAGGGTGACAAAGCCACCGTTACGACCCCTAAGGGCGATATCAACTACAGCATTGTAGCTGTTAACTAGGCTGCTTTATCGTTCTGCAAGATATTTTCGAGCTCATCGTTAAATGGTGAGCCCGATTTTTTAGCGGCCCTCAACGCTTTTGCGAGGTTTGCCTGACCCTGGCCATGGAAGTTGTTTAAGGCGGCTGCTGCTAAGTCATATGTTGCATCAGTTTTCGCAATATCCCACGCACGTAGCGCGTCATGAACGGCACGTATACCCAGGCTTAACTTATTACTTCCTGTCGATTCTGCTTCTTTTAAATCTCCAAACAAGTGTTCGGCCGAATCATTAAGAGCCGCTTCGGCAGTCTGAACGACGACATCTTCTTGATCCTGGGTAAGTTCAGCAATTTCACGGACTGCAGTAATGGCTTGGCTGAGCCTGCGCTGGTCGGTTACCTCCGTAAATATGGGTAATTCATGAAGTTCTTCAATGTGATGAGTTTGGCGTGCGACCCGCTTCCTGAGAGCGCGCTCAGCAAGTGATGATTTTATTCGAGCAGGTACTCGTCGGAGAGATTCTGTAGGAGAGGTAGTTCGATCGATAGATTGTATACTCATAACAGATAGTTTGTTTTATTGCTATTTCTGTAGCGCAATATACCACAATTTTTTCAAAAAAGCAATAGCTTTTCAGCATTTTCTCAGTTTTATGTGATTTTCCTACAGCGTAACCGAATTTGCTATACTGTGTAACAGATATGGCAACACTACAGGATTATCGGAACGAACGACTCAGAAAACTAGCTGAATTGAAGGAACTGGGCTTCAACGCGTATCCGTCTGATTCGCATCGAACCCATAACGTTGGTGATATTACAGCTAAGTTCGATGAGCTTGAAGGTCAATCTGTATCGGTAGTTGGACGGGTTTTGGGGCTACGTAAATTCGGTAAGTTAGCGTTTATTGTACTGGGCGATCAGTCTGGCCAAGTGCAGCTATTCCTCCATGGCCCAGATGTTTCAGAAACCGATGCCACTAAGGGAATCGTCGGTATGAAGCACATTAATTTGCTCGATACTGGCGATTTTATTCAGGCCGAAGGTGAAGTTATGAAAACTAAAACTGGTGAAATGTCAGTAGGTGTTAAAAGCTTGCGGCTTCTTGCCAAAGCGCTCCGCCCTATGCCAACAGAGCTTACTAACAAAGAAGAACGCTTTAGACGCCGCTACGTTGATATGAATGTAAACCCAGAAGTCCGCGAGCGATTTGAACGCCGTAGCAAGTTCTGGGCAGCAACTCGTAAGTTCCTAGATGACCACGACTTTACCGAAGTAAATATTCCTGTGCTCGAACACACTACTGGTGGTGCCGACGCGACCCCATTCGTTACTCACATGGATGCATTGAGTGATCAGCCATTCTACTTACGTATTAGCCACGAACTGCCGCTTAAGCGCCTTCTTGGTGGTGGGTTTGAACGCGTGTACGATCTTGGTCCTCGCTTCAGGAACGAAAATTATTCAGACGAACACCTGCCTGAGCACATTGCTATGGAATGGTATGCCGCATATTGGAACTGGCAGGACGGCATGAAGTTCATGGAAGACATGTATAAATTCGTTCTTCAGGAAACCTTTGGCACACTCAAATTCAAGCTCGGTAAGTTCGATGTAGATATGAGCGGTGAATGGGAGAAGTGGGACTACGCCGAAACCATTCAGAAACACTACGGAATCGATGTGTACAACACGACTATCGAAGAAGTCGCCAGCAAGCTGAAGGAACACAAGCTCGAGGTTGAGAAGGCCGAAAGCATTCCACGCGGTATCGATAAGCTTTGGAAGAATCTGCGTAAGGACGTTGCCGGCCCTGTGTGGTTGATTAACACGCCGAAGTTCGTAAGCCCGCTAAGTAAGGCGAGCACTTCTAATCCAGATGTCGTAGAACGATTCCAGCCGGTGATTGCTGGTAGCGAGCTTGGTAACGGTTTTAGCGAGCTTAACGATCCAATAGACCAACTGGATCGATTCGTGGAGCAGCAGAATATGCGCGATGCTGGTGACGATGAAGCCATGATGCTCGACATTGACTACGTTGAAATGTTGGAATACGGTATGCCTCCTGCTTGTGGTTGGGGATACAGCGAGCGCGTGTTCTGGATCTTTGAAGGGGTGACTGCTCGAGAAGGTGTTCCGTTTCCGCAGCTGCGCCACGAGATCGACGAGACGACTAAAGATTTATATCCAGAAGCGAAATTATGATTTACGATACCGCGGCCGGTGTTATGGACATCCCGATGGAGCTGATCGCCGGAGACCAAGACTCATAGACCGAGTCCAGTGTAGAGCAAAAGTTCGCTCCACGGAGCGGGGTCTTTGCTTACCTTAAGGTATAATTTGCTTATGGCTAATTACAAAGGGCATCTAGTCGGCGGGGCGGTAGTGACGGCAGTTTATACGGCGGCAATTTCGTACACGCCGGTGGAACGGTTCGCCGAGTACGCTCGGGTGCTGCAGGATTGGCAGGTGTTGACGGCGGTATTCGTGATTGGTATGTTATTCAGCTTGTTCCCAGATGTCGATACGAACAGTAAAGGCCAAGACCTGTTTTATTGGATATTATTCCCAATCGCAGTGCTACTAATTTACTCGGGCCAGTTCCAAGCCGCGGCGTACCTTGGAGTAATCGGCATGCTACCGGTACTCAGCCACCACCGCGGTTGGACACATAAGAAGTGGGCGATGGTTATAATTCCATTGCCGATCATAATTGTGCCGTATCTGTACAGCGACAAAGTATTGGCATTTAGTTTGGTGCTCTACGGTGCTGCCGTAGCTGGCTACTTTAGTCATTTACTACTCGATGGCCTGATTTGGCGTAGATTCCGCATAAAAAACTAGGCAATACATTGACCGCGAGCGTATACTAAGGCCACTAATCTAAATGGGGGTTATGGGTATGTGGGAAGTCAATCTTTGGGCAGTGCTACTAGCAACTGTAGTCATGTTCGCAGTGGGTGCGTTCTGGTACATGGTTCCGTTCTCAAAAATGTGGGGTAAAATCCATGGATTCGACAAATTAACCAAGGCTCAGCAAGATAAAATGTCGAAAGCCATGGGACCCTGGTATGGAATACAGATTCTTGTAACCGCCGTTTCGGCATATGTACTTGCGGTACTTATTGGAGTACTGCCAGAACAGTCGCCATATTTAGTTGCTTTCTTAGTATGGCTAGGATTTGCGCTTCCAACCGAAGCGTCAGCGCAAATTTTTGGCGGCGCACCCGAAGGCTATGTATGGCATAAGATCGGCATCGCATCTACCGAAGTGCTGCTGCGCCTACTCGCTGGTGCGTGGGTGATCAGCTTATTCTTGAGATAGTGTGATACAGTGAGGCTATGAAGCCTACCCGCCGTTTGAAGGTCGGGGATATGATCCCAGATTTTTGGACGCGTGATATCAACGGTAAAGAAGTTGATTCCCGCGAGCTTGGCGGTACAACTCTCGTAACATTCTTGCGATACGCAGGCTGTCCGTTCTGCAACTTGGCGATCTACCGGTTAACGCACGAATACAAACTACTGAAGAAGAATGGCTGCGAGGTGATAGCGGTCATCCAGTCGACGGAAGAAAGTATAGAAGAGAACGTATTACAGCAACAGGACATAGCGCCGCCGTTCTCTATAATTCCCGATCAGGCACAGGATATCTACCGGCTGTTCGGGGTTACTCCGAATGCTGCCAAGGCGGCCAAGTTCACGGCTAAGAACGCGACGCATTGGATAGATGCGGTATTCAAGAAAAAATTCAAACAAACCAGTTTCGACGGACAATCCTTTTTGGTACCGGCTTATTTTCTGGTAGATAAGAAAGGCATAATTCAGCTACTGAACTACGATGCCAGTTTTTACGAAGATGAGGTATTCACACCCATTTACGAGCATCTGAATTTTGGTGCACACGTATAGCTTTTTCCAATGACTCACGCAGTAGGCTAGGCTATACTAGATAGTACAAGGAGGTGCCAAATGGGAAATGCGTATGAATTTGACGGACAATTATTCACGAACGTTGGAGAGTTCCTAGACGCAGTGAGTCACGAATATAAACACGGCGACAAAGATCTGGCAGTTCAGACACTTGAAGAATACGGATTTAGCTTGAGTGACATTACTACTGGCGGTGGCCAGCCCCACCCAAAGTCAGCGAACAGCACCACCGACGGCGTGGAAGAGTAGTGCGGACAAATGATTGAGTTAGCGCACGTATCGAAAATTTACGGCAAGAAGCAGAACCAATTTACGGCACTTGAAGGTATCGACTTAAAGCTGGAGAGCGGCATAAGTGTAGCTGTTACGGGTAAAAGTGGTAGCGGCAAAAGTACGCTAATGCACATCATGAGTGGTCTAGATAAAGCTACGAATGGCACCGTGGTAATCGACGGTGAAAATCTTGACGACATGAAAACCAAAACCAAGGATTCGTTCCGTGCGAACAAAATGGGATTTATATTTCAGTCGTTTTTTGTGCAGGGGAACGAAACCTGTGCCGATAACATTGCCTTGCCGCTGGAAATCGCTGGCGTGACAGGCAAGCGCCGCCGCGAGCTTATAGATAAGGCACTAGAACAAGTAGAGCTTGGTGACAAACGATCAGCTAAAGCAAAGAATTTATCAGGTGGCCAAAAACAACGGCTGGCGATTGCACGAGCGATTGTGAATGAGCCAAGCATTTTATTTGCTGATGAACCGACCGGAAACCTAGACTCTGTAACCGGCGATACGATCGAAAACTTATTATTCGACCTAAATAAACGCCTAAATTGTACGCTTGTAATTGTGACGCACGATAAGGACTTGGCTGACAAGTGCGACATACGGGTGAACATGAAAGACGGACGGATCGAATCTGTAACTGGCGCAAAGGTAGGCAAGAAATGAAGTATCTCGATCTCGTTAAACGGGCGGGTCGCAGTCTAAAGAACGCAAAAGGCCGTACTATACTCACAAGCTTAGCAATTGCCGTAGGGGCATTTACGCTGACGGCAAGTTTAGCAGCAGGAACGGGCGCTCGGCAGTATGCTGATGAGTTGATTCGGAGCAATGTCGATCCTAACAGTTTGCTTGTTGCCAAAGACAAGTCGCTATTTGGAGAAGGCGGTGGAGCTCCAGGTAGTGGCATGAAGGAATATTCTGAGGACGCAGCTCAATTTGGCGGCGCAACATTCAAAGCCTTGAATCAGAACGAAATAAAGAAAATGAGCGAGATCGATGGAGTTAAGAGTGTCGCACCGGCATATTTAGTGAGTGCACAGTACGTTACATTCGAAGGTTCTAGCAAACGATTCATTACAGATATCACCGCGTATGATGCCAGTGTAAAAGCGGAGACGGCAGCTGGCAAATTACCAAAGTTGAACACTCAACTAGGTGAACGCGATATCGTAGTTCCACAGTCATTTGTAGAACAGTTAGGTAAAAAGCCAGCCGATATGGTTGGTAAAAAAGTTACAACGCATGTAAATAAGGCCGCGAACGCACCTAGTGATGCCCAAATTCAAGCGGCATTCGCCAGCGGCGGTTCGGCTGCGGTTGAAGCACTGGTGCGACCGGAATCCAAGGACGAGACATTCACAATTAGTGCGGTGAGCGCAACTTCGAGCACATCATTTACAGCAAGTTCTGCATTGTTTATCTCTGACTCAGCAGCAAAGAAGCTATCAGACTACATTACCGAAGGTACATCACAGTACCAAAAATACATTACGGCAACGGTGCGAGTAGGCGAGAATAGCGACGCTGCAAAAGTAAAGAAAGAGATTGAAGATCTTGGCATAACGGCACGCACGGCGGAAGATTTACAGGAAGTGCTGTTCACGATCGTGAATGTCATACAAGGAATCGTTATGGTATTTGGCGTACTGGCATTGATCGCCAGCGTATTCGGCATTATTAATACTCAGTACATTAGCGTGCTGGAGCGCACACGTGAGATTGGGCTCATGAAAGCACTCGGTATGCGGGGAAGGCATGTGAGTAGACTCTTCCAGCTCGAGGCTGCGTGGATCGGGTTCTTTGGGGGAATACTCGGCTCAGGACTTGCGGTACTACTAGGGACATTACTAAATCCTACACTTACCAAAATGCTTGGCATTGGTGATAGCAGTATTTTAGTGTTCGAACCGATTCCGATCATCTTGCTGATTATCGCCCTGATGCTGCTCGGTATGCTAGCCGGCTGGTTCCCAGCACGAAAAGCGGCTAAATTAGACCCAATTGAAGCGCTGCGAACAGAGTAACTATAAGTCTGTAAAATGTTGCCTGAGCGCATTCAGATCTGATGCAGCTTTACGGTCAACACGAGCGCGACCGCGTAGTTCCTGTGCTAGTTTTTGAGGTGTAGCTACGCGGAGGTTTGACCCATCAACTTCTACGCTTTCGCGGTCTATTCTTTCACGAAATTGCTGATCCATTCGATCTGAAGCGTGAGGGTTGTGAGGAATGATATCTGCGCTAAGTTCACGAGTGGCGATTTGAAGAATAGGAGGACCCGATACATTTGGTTTACGGCGTCCAACTAAACCAGTTGGAGTGCCTTCCTGGGCAAGATGTTGTGCATATCCAAGCGTAGATACAAAATCGGCATCACCAGGGCGTGGAGTACGTGAAGTCGGACGAAGCGGATCGGCTGCGAGATACACGCCGTACAATGCCAGCGCAGCACTTCCCACGAGAATAACTTCATCACGGACAAGGCTCAGCTCTTCTGCCGTTCTCAAGATACGCGACGTCGTATTTGAATGGTCGGGTGAAAAGCGATGAATAGTATTGCCGCGACGTCGTAATGACATAGCGTAATTTTAGCATAAACATTTAAAATAGTCAAGTATTAACCAAGGTCAACACGCCTATACATGCTACAATTACTACATTATGTTAGATATTCGTTTCATCCGAGAAAACCCTGAGGAAGTTCAGCAAGCCGCTAAAAATAAGGGCTATGATGTTTCGATATCTCAATTACTTGAAGTTGATGAAGAGCGCCGCGAGCTACAGCAGCAAGTAGATGCGCTCCGAGAGCGTCGCAATGCCAATGCAGCGAGCATGAAAGGCGGCAAGCCTGATCAAGAAACGATTAATGAAGGCAAACAGATCAAAATTGAACTCGCTGAACGAGAAGGCTACTTAGGTAACGCGGATGCTGAATTTGCTAAGCTCTTGCATCAGATACCGAATATCACATTTGAGGATGTTCCAGTTGGCGGTGAAGAAGATAGTGTCGAGATCAAAAAAGTAGGTGACCAAAATACAGGAGCAAAAGACCATGTTGATTTTGCGACTGCACGAGGCTGGTTAGATTTTGAACGCGGAGCAAAAGTTGCAGGGGCAAAGTTTTACTACTTGAAAGGTGATTTAGCGCTGCTTGAGAATGCAATCACTCAGTATGCGCTGGATTTTGTGACTAAAAAAGGATTTACCTTCATGACAGTGCCGCACCTAGTGAATCAACGCACTATGACAGGAACTGGCTTTGCGCCGCGCTCGAGTGACCAGTCAGACGAATATGCAATTGAGGGTGAAGATTTGAGCCTTATTGCAACAGCTGAAATATCGCTGACCGGTATGCATGCCGATGAAATTATCGATGAGCAAGATTTACCGCTGACATACGCAGCCCTTAGCCCGTGCTACCGTCGAGAGGCGGGTGCCGCTGGTAAGCATACTCGTGGACTCTTCCGAGTTCACCAGTTTAATAAGCTCGAAATGTATGCCTTTACAACCCCTGAAGAATCAAAAGCTATGCATGAGCGTTTGCTCGCAACGGAAGAAGAGTTATGGCAATCACTTGGAATTCCGTACCATGTGATCAATATCGCTTCAGGTGACCTTGGCGCTCCAGCTGCAAAGAAATTCGATATCGAATACTGGTCACCTGTAGATGAAATGTACCGCGAGCTTACGAGCTGCAGTAACTGTACGGACTATCAGACGCGTAACCTGAACATTCGTGTGCGTCGCGCCGATGGTAAAGTTGAGATGCTTCACTCTTTGAACGGTACAGCCGTTTCTCTGGCACGATCGTTAATTGCGGTTATTGAGCATTACCAAAACGAAGACGGCACACTGCGCGTGCCCGAAGTGCTACGGCCGTACCTCGGCGGTCGCGAAATCTTGTAATCTTTAATTCGCTTTCGTCCTTTTGGACTCATCAGCATAAGTGCACACTTATGAAGCGAATACGACAAGCAGACCGCGGACGATGTCACGTTGCCGCGACATGTATGTCCGCGGCCTGATCGCCTATCGCCCAGACCGGTTGCTACTTTCCTGCTAGGACAGCAGTTTTGATCTGATCCCACTTTTCCTGGGGCTGGTCGCCAGACTGAATCCAGGACTTCCAGAGCTGCTCGTAGTAGGGCATCCTGGATTCAGGTGTACCGAGCTTGAGCCAGCAGCGCTCACACAGTGGGAAGCAGCCATAGTGCTCGGTGTAGTTAGTGGTGTGATGCTCCACGCAGTTCCACGGTTTGTTGCAGCGGAGGCATTGACCGTAGCGTCGCCGATCTCTCGCTATCGACACGAGCTGCGCGATATTCATGCATAGCACGAACAGGCTTAGCACCAGGCTGAAGATCGAGAACCTGACTGCAAAGTCGATCTGATCGTTCATCTTTGTTCTCCCTAAGAGGCTGGACGATGGTTTGCTTGTCGAGGTACTTCACGTACGAGTGAACCTCACTGTAGTTGAAGTAATTATATTATAACAAAAAATATTAAAATAGTCAATGCTTACAGCCACCGCTCAGCTGCTATAATAGGAGTACATTATTCTTCTAACGAAGGAGGGTTCCTATGATCCAATCAATCGCAATCACCGGTGTTAAGTATGACATCGACGACAATACCAAGAAGTATATATCGCGAAAGATTGGACGCTTGGACAGATTCTTACCACGACACGCGCGTAAAAGTGTGTCGGCAGAAGTAAAACTGCGTGAAGTAAACCGTGACCATGGCAATAAATACGAAGCTGAGATCATTCTGCATGTTCCAGATAAGCAACTAACCGCCAAGGATTCTACTTTGAACATGCTTGCAGCGGTCGATATCGTTGAAGCAAAGATTGTTGCACAGCTTAACAAATACAAAGAGCTTCATATCGGACACACTGGAAAGACGCGATCGGTGCTTTCTAAATTCAAGCGTAGCTACGCCCGCGAACAGTAGACATTTTTACCATTGCATGGCCTGATCCCATTTTGATATGCTTGAAATAAGCATAAGGAAAAAGGGAAGATAAACACGTGAAGACACAACTAATGGCATGTTTCTCGGCAGGGATATTCCTGGCAGTAGCGTTCACGCTCACCATGGCAATTGTTCTGCCTGGAACGTTTGGCGTTTAGTTACGAGTAAGGGGTTGAACCCTTTCTAAATCATTGGCTACGCGGTATAATGATGCGTAGCTTTTGAACTGCACTGAAAAGACGAGAGGGAAATAATGCCAACTATTACTAGGCAATCTGTTTTAACGAAAGTATTCGGGGACCCGCAGCGACGGATCATCAAGGGGCTTGAAAAGAAAGTCACGGCTATAAATGCCCTTGAAGATAAGTATAAGAAAATGAAAAAGGCCGATTTGGCCAAACAAACCGATGTACTAAAAAAGCGACTTGCCAAAAAAGGTACGACACTCGACGACATTTTGCCGGATGCATTTGCGCTTGTACGCGAAGCTGGTGACCGTGTGCTCGGCATGCGTCACTTCGACGTGCAGCTCATCGGTGGCATGGCCTTGCACCAAGGCAATGTAGCCGAAATGAAAACCGGTGAGGGCAAGACACTCGTGGCAACCCTGCCGACATATCTAAACGCACTCGAAGAAAAAGGTGTGCATGTCGTGACTGTAAATGACTACTTAGCGCAGCGTGACGCGAGTTGGATGGGTGAGCTGTACCATTTCTTGGGTATGAGTACTGGCGTTATCATTAATGACGCAAGCTTTATCTACGATCCAAAATACGACAATGAAGCACACGATGATCCACAGATGCGAAAGCTTCGCCCGGTTACTCGTAAGGAAGCGTATGCAGCGGATATTACGTATGGTACGAACAACGAATTTGGATTCGACTACCTACGTGACAACATGGTAGACGACGTAGACTTGCTACGCCAACGTGAACTAAACTTTGCGATTGTAGACGAGGTTGACTCGATTCTGATTGACGAAGCTCGAACACCACTTATTATCAGCGCACCAGCAGCAGAAAACCCTGATAGTTACTACCAGTTTGCCAAGATCGCCGCGAAACTTACCGAGAAAGATTACATTTTAGACGAAAAGCGACGCAGCGTTGCCTTAAGCGATGAAGGTGTCGACAAAGTACAAAAGATGCTCGGCATCAAGAATCTATTTACTCCAGAATACGTACGCAGTGTGTACCACCTCGACCAGGCTTTGAAGGCTGAAGCTATATTCAAGCGCGATAAAGACTATGTGGTGACGAACGACGGTGAAGTAATTATTGTTGATGAACACACCGGACGTTTGATGCAGGGTCGCCGATATAACGAAGGTTTACACCAAGCAATTGAAGCGAAAGAAAATGTTGCGGTGCTTTCTGAAAGCATGACACTTGCAACCGTGTCATTTCAGAACTATTTCCGCTTGTATAAAAAACTTTCTGGTATGACTGGTACGGCGTTTACCGAAGCAGAAGAGTTCCAGCAAATCTATAGCCTAGATGTTATTCAGATTCCGTCGAACCGGCCGATCGCTCGTGTCGACAAGGAAGATCTCATTTTCAAGACCGAGAAAGGTAAGCTAAAGGCTGTTGCCGATGTGATTAAAGAACATCACGAAGCTGGCAGGCCAGTCCTTGTAGGTTCAGCAAGTATCGCGAAGAATGAACTAATTGCCGAGTACCTGAAAAAAGAGAAGATTCCATACGAAATTCTGAACGCCAAGAACAATGAGCGCGAAGCGGCGATTGTAGCCAAGGCGGGTGAAAAGGGTGCGATTACGCTCGCAACGAACATCGCCGGCCGTGGTACTGACATTAAGCTTGGCGAGGGTGTAAAAGACCTCGGCGGGCTAGTAGTTATTGGTAGCGAACGCCATGAATCACGACGTATCGACAACCAGCTGCGTGGTCGTGGTGGACGTCAGGGTGACCCTGGTGAAACTCAATTCTTTGTATCAACCGAGGACGACCTGATGCGTATTTTCCAAGG
>DJJF01000040.1:57680-58224 GCA_002434005.1 Candidatus Saccharibacteria bacterium UBA6575 | reverse complement strand
CCTGATGCGTATTTTCCAAGGCGAACGTATTGCTGGGCTCATGGATCGGCTTGGTGTCGATGAGGAAACACCAATTCAGAACAAAGCTGTTTCAAAAACACTCGAAGCGGCTCAGAAGCGTGTTGAAGGCTACCACTTTGATACTCGTAAGAGTGTTGTCCAGTATGACAACGTGATTAACCGTCACCGCCGTGTGGTATACGTAATGCGTCGCAAGATTCTTGAAGGTAGCGATATCAAGCCAGAGATCGAACGCCTACTCAAAGAAAAAGTCCGCGAGCTTACATTGCTTCCAGCAAAGAATAATCCAAAATTCTATGATGAATTTAACGCGATTTTCCCAGTTGACGATGCAGACTTGAAAGCCGTCGGAGACGAAAAGAAAGATAAGGCTCGGTTTGAAGCGGGTGTGGCTCTGGCTACTAAACTATACGAAGCCAAAGAGGCCGAAATTGAACCTGAAATGCTGCGTAAAGTTGAGCGTGATGTATACATTCAGGTACTTGATACATTGTGGATGCAGCACCTCGAGAACATGCAGCAC
>DJJF01000040.1:18735-57517 GCA_002434005.1 Candidatus Saccharibacteria bacterium UBA6575 | reverse complement strand
GAACATGCAGCACCTGCGTGACGGTATTCATTGGCGCAGCGTTGGTCAACGCGACCCACTGGTTGAATATCGCAGTGAGTCACAAAAATTGTTTGACGGTTTGCAGGCAACACTTCGCGAGGAAGTCTTACGTGCTGTGATGCATGTTCATAAGCACGACGCTGTAACAGCTGATCACCATGATCACGATACCGAGCTAACACGTCTTGCAGAGCGTTCAGTCGAACGCGGTGTGAACGAAATAGGCAGTGGTGAAGCCAACCGTGACGATGACTTTAAAGTAACTAAAGTTAAATCGGTCAGCGAAACGAACCGCGCCAAGAATACGGCAAAGAAGAAAAAGAAGACTCAGCGGCAGAACAAGAAAAAAGCCCGACGCTAAAGCGCGGTAATAGATAAACAGTATTAAGACCCGGTGGGCAGGAAGATGAAAGAACGTGAAGCACAGTACGCAGGAAATACGATTAAAGAATGGGGCACGAGGCCTACTGGTTGATATTCCTGGCGCTACGGTGATGAGTTTTCAGTTCCAGTTCCGTGCAGGTAACCGATACGTTAAGCACAAGGATATCTACGAAACGGCGCACATTATGGAACACATGGCATTCGGTGCCAATGCGCAGTTTAGGAGTGAACACGACTACGAAGCTGAATTTACGAAAAACGGCGCATACCACAATGCATTTACGAGCGATCTTTCCATGGTATATATTGCCGACTGTGCAGATTTTGAGTGGGAGCGAATACTCAAACTCCAGCAAGTCGCGATCTGCCAGCCCCGGTTCAATAACGCCGAACTAGAAGCCGAAAAAGGGAATGTGCGCTCGGAGCTGACTGGCTATCTGAATAATCATAGCCGAGTATTATGGCCGAAGATCCAGCAGCTGTTAGGCGAAGATATTCTGACATTCTGGCAGCGCCTTCAGACGATAAATAATGTAACGCTGCGCGATATTAAAGAGCATTACAGTAGGACTCACACGGCTAACAACATGCGTTTTGTAATTGCCGGCAAGCTGCACGGCCGACGTAAAGAAATCATTCGCATGCTTGAAGGCTGGGAACTTGAAGCTGGTGAACGCTTTGATGTTCCACGCGATGAACTATCGAGTGGCAATCCAACGATTATTCGCCGTAAGGAAGCGAGTAATATCACCTTTGGTTTATCTATGATGGTTCCAAAAGAACTTGATGACGGCGAGCTTGAAGCGATGAACTGCCTTGATCATATTCTTACCGGAACAATGCACTCACGTATTTATGGTGCGGCTCGTTCAAAAGGCTTGGCGTATGGCATTTTTTCTGACACATCCGCTGGGTTTTATGACTCTAGCTGGGATTTTGGTGGCCAAGTAAATCATGAAACAGCCGATCAACTGTTTGATATTATTGTTCGCGAAGTAAATGCTGTCTGTGAAAGTAAAGTAACAGATGCCGAGCTTGAAGCTGCGAAATCTTATGCATTGGGCCGCTACCAAATGGGGGCGCAAACGGTTAGTCAGATTAGTGGATTCTACACGAATCGCTACTTTGCAGATGGTATTGTAAAAGACTACGAAAAAGTGCCGGATGCGATTCGTGCTGTGACGTGCGAGCAGATGGTCAACACGGCTAAGCAGTTTATGGAATCAAACACATGGGTACTCGCCGCGGTAACACGCGAAGAAAAAGACGAGATTGTGAATTTGAGTAATAAGTTCGAATCATTATTTCCGAAAGATGTGGTGCGATAAGTAATGAAAATCGCGATTGCAGGATATGGCCTGGAGGGCGAACAAAATTACGTATACTGGAATACGCCTGAAAATGAAGTCACGATTCTAGATGAAAAGCAGGTGCCGGATAAGCCTCTACCAGAAAACGCTAAAACAATCCTTGGTCCAGATGCTTACAATGATCTGAGTGAATACGAGATGGTTGTTCGCACAGCCGGACTACCTCCGCGAAAACTTGTGTCGGCTAAAAAGGTTTGGTCTGCGACTAACGAATTCCTTGAAAAATGCCCAGCGCCGGTCATTGGTGTAACCGGAACCAAAGGCAAAGGGACAACCAGTTCACTCATCGCGAGCATTTTACAAGCTGCCGGCAAAAACGTTCACTTAGTTGGGAACATTGGCACGCCTGCACTTGCCGAACTGCCGAACATTTCGGCTGACGACATTGTTGTGTACGAGCTTTCTAGTTTTCAACTGTGGGACGTGAAAAAATCTCCGCATATTGCAGTTGTACTTGGAATCGAGCCTGATCATTTGGATGTACACGACAGTATGGATGAATATGTGAATGCAAAAGCTAACATTGTTCGTTTCCAGACCGGAAGCGACATTACGGTCTTTAATAAAAACAATCAACTGTCGCGAGATATTGCCCAGATTTCATCTGCTAGTTTACGGCGCGAGTATCCATTTGATCTTGGCGATATAGCATCTTCTGTTAAGTTGCCCGGTCGACATAATCAAGAAAACGCAGCTGCCGCACTAGCTGCAGTCATGGATTACATTAAAGACAAAGATGCAGTCATGGCAGGTCTTAGCTCGTTTGCAGGCTTGCCACATCGTTTGAAATTCGTGGCCGAAAAGAACGGTGTGAAATATTACGATGATTCGATCGCTACAACTCCGGGATCGGCAATCGCCGCCTTGGCAAGCTTTGAAGAACCAAAAGTAATTATTCTTGGCGGACATGATAAGGGCGCGGATTATACTGAGTTGATTGAATCCTGTGAACAGGCATCTGCTACTGTAATTGCAATTGGTTCAAACGGTGACACGATTGAAAGACTCTGCGAAGAAGCAGGCGTACCATGCGTACGCGAAGAGGGGGATATGAAGGCTATCGTAGGGCGAGCGCGCGAAACCGCTGGTGAAGGGAGTGTAGTGATCTTGAGCCCGGCAGCGGCTAGTTTTGATATGTTCAAGAGTTATGCGGATCGCGGTGATCAGTTTATTACTGCTGTACAAGAGCTATAACGCTTCAGCTTTGTATTGATACCACAGGGGATTAAAGTAAAAGGAGCTTTTCGCATTTCAGCGAAGGGCTCCACACCTACGGAAGGTGACCCAGATGCTCGTACCAATCGGTGACGCACTTGTGGTGGCGTCGACACCTGAAGAAGTCCAGTACGGTGACATTGCGCTGGACGAAAACGGTGTGCTGTGGGAGCACGTAGAAGACCGTGACTACGACGCCGAGCACAATCGGAATCCGTTTCCATTCGAATGGCGAAGGATTGCTGGCGAAGGAAGGTACAGCTCGTTCCGCTTCTCAGCAGTTCGGTTTCCAGTTCGAATCATCCTGCGTCAACAGCGGTGAGCTTCGCGTCCGCTTTGTGGCCCGGCATTCAGTTGCCGGGCCACTCTCAAATATGCAGTAGTTCGCGAACTCGACGAGCAATCGCTTCCGAGGGCTCGAGTACTACGGCTTTTAATCCAGCAGATTCAGCTATCTCATGCTTTATCCAATGATAATGTGTGCAGCCAAGTACGATTACATCCACTCCTTCGGCAATACAATCAGAAATAATTTTATCTATGTGTTGGCGGTTCATATCGTTTGCTTCGATACGTTTCGCCCAGTCGCTACAGTCGGGCTCAAGAATGCGGACTGCACCGCCAAAATCATGTTTTGACTGCAAATATCGTTCGCTGCCAAGCGTGGCGGGTGTGGCGAGGACGGCAATCACGCCGGTTTTTGTAAGTGCGGCGGCTGGTTTAATCATAGGCTCCAGGCCGATGAATGGCTGCGTGGGGTGACGCTCGCGCAGAACGTCAATTGCCGCTGCTGTTGCCGTATTGCAAGCAAGCACGATTACGTCACAACCGCTTTGGATAAATGGCGTGATTGATTTTTCGGTCAGTTCGATGATTTCTTTTGCGTCACGATTTCCGTAGGGCATGTGTTCACGGTCACTTACGGTCATGATATCGGCATGTGGGAATTCTTTCCGTAACTCATGAGCGACGGCATCACCACCAATCCCGGAATCGAATACTCCTATGCGCATGCCACCAGTATACTCCCAGTGGTACAATAGAGGGAATGCAACCTCTTGAGAAACGTGCAACCTCGCTGCAGTCAGACATAGCCGATGCGATGACACGGCTTGATATAGCCGGTAAATCAATCAAATTAGCGGAGCTCGATGAACAGCTCTCCGTACCTGAGGTATGGAACGATCCTGCACATGCACAGGAGTTAAGCAAACAGGCAGCGGGACTTCGAAGTACGATTGACCCGTGGCAGACACTGAACGCACAAGTAGGAGATATTCTGGAGCTAATGGCAATGGGCGATGATTCCATGCAAAAGGAGTTCGAGTCTCAGTTGCGTGCACTCGAGGCGGAACTATCGGAACGTAAGAAAGACCTGCTGTACAGTGGCCCGTTTGACGACCACGATGCAATCCTTCGTATAACCGCTGGTGTGGGCGGGACTGACGCACAAGACTGGGCTGAAATACTAGAGCGTATGTACCTACGTTGGGCGGAAAAATCTGGTATGCAAACTACACAGGTTGAGCGATCTACGGGTGAAGAAGCTGGCATCAAGACAAGCGTCATTGAGGTTAGTGGTGCGAATGCCTACGGTAAGCTTCGTAGTGAACATGGCGTACACCGTTTGGTTCGCCTAAGCCCGTTCAATTCTGATAATCTTCGACAGACCAGCTTCGCACTCGTAGAAGTCCTACCTCGTGTTGATGCACCTGAAGAAGTACAGATTGACGACAAGGATCTAAAAATTGATGTGTACCGCGCTGGTGGCCACGGCGGCCAGTCGGTTAATACGACCGACTCAGCCGTTCGTATTACGCATCTGCCAACCAATACTGTTGTTGCAATCCAGAACGAACGCTCACAGCTGCAAAACAAAGAAACAGCTATGCGGATTTTGCGTTCAAAGTTAGCCCAGCTACAAATGGAGCAACATGCTGAAAGTCTAAGCGATTTGAAAGCTGGTGAATCCGCAAACTGGGGCAGTCAGATTCGGAATTATGTGCTTCACCCGTACACAATGGTGAAAGATACACGAACGAAGTACGAAGACAAAGACGCGAAAAGCGTTTTGGATGGGAAGATTGATGGTTTTATTGAGAACTTCCTAAGCTATGTACGACAGTAATTACGACACGAAGCACCGCACAAACCTTTTGCTATATAGCGATAATATGCGCGATAAGCGAGCAGGATATTGGTTTGAAGCCGATGTACTAAAACGCACATGGCTTAACTATAGTCATGAGAACACACACAAAATCACCAGGTATTATCCTCCGATTCCGAGAGGCGAAAAAGTTGTTCATAATCGCGCGCCAGGCGGTTTAGCACCATTCAGAGACGAAGAACGATACGGTGAGGATATAGTTCTAATTGGAGATTCTGAAACCGGCGAGGTGCTATTTATCGATAATCACGACGCGATTGATGCTATCGATTCAGTGAAATCTCTTGATGATCATATGCCTATTTATAACGCGCAGACTAATATGTCTGCGATGCTGAGCGGAATTACGACGGGCTTGGCAATAGAGATCGCGTCCACGGATGCGCGTTTCTCAGTAGGTGCTTCAATGTTAGCTGTTGGTGCAATGACTATGGCAGTCCGTTCGCGGCATGCCAAATCACAGCAAGAGAGTGCGGCTCAAGTAGCGAACTCTGCTAGGGAATACGCACTAAGATTGAATCCGGAAATCAAAATATTAGGAACAAGGGAACCGAGCAACCTCGATTTCGTACGTCAATTGCTCAAAAAATCCAACACCCCGAGCGCACTCTGGAGCGTTATTAAGCCTGATGTTGGCGAACTTGCTGACATTGAACAGCGTCTACAGATATCGGAAGATGACAGGCTTCTGCTAGAATTTCGTACTCGCGAAATTCGCGCGACAATTCTTAACTTAGCTGATGTAATACAAATATCTGCTTGATTTGCATGAGCCTACAAGAAAGTCACTTATGCTATAATTGCCCTAAATGATTTTGTTAGATAGGGTAACAAAAACATACGGAAAAAGTACCAACCCGGCGCTTCAACGTATTAGTCTTCATATCGAGCCCAGGGAGTTCGTTATATTAGTGGGAACCTCGGGTGCGGGTAAGTCTACGCTACTAAAACTATTAACCCGCGAAGAAAAACCAACCAGCGGCAAGATTGTGGTTGGCGGTATTGATTACGACACGTTAAAAGATAAACACATTCCTCTGCTGCGTCGTAAGATCGGTGTTGTGTTCCAGGATTTCAAACTGTTGCCACAGCGGACGGTATTTGAAAATATTGCATTCGCGCTCGAAATCGCTGGCATGACCAATCGTGAAATTAAGACGACCGTACCAAAGGTGATTGAGCTCGTAGGACTCACAGGCAAAGAAAAATCGTTCCCACACCAGCTGAGTGGTGGTGAACGCCAACGCGTAGCGATTGCTCGTGCTGTGGTGCGCCAGCCAAAAATTCTGATCGCCGACGAGCCAACTGGAAACCTGGACCCCAAGCACTCCTGGGACATTGTGCGCCTACTTGAAAAGATTAATCGCTACGGAACAACGGTGCTTCTCACGACTCACAACGTTGAAATCGTGAACAGGTTAAAGCGCCGTGTGGTTACACTTGAGCACGGTAAGATTACGAGTGACCAAGCACAGGGAAGTTACCGACAATAATATGACAAAAGGAAAAATGACATCCAAGCAGTTCGCGCAGAGTAAGCGCAAAAGACGTCAGTGGATTACATTTCTGCGAATGTGCCGCTACGGCGTGAATAACTTTTCGCGTAACGCGTGGCTAACAATCGCCGCGACTGCTGTCATGACGATCACACTACTCATCGTGTTTGCAACACTGGCCGCAAGAAGCACGCTTATCACTACGGTGGACGACATCAAGAACAAGGTAGATATGTCGATCTACCTAGAAACTGATGTTGAAGACGATGCAGTCGATACGATCACCAGTGATCTGCGTAAACTTAGGACCGTTACGAACGTAAGTTATATCAGCCCGGAGCAAGCGCGCGACGCGTTCGCTGAGCAGAACAAACGCAATCCCGACGCACTTTCTGCCTTAAATGAAGCAACAAACAAGTTTTCCGGTACCGTACGCGTGAAGCTCAAGGACATCAATGACACGCGTGAATTAGCCGAATTTGTAAAAACGAATAAGACCGTGAAGGAAAACATTGACCCTGACCGCGAGCCATCCTTTGCTGGTGAGCGTAAGTCTGCCATTGAAGGCATCGCAAAGGGCGTGGTGTTTGCAGAGCGAGTTGGTTTGGTGTCGACGATCGTTTTCGTGGTGATTTCATCGCTGATTGTCTTTAACACGATTCGCATGGCTATCTTTAATCGCAAAGACGAAATCGAAATGATGAAACTCATCGGCGCCGATAAGAGCTTTATTCGCGGCCCATTTATTGTAGAAGCAGTTGTATATGGATTTATTGCGGCAATTCTTGCGACCATACTCGGCGTGCTCAGCTTATACTGGCTCAAAGATAGACTGATCACGGGTGTACAAGTTGGGCCGACACTGGAATTTGTTATGTCGTATATCGGATTTGTGGCGCTCGGAATGATCGCACTGGGTGCACTAATTGGAATTGTATCATCGCTACTCGCGACCAGAAGATATCTTAAGATTTAAGCGGGGTAATAGCCGCGAGGGGAGTATTGACTTACTAAGACGCTTATGCTAACGTGGAAGAAGATGAAACTACGGTCCACCACACCATCATCAGTATCATTCGCTAAAAAGGCGGCTATTGTGGCTGCATCTATTTTGATGCTCGCTGCGACACCTATGGCAATGACACAAATGGTGAATGCTGACCAGTACGATGTTCGAATCGCGCAGCTCCAGGCTCAGATCGAACAATTCAATGCTCAGGCCGCAGCTTTGGGTCGTGAACGAAACACCTATGAAAACAAGCTGGCGATGCTAAGTGCTGAAAAAGCGCAGATTCAGGCACAGATTGACCTAAATGAGGCAAAAATCAATCAACTGACTGGAGACATCAAAAAGTCTGAGGCGCAGATTGCGGCTAACAAAGATGCGTTAGGTGACACACTTGCAGATTTGTATGTAGACGACAATATCTCTGCGATTGAAATGCTCGCGAGCAGCAACAATATCAGTGACTACGTAGACAAACAAACCTACCGTGAAGCAATTCAAGATGAGCTTTCATCTACGATTGCCACAATTAAAACTCTAAAGAAGCAACTTGAAGAGCAAAAAGTTGGCGTTGAACGAGCGTTGGCTGACCAAAAGGGTGCCCGTGAAGTCTTAGCGCAAAAAGAAGCCGAACAACAACAGCTGATTGCAGCAGTAGCAGGCCAAGAGCAGGCATACCAGAGCCTTTCTGCACAGACTAAAGCCGAAAAAGACCGCGTACAGGCTGCACAGCAGGCGGCAATCGCTGCAGCAATTCGTGCAGCAGGTGGCGGTGGCGCAGCGGTTGCTGGTGACCCAAACAAAGGTGGTTACCCTGCAAACTTAGCGAATTCAGACTATTACAACCCAGTTGTTGACCCATGGGGAATGTACTCTCGCCAGTGTGTGAGCTACACCGCCTGGAAGGTATACCAGAAAAATGGCTACATGCCGTACTGGGGTGGTCGCGGTAACGCCAATCAATGGCCAGGTAATGCCCGCGCTGCTGGTATTCCAGTTAGCACCGTTCCTCGCGCCGGAAGTGTTGGTGTGATCATGGCTGGTGCTTACGGACACGTTGTATGGGTAGAGAGCGTTAATGGTAACGGCACGATCAATGTTAGCCAGTACAACTACTTCAACGCCGGTGGATCAGGCTGGGGTCACTACAGCGAAATGTATAACGTTTCGCCTGGCGCATACGATTACTACATCTACTTCTAAAGCATAAAGGTTAAAAGTACACTAGCGCACCCAGAAACGGGTGCGTTATACTTATGGCAATGGAAAAGAAGGTAGAGCTTTCCCGCATCTATTTAGCCTGCGTTGTACTTGGTGTGCTTCTCGTTGGTTTTGTGCTTGGAACTCGATCAAATCAAATCGTAGCCGCTGTAGCCCCACTGTTTGGTGCACGGGTTGAAACGGGTGTGCTAGACGACACGTCGCTGCAAGATGTGTATCAGACCTTAAAAGAACACTACAACGGAAAAATTGATGACGATAAGCTGATCGAAGGAGCAAAGCACGGTATGATCGCTGCCGTGGGTGATCCTTATACTGTGTATTTTGATAAAAAAGAAGCCGATGAGTTCAACAAAGAACTAAGCGGCGACATAGGCGGTGGTATTGGAGCGGAAGTGGGAGTTCGTAACGGCCAACCAACCGTTATCCGTACTCTGCCCGATAATCCAGCTGAAAAAGCCGGCCTTCACGCAGGCGACACGATACTAGGCGTAAACGAAGAATCTACGGACGGTTGGGACGCAGATAAAACGGTGCGCGCCATTCGTGGTGAGGTGGGCACAACCGTTAAAATTACTGTTTTACGTGACGGTCAACCAAAGGAATTCACGATAACTCGCGAAGAGATCAATAACCCGAGCGTATCGAGCGATCTAAAGGGCGATATTGGCGTCATTACTGTTAGTAGGTTCGATAATGAAACGGTCGGGTTGGTGCGAAAAGCAGCCAATGACCTAAAGAGTAGAGGTATGAAGAAGACCATTATCGACTTTAGGGGTAATGGCGGTGGATACCTGGATGCGGCTCCTGGGGTTGCCGGTATGTGGTTAAGAGACAAGCTAGTTGTGAGCGTGAAAGCTACGAATGGTGGTGAGCAGAAACTTATGAGTAACGGAGACACAATACTGGCTGGCCTGAAAACTGCCGTCATAGTGAATCCTGGTTCGGCGAGCGCAACCGAGATCGTCACGGCCGCTCTAAAGCACTATAAGGTAGCGACGATTGTTGGTGAGAAGACGTTCGGTAAAGGAACGGTACAGGAACTTGTGCCACTTGCGAACGGTTCGCTCTTAAAAGTTACGATCAAGCGCTGGTATACTCCAAGTGGCGGTAATGTCAATAAAAACGGCATCAAGCCAGATGTCGAAGCCGGCTTAACCCAGGCAGATCTTGATGCCAGTAAGGATCCACAAATGGATGCAGCCGTAAACGCGGTCAATCAGCCATAACGGTTGTGCCTGAAGAAAAATAGCTATAGAATAGGGGACATATGGACTCATCCAAGAAAATACTACTGGTAGAAGATGACACCGCGTTAGCAGGCGTTTACCGATCGCGCTTAGAGCTCGAAGGTTTTAATGTCAAAGAAGTTAATAACGGCGAGGATGCGCTGTCCGCTGCACTTGATTACAAGCCTGATTTGATTCTGCTCGATGCAATGATGCCAAAAATCAGTGGCTTTGACGTACTCGATATTCTTCGAAATACCCCCGATACCACAAATATTCGCGTTGTTATGCTCACGGCACTTAGCCAGCCAAAAGATAAAGAGCGTGCCGAATCACTTGGTGTTGATGACTATCTAGTGAAATCTCAGGTTGTGATTGGCGATGTTGTGGAGCGGGTGAAGTTCCACCTAGGTGTGAGCGATTCAACAGAGCAGCCGCCTTCACAGCCTGTCGCATCGTAGCTAGGCTTAAGGAAGCATAAGCTTATTGACAAATAAGCAATTATTTGCTATTATGAATTCATAACTTTAAATAAAACACACATGTACGAAGTAACACCACAAGCACCATCATCTGAATCAGAAGCTAAGCAACTATCAGTATCTGAGCTTCATGAACTAGGCCGCATTGGCATGGTAAGTGGCGATCGTTTGGCCGAACTTGGCCCTGCGACACTTGGTGACGCCCAGAGCGAAGAAGCGTCTGCTGTGCAATTAGAGGCTTTGCGCACCGGTAAGAGCGTTGATCAAATCCGCAATCCAGAAGACTACGTAGTGCCTCAGCCTAAAGCGCATCAACAGCGACTGGGCACTCCGAATAAGCCTGCGTATCACCTACCACAGCAACACGGAAGAGCTGGCGGACGATAAAAAAGGACCCGGATAAACCGGGTCCTTCTTATAGAGCGAACAATTATTGAACGCTAACCTGTGTACGAGGTGCGGTCTTGCCAGTGAACCGGCGAGTACGAATCTTCTTGAACGATACAACACCTTCGACTGCTGCATGAATAGTGAAGTTCTTGCTCATGAATGTACCAGGGCCAGCAACCTTGGTTGAACCAGTTTGGCGAACTAATACTTCACCTACGTTGACCTTTTGGCCACCGAAGCGTTTGACACCCAGGCGGGCACCAGCGTTGTTGTGGATATTTTTGCTTGATCCACCTGCTTTGACGTGTGACATAGCTTCTCCTTTAAAGTTTATGAAACAATCTAAAAAATTGTACCAAATATTTTTGACATTTACAAGACCCTAACAGATCATAGAGTATAGACAAATATTAATAAATATTATATTATCAACACATCTTTGAGACTCAATACTAGGTGAGGCAGGTGAGGACATGCGAAATCGCACTCAGAGAAGCACGTTCATGCGAGGAACGATGGTGATCGCCATGTTGCTTCTGCTCAGCGGATGCAACCTTCCCTTCGTCGGAGACGACGAACCCGAGGAGCAGGCGAAGCCCAAGAAGGCGACGTCGGCACCTGTCAAGGTGACGGCAGCGCCCAGTCCGTCCGAGAAGGTGGTGGCCGAGTCGCCGACAGATGTCTGCGACAACGTCGACGGCAAGCAGGAGGTTGCACCGGGCGACATGCGGTCAGTTGGCATGCCCGATGGGAAGCTCTTCTGTTTCGATGATGACGCAGCCCAGGCATACGCCAGCGAGCTGCGCAACAGGGCCTTAGGCATTGTTGAGCCACTCGAGCGGAGTGTGAATGCGGGTGGATCGCCGCAGGTGATCCTGAGCAATCTGGTGCAGGTCAGCTGTGATCAGTCGGCCGCCGATTTCTACTTCTGGGGCGAGGCGAACGACCTCTACGAGAACATCGTGGAGAAAGCTCCGAAGGGCTCGCTGTCGCGGGAGTGGCCACAGTTCTTCATGGTCGCAGTCGCTCAGGGTTGCTCCTGATCGCTCATGCATCACGGTTTTTTTCGGCTCGGGTTTTTTACGTTAAACAAAACCCGGCGCGCAGTACCTCAGGCTCGAGGTACTATTTTAATTTATGTCCTAATCTATGGCTGGAAGCCAAGCTTCTTGGGTTGAGGTGGAGTCATTGCTCGAAGCATGCTCAGATACGATGGCCGCCACGCCAGTCAGTACAACTGCTAGGGTGGTTCCGGCAGCGATTTCAATCAGAAGTTCACGGCGGGTCTTGGGCGCAAGAGGCTCTTTCATGTAGGATTCGGGAACTCGGTCATATCTCTCCTGAGTTGTCAGATTCTTTCGTTTAAGCATTACGAACTCCTTTTCAGAATTAGTAGCTGTCTGGCAACGACTTGATCTTCGCGGTAGTAGGTGAGCTTAGTTGTATCAACTTGCTTAAGCACTTGCCACTCGTAGCCAAGTGATTCAAGCTTTTTGATGACGGGTAGATAGGTGAACCAGCCGGTTGCACTTCGCCATGCAGGCACAGCAAGACAGAGCGGCGTACCTGGTTCAAGCTGGTCATGAATGTTCGATAAGAATTTCGATACAATCACATCGACGACCTTAACGACCTTATCAAGCTTGTCGGGCGATGGTGGGGCACTAAACGGTTGACCTAGGTACGTTTCAGCCACAACGGCGTCGATGGGCTTCTGCCAAGTGTGCTCTACGGCATCGCCAGCTTCGACATTTACATCACCAAGGCTGAATTTTTCAGATAGCCACTGCATGTTTGCATTTGAGTAATCAACCATTTTTTCGGATAGGTCGGTGCCGTATACGTTAAAACCAAGCAAAGCTGCTTCTTGCAAAACGACACCTGTGCCACAAAATGGATCAAGTATTCGGCCCTCTTTTACGCCAGACAGATTAATCATCATGAGCGCGAGCTTTGGCGGCAGCATACCTACGAATGCATCAGTCTTGGGACGAGCTTGGTCGCGAGCGGCTAGGGCAGTAATGTTTTGGGTGCCAAGACTCTCCGCGACAAGAACTACATCCTTAGCATAAACGATCAGCAGCTCAATCTTATTCGGTGAAAGACCAAGTTTATTGTGGTGGGATGTAGCAGTTGAAAGTGCTGAATCATCGTTGGGGATGAGACGCATACTGACACTGTTTTGTTTCAAGGCCGTTTTTAATGCGAGACCGGTACGCTGAACATCGCGTGGTGACACCTTACGCCCGTACACACTTATCCCGATTGTGACTTTGCCTTCAAAACTACTCAGTCGGTCGGCGTAGTAGCGGGCTATTCTTTTACTAAGCCTCGACCATTCCTGTGGTTCGAATTCTGCAACAATTTCGCCAAGTTTTATGCTCCCCCCGAGGCGTTGCACGTCAGGACGTACAGTACTTTTATACGTAGCGGCGATATCCGAAAGAGGCGTAACGTGACCGAACACTTGTTCGAGTTCCGCGATGCTGAGCTCGGGTTGACGGCCGAGCAACGAGACATAATTCTGGGTAGACATTATCACCAGTATACGATGAATCACCACTGTCTGTATAATGAAAGGATATGTCGGTGAAATCGATTATCAGTTGGGTGACATTGGCGCTCGTAGCCTTGATATTGTTCTTGTCGCGGCATGAACTACTAAAGGCCTTGGAGCTTATGGAAACGGTGAACCCACTCGTACTGCTACTACTTGTACCACTCATGCTATTCACATTCTACGCAGCAGGCGAGATCATGTTTACGTACCTGAGTGCCAAGGGTGGTATAAAACCAACGAAATGGTATGAGCGCGCGCGTATGGCTCTAGAACTAAATTTTGTGAATCACACTCTGCCGTCAGGTGGAGTGAGCGGCATTTCGTATATGACATGGCGGCTTGGAAAACTAGGCGTGAGCCCGGGAAGGGCTGCATCGGCACAAGTAGTTCGATATGTTGCAGGTTTTATTGCATCGGCGATATTAATTGCAATTTCAGTCGTTGCAGTTACTCTTGACGGCAATATTAACCGTGGAATTATCCTAGTAAGTTCGGCGATTGTTACGTTTATGATCTTTAGTACGATCGCGCTGATTTACCTAGTAAGCAGCCGTAAGCGCATGGAACGGTTTGCGGATTGGTCGTCGAAAGGGATCAATAAAGTAACGCGTAAAATGACACGCGGCAAGAAGCGTGTATTGGTGCGAGAAAAGAAGATATTTGAATTCTTTGAAGACATTCACGACGATTATTTGGAGCTTCGGCGCGACTACCGTGTGCTTGTGTACCCGGTACTTTGGGCAACTGCATTCACTGCTGCTGACGCGTTGCTATTTTGGATTACATTTACCGCACTCGGTACACCAGTGAATCCGGCACCACTTCTTATTGCATATGTGCTGGCTAGCGTAGCAGGATTTATTGTAGTGACGCCAGGCGGCGCAGGCGCCTACGAAGCGATCATGGTAGCGTTCCTAGCTACTGCCGGAATCGCCAGCGGCGCAGCGATTGCAGGCATTGTGCTCACCCGAGTGATTATTCTGATCGTTACGATTGCATTCGGATACTTGTTCTACCAAAACGCGTTAGGAAAATATGGAAAACGAAAAAGCCGAAATCCGCTTAAGCGTCTCTGATTTTGTTGGACTGGTCAACCAGACCTTTGACTTTGCGATGCCAAGTATTGTTATCGTCGGCGAAGTATCCGGCTACAACGTACGGCAAGAAAAATGGGTCAGATTCAAACTAAAAGACGAACGATGCTCAGTTGATTTCTTTGGATCAACCTATCAGGTGCGCCAGCCCTTAGAAGATGGCATGATTGTTGCAGTTTCGGGTAGGCCCCGTTTAAGCGACAAATATGGCTTTAGTGTAAGCATTCAATCCGTCCGACCTGTTGGTGAGGGTAGTATTAAGCGAGGTTTTGAACTGTTGAAGCGCAAGCTTGAAGCCGAAGGGCTATTTGATATCGAGCGAAAGCGGCCACTTCCAGAGCTTCCGGGGCGTATTGGTGTAATTAGTAGCACGCAGGCTGCAGGCTATGCGGATTTTATAAAGATTCTGAATGGCCGTTGGGGTGGCATGCAGGTTGAGGTGGCTCATACACTTGTGCAGGGCGTTAATGCGCCGGGTCAGATCGTTCGTGCGCTTGAGTACTTCAACCAGTCGGGCGAGCCACCAGAAGTAATCGTGCTCGTACGTGGTGGTGGTGATCCAGATGATCTTGCCGCATTCAATGACGAAGCACTTGTGAGATCGATCGCCAGCAGTCGTATTCCAACATTGGTCGGAGTGGGTCACGAAATAGATGTGACGCTTGCTGACATGGTTGCCGATGTACGTGCGGCAACGCCGACGAATGCTGCGCAGCTTCTTGTGCCGGACAGAAGGGAACTTATTGAGCGCTCACGCACGTATGTTCGCAGCATGATTCCAGCCTATCAGGGTCATTTGAACGATGACCGGCGTGAGGTAAAAGACCTTGTTGATACGGCTGAATTTGTGATTTCGGAGCGTATGCGAGTACTCACTGACGAAGTTGCTTCAACAATAAAATTGCTTCGCCAATATGATCCTTCGGTTGTCTTAGCGAGAGGCTACGCATTAGTGCGAGGAGACATCGATATTGGGGGTGTGATCGAAGTAGAGCGAGCGAAAGATATCATTCAAGCGGAGGTACGCAGTGTCAGCAAAAAATAAGACGATCGAAGAAAAGATGAACGAACTGCGCGACATGGCTGCATGGTTTGAGAGCGATGAATTTTCACTCACGCATGCCAGCGAAAAGTTTGAAGCAGCATCCAAATTGGCTAAAGAAATCGAACACGATCTATCCGAAATGGAAAATAAGGTGACCGTACTCAAACAATCATTCGAGGAAGCATGACGCTTCTGTACGCAGTCATCGCCGTAGTGGTGCTGATGTTTGGATTTGTGGTGATATTCGGGGCGCCGTATGTGCCCAGTAAACGCCGAGAGGTTCAGCGTGCGTTTGAATCCTTATACCCGCTCAGCAGCAACGACCTACTCGTAGATATCGGTTCGGGAGACGGTGTAGTGCTACGCGAAGCGGCCAAGCACGGCGCACGTGCAGTAGGCTACGAAATCAACCCACTTCTTGTGTTGATCAGCCGGATTGCCTCAGGACGCTACAAGGGGATTCAGGTGAAGCTTGCAGATTTATTCCGGAGTAAATTCCCAGATGAAACCACTGTAGTATATATGTTTAGCGAATCGCGCGATATTAAGCGAATGTTTGCAAAAATTGAGCATGAGGCAACGCGGTTAAAGCGGCCGTTAACGGTGATTAGTTACGGGTTTCAATATACGCAGTATGAACCGAAAGGCGAATTAGGTGCGCATTTCATGTATATCGTTGATCCAACGGTCACTAAAGCCTGATGCTCGCAATCGAAACACGCTTACGGTATAATTCAAGCCATGAATATTCCTACTCGTAATGAACGCGGCGCCATACGTATGTCGACGTTCGCTATTGTTGGCTTATCGCTTTTTGTGATTGCTTTCGCTGGGCTATCTGTCTGGGCGTACATGAACTATATCGATCAGAAAGATAATGTCGACTCTAAGATAGAGACTGCGGTAGCTGAAGCCGAGAAAAAGTTAGGCGATAAGTTAGAAGCCGACTTTATTGAGCGAGATAAGCAGCCGCTTAAGAGCTTCACTGGCCCAAGTGACTACGGTACACTTGGATTCAAATACCCGAAGACTTGGAGTGTCTATATTTCGACCGATACGTCGAAGGACAATGGCTACGAGGCATTCTTTAGCCCTGGTGCAGTTCCATCTGTCGATGCAAAAGATTCCCGCTATGCACTACATGTTGCGATTGTTGATGACAGCTACGAAGATGTAATCAACGACTACGAAAACCTGGTAAAAAAAGGTGACCTTAAAACTTCATCTGCCAAAGTGAATGGCCAAACCGGTACTCGGCTTGACGGAAACTTTACCAAAGATATCCGCGGCGCAGCAGTTATATATAAGATCCGCGATAAAACGGCAATTATTCAAACCGATGCCGATACATTTAAGCCTGATTTTGACACGCTGATACAGACAATCACGTTCGTTGAATAACACAATTTATCTGTGCACTTTCATAGGCTAATGCTGCTACACTAGGAGCAATGGACCCAAGTGGCAACATGAGCGATGGGGGTAGGGGAATCAACCGTGTCACGAGCATTGGCGTGGCAGCGCATGAGTTGAAATCACCACTGGTATTACTACGCCAATTAGCACTGGAATTATCCAGCGGTGATGTGTCGCCAAGTGAACAAAAGCATATTTTAGGGCAGATGACGCATATTTCTGAAAAGGCCCTTCGCTTAACCAGCGACTTAACACGCGTAGAAGGACAATCGACCCTGTTCGAACTGAGTCCAGTGAATCCAATGGATGTTGCTCGCGATGTGCGTACAGAACTTGCCGGACTCTATAAAGCGCACGGACGTAGTTTGAAGGTTAGTCGAATACGTAATTTGCCGCCTGTGATTGCAAATCGTGACTTACTGCGCCGGATATTGCTGAATTTTGCCGATAATGCGCTGCACTATGCCGATGTGAATGGCGCGGTTGAGCTTCAGGCACAGCTACTCGCTGAACGCTCGACGGTGCGTATAAGCGTGCGCGATCACGGCCCACACATGCCGCTTGCAAACTGGCGTAAACTTACGAATACTCTGGAGGCCAGCCAGCCAGTCTACGCTCGACCTCAGAGTAGTGGTTTGGGCTTATATATCGCTGGGGAATTTGCACGTTCTATGAACGCTCGGATTGGCGCGATTCGCCACCAAGATGGAGCGTCGTTTTACGTTGAACTGCCTGTTAGCCGGCAACTTTCACTGCTATGACTACTCGAGTTGTTGTGGTTGAAGACGACGCTTGGCTAGCGGAGCATTATTTACGCATTCTTAGGCGAGGGGGTTACGAAACATATCATGCCGCACATGCCTTAGGTGCAATCGATATTATTGATGACGTTCGGCCGCATGCGATACTGCTTGATGTTTTACTAACGGGCACAACTGCGTTGGCGCTACTACACGAACTGCGTACACACGCCGATCTAACCGCTATTCCAATCGTGCTTGCTACTAATCTAGCTGACCAAATACGGCTGGAGGATGTTGAAAGCTATGGAGTAAAACGCATACTTGATAAGGCTACGATGCACCCGGACGACATCACCGCGGCCGTGCGAGGAGTGCTGGCATGAAAACTGTCCGCACAAAAGCAATTGTGCTACGACGAACTAATTATGGCGAAGCCGATAGGATCGTAAACTTTCTGACACCCGAAAATGGTGTGATGAGTGCTATGGCAAAAGGTGTGCGCAAAGAAAAAAGCCGACTAGCGGGTGGTATTGAATTGTTTGCGACCTGCGATGTGACGATTGGCAACGGCAAAGGGGATTTAGGAATTCTGACTGCAGCGCGGCTGGAGACATTTTACTCATTCATCATGACCGATTACGATCGTCTTCAGTTTGGGTATGAAGCCATAAAACAGATCAATAAGATAGCTGCAACGGTAGACGAATCAGCTTTTTACGATCTGTTAGAGCAGACGTTCGCATCACTGAACGACAGCACTATTGATGTACGCTTAACGAAAACATGGTTTTGGCTGCAACTCGCGATTTTATTAGGTGTCGGCATGAATCTCGCTACGGATATTAACGGAATGAAGCTAGTTGAAGATACTACATACAATTTTGTCGAATCAGAACATGGGTTTATATTCCACGAAAAGGGAATGTTTACGACCGATCATCTAAAGCTACTTCGCATCTTGAGTGCGCAAGCACCAAAAGTGGCGGCACATGTAAGTGGAGTTGGTGATTTAGTGAATGATTGTTTGTGGGCCGCCGAGAGGGTAGTCGCCCGGTAAAGTGAAACCCCGCCAAATGAATGGCGGGGTCACTTAGTGAGCGATGCGGGCTAGCCCAAGCGTCCAGCGACTGAGCGGAGGATGCTGCCGGTAGGGAGAGGCGTTACTGCATCCATGAGCGTGTAGGCGTGATCGGCGCAGTGAACAGACACTGCGTTGATGTACGCAGCACGCGCTGTCATGGAAGCGAACTTCACCGGCGAAGTAAACTGGTTGGTGACTGCGATGCAGACCATCAGGTTCTCCAGCTCGTAGCGCCGCTTGCTACCTACCCGCAAGACGGGCATCATGCCAAGCACCAACGCGATTGCCGCCGCGTCACCAGGTAGCTGCATCAGTCGGCACTCGGCCAAGCGGCTCTGGGTGAACGCGAACTCAAGCTCAATCCGTTCGGCTGGTAGCATGCTCGCCATGGCGAATTGCTTGCTGTGCAGCGTCGCAATCACCGAGTCAAGGTCTGCTTCTGCATCCTCGAATCGACCACACCGAGCGTGATGCATGCCGCGGACACGCAGAATTCGCTGCATAACCATGGGGTCATGCGAATCAGCGTAGTGCCGAAGCGCCTTGTCGAACCACATGTCGGCGTCGTCCTCACGACCATCCAGGCTGTCACACTCCGCAAGGAGTGCGTAGTCCAGGGTGAGGAGTAGTTCCGCCTTGTCGGTGTTTGACCTCTCGGTTTCGAGCAGTACCAGGTGGGCATCGCGGGCGCCCAGCAGGGCATTGCGCGCCTCGTCGTACTTGCCAGCTGCGATCAGCTTCTTGATGTATTTGTGCCGAATGGCACGGTGTCGTTCGGCCATGCTAGGCCTCCCTTCGATGGATAGGTGCGACTTCTCCCTGAGAAGCTCACTAAGTGTAAGTTTATTTTAACATAAAAATAAGCTCACTACAAGGGTGAGCGGAAATGGTTGAAGCCCGTCCCTCGCACCGTATGAAAGATGTGAGGGACGGGCTTGATTCTTGCTGACGATCAGCTCCTGAAGGTGGGTCTGAAGTCGACCAGTCTGCGATCTGCCGGCAGCGAAGCCAGGAGCCCTCGGTCGACCGACAACACGCCTCGTGATCTGGCGATGATGCTCGCATCTCGGTGCATCTTGCCCTTCATGAGCTCGATCATGAGCTCGAAGTAGGCGAGCAGGATGTTGATCTGATCTGACAGCGGCCCCGACGAGCGCGAGAGCTTGACGGCCTTCGCATACTGAGTGGCCGCCTGCAAGCTCTCGATCTTCATGCCACGGCCACCGTCGGCTCGCCTGAGGCGACCGATGATTTCCCTAAAGCGACTCAGGTTGGCCATCTCCCGAGTGGTCGGGTGTTGGGCGAACAGAAGGTCGATGGCTGGCTCGAAGCGCTTGTCGACGAGCATCGAGATGAATTCGTGCTCAACCATGAGCTGCTTGTCCTCAGCCGTGAGGCTGTGGCCAATGAGGCGGGTGATCGAGTCGATCGCATGCCGGTCACCGAGCCGAAGCTCGCAGATTGCGAGCCACACTTGCGCTTGGCGGTGGTTGGGGTTAGTCCTCAGGAAGTGCTCGAATTCGATCTTCGCCTGCCTGAAGTTGCCCTTCTTGAACATGTTCTCGGCCACGTTCGGCATGGACCGGGTGGTTCTGTCGTCATGCTGTGATGTACTTCCCATGATGTGCCCCTTTGAGGTCGATGGTTGGTCAAAAAGACATGGAATATTAATATTATAGCACAAATGCGTTATTTTAGCAATTGGTTAGTTCAACAACGAATATACGTATACGTTTGACGCATGCTCCTCATGCTATAATTACCCCTAATGGACAGTGAACTAAAACTTGAAGATATTGTTAGCCTAGCGAAGCGCCGTGGATTCATTTACCAGGGGAGTGAAGTGTATGGTGGACTATCTGGAACGTGGGACTACGGCCCCTTAGGCGTGCAGCTGAAGCGCAACATCATGAACTTATGGTGGAAGATGTTCGTAGACGAACGCGATGATATGTACGGTGTGGATGCAGCGATACTCATGAACCGCAAAGTTTGGCAGGCAAGTGGGCACGTTGACACATTTACTGACCCACTCGTAGAATGCTCGAACTGCAATGCGCGCCACCGCGCCGACAAATTAGACGATCCAAACAAATGTCCGACCTGCGGTAAAGAAGGTACATTCGGCGAAGCGCGCCAATTCAACATGATGTTCGAAACGTTCGTTGGGCCTTCTGCTGTGGCAACCCCAATTGAAGATGAAAAGGGTGAGAACTACACCAATGAAAAAACAGGCAACACACTACTTGCTTACGACCCGTCGCAGGTTAGCTATCTACGCCCAGAAACGGCACAGGGAATTTTTACAAATTATAAGAATGTTGTAGATAGCTTTTACCCAGACCTTCCGTTCGGATTAGCGCAGCAGGGTAAGGCATTCCGTAACGAGATTAGCCCACGCGACTTCGTGTTCCGTAGCCGCGAGTTCGAGCAGATGGAAATCGAATACTTCGTCAATCCCGACAACTGGGAAGAATCGTTTGAGCATTGGATTTCTCAGTGTAAAGAATGGTTCAAAGCTCTAGGACTGCCCGAAGGCCGTGTGCACGAACTCGAAGTAGAAGGCGATGACCGTGCCCATTACAGCAAGCGTACAGTCGACTTTGAATTTGACTATCCGATCGGCCGTGAAGAGCTTATGGGCCTGGCGTACCGTACTGACTTTGATTTGAAAAACATCGAAGATAACTCCGGCAAAAAGATGGACTACACGATTAAGGGCACGAACACCCGATTTATTCCGCATGTTATCGAACCTTCATTCGGCGTCGAGCGTGCGCTCATGGCGGTCCTTTGCAGCGCGTATCGTGAAGATGAGCAGAACGGTGAAAGGCGTGTATTCTTGGCGCTGCCTGAACATCTTGCACCAATTAAGTATGCTGTATCGCCATTGCTAAAGAACAAGCCGGAACTAGTAGAGAAAGCTCGTGAAGTGTACGCGAAATTAGCCAAAGAAAACCCTGGCCGTGTAATGTGGGACGACAATGGAAACATCGGTAAACGCTACCGACGCCAAGACGAAATCGGTACACCATATTGTGTGGTCATTGACTTCCAAACTTTGGAAGATGGCACAGTGACAGTGCGAAATCGTGATACCACTGAACAAAACCGCATAAACTCAGCAGAGATTGAGTAATATGGCGCATCAACCAAACTTTTTCTCAGCGGTTTTCGTACTGCTTGAGAATGAGGCGGGTGAAATATTATTGCAGCGAAGGGTTAATACCGGTTTTATGGACGGCCACTATGACATGTCGGCGACAGGGCATGTTGATAACGAGGAGTATATTGTTGATGCGATTATTCGCGAAGCGAAAGAAGAAATTGGTGTTGACATTGCTCCAGAAGATTTAAAGATAATTATGGCAGCTCAGATGAACGCCGACCGACCGTATTTGAACTATGTGTTTCTGTGTAAAAAATGGCAAGGCGAGCCCAAGATTATGGAGCCGCAAAAATGCGATGACTTAACATGGTTTAACAAAACTAATTTGCCTGAGCTGCTCACCCCAACGCTCCACCTACTAAGAACGCGTGACTTCAGCGAGACGCTGGGATTCGAATACATGGATCTTGAGCGCCGTAAAGAATTGATGGGAATGTAAGCTATGGATGTTGATTATAACCATCCGGGGACAATGCGCATATCTCTTGAACACGACGACTTAGTACGTTTGCAACAGAATGGGTTCACAGTGGAGCGAGACGGTTTTAGTGGCATGGAATCGAAGACGTGGGTACATCTTCCGCCCATAGAAGAAAGTATGATTTCGCACGTTCACGAAGCATCGGCTGAAATAGAACCAGGCGGGGATTTGCATGTAAGACTTAGTAGGGGATTCCCGACACCAATCGAGATTGGCCAAGACGCGATAGCGGCGCCGCCAGGGTTTGTGGAGCATTATTTAGGCAGCACGGGAATAATACTAGTACTGATGAAAGAACAGATATGAAGCCACGACTAATGATCGAGCAGAAAATAACTGCGTTTGTAAATAAATACAAAGTACTCGATGTAGATGCTAGTGGCGGAGCAGGCGAGTTAAAGGCCCTTGCGCAGCAAAAACGCCTGGCGTTCAAAGAAAAAGTGACATTCTATAGCGATGAGCAAAAAACAAGCGAAGCATTCACGTTCCGAGCTGAAAAAGTCATGGATGTGCACGGTCGCTACTTTGTAGAAGATATGCAGGGTAATGTACTTGGGATGTTCCGCAAGGAATTTAAGAAGAGCTTACTTGTAAGTAGCTGGATTCTAATGGATAAGGATGGCGCGGAACTATTCCGCGTGCAAGAAAATAATGTGGCAATCGCAGTGCTACGCCGATTTGCTGGATTCATTCCGTTTGTAGGCGATATCGTTGATCTTGCTATGAATTTCTTTCGGTATCATTTTTCGTTCATCGACCTACAGACGAATACCGAAACTGGGCAATACAAGAAGACGACACTATTTCGTGATCACTACAGCCTAAGTACGACCGATGATGCGTGGAGCAAGCTGGACTGGCGAGTCTTTGCCGCGATGGGTGTTGGGCTAGATGCCCTGCAATCCCGTTAAAGTCGCAATGAAAGCGCCCCTTCCAGGCGCTTAATACTCGTAGGAACGAGAAGGCGCCCGAAAGGGGCGTGGGTTGTAGCTACTTGCCGTGACGGCTGCGGCTGGCTGCCGCCTTGCCGGTACCCGGGACACCACCACCGAAGTTGGGCTTCTTGACGGGGCGCTGCTTGTAGCTGGGCAGGCTGGAGGTGTCGATGGGGACATCGATGACGTGTGTGCCACGCCGCTGAGCCGCTGCGGTCATGCGCCTCGGCTTGTCGGCGTTGCGGGTCTTGCGGGTGCGGGACTTGCCACGGGCCATTGGAACTCCAGATGTTGAAGGTACACTTAGTGAATATAATAACATAAATACATAATTAAAGCAATAGCTATTATCTGTTACAATTAATACACTAGATAACTACAGGGAGGCTGGTTCGTGAGTAAGAACGTTCCGAGTAAGTGGCTGAGAATAATCTTACCGTTGGCATTAATTTTGACATGGTTCGGTGTGTCTGCCGTAGGTGGACCATACTTTGGGAGAATCGAGGAAGTTTCGGAAGTTGACCTAACGGCATTCCTACCCGAAAGTAGTGAAGCCAAGGAAGTCGCTGACAAATTAGACGGGTTTATAAGCGGTGATACCTTGGCCGCCATTGTAGTGTTTGAGGCAGATGACAATAAGTCACTCACCACCGAGCAAACTACGATGATAAATAACGCTGGCGCAAAGTTGTCGGATATCGAAGGCGTTGAAGGCGACGTAAGCCCAGCGATTGTGTCGGATGACGGCAAGGCTGCCTTTGTAGCCGTGGAGGCAAGTACTGATCAAGGCTTAGAAGAAGTAGTGAGCGGCATACGTGAAAGTCTGAAAGATGCTGATATTGACGGCGTAACCAGCCAAGTGACAGGCCCGGCTGGCTTTGCTGCAGACCTTAACGTTGCATTTTCGGGTATTGACGGTATTTTGCTACTGACTGCGCTTGCGGTGGTATTCGTCATACTTATTATCGTGTATCGTTCAGCGCTTTTGCCGGTGGTAGTACTGCTTACAAGTATCTTTGCCCTGAGTGCGAGTATATTAATTGTATTTAGCCTAGCGAAGCTTGGATGGGTTGAGCTAAACGGACAAGTACAAGGAATCCTATTTATTCTGACGATCGGTGCGGCCACCGACTATTCGTTGTTGTACGTATCGAGATATCGGGAGGCATTATATGCAAACAAGCATCGCTGGAATGCAACCCTGGAAGCCTACAAAGGTGCACTCGAGCCAATTCTTGCGAGTGGTGGAACCGTGATAGTTGGATTGTTGTGTTTGCTCCTTAGTGACCTTGCTTCAAACAAGGCACTTGGGCCAGTTGGTTCAATCGGTATTGCCATGGCAATGCTTGGTGCGTTAACATTTCTTCCTTCGGCGCTACTGCTCGCCGGGCGTAAAGCATTCTGGCCTGTGATACCACATGCCGATATGAAATCACGAACAACTCACCGCCAGAAAGTTGAAAAAGGTTTGTGGCATAACGTAGGCGAGTTTGTAAAAATACATCCCCGCCCCATATGGATTGTGACAGCATTGTTGCTATTGGTGCTTGCGGGCTTCTCTACGCAAATCAAAGCCGACGGTGTTGCTCAAAGCGATTTAATACTTGGCTATAGTGAAGCTCGCGAGGGGCAAGATACATTGGGTGATCATTTTGCGAGCGGCTCTGGCAGTCCAGCATTGATTGTGGTGAACCGTGACGTCATGGATGTGGCGGTGAAGGCAATTGAGTCTACGAGTGGAGTTGAAGGTGTGTCAGCGACGGCTGACAAGAGCGAGAGTGGTGTAGCTCCACTGGGTAAAGCACGTGGGGAAATAGAGAATAAAATCCGTGAAGGCATTGAAGCACAACGAAGCGGTTTACCAGCTGAAGCGCTCATGCTCGCGCCGAGTACCGATCAACTTGTAGCTGCCGCCTATCCGTTCAAGAACGCTGAAATAATTGAAACAGACGGCGAAGTACTGCTGCAAGCGACACTTCGAGATGATCCTGATAGTCAGGCTGCTAAAGACACTATAGCCAAACTCCGAGTGAATCTTAAAGATGCAGGAGTTGTTGGCCAAGTAGGTGGTCCGACTGCAGCGCAGGCAGATTCTAACACCGCTTCAATTCACGACAGGATGGTCATTATACCGGTGGTGCTCATTGCGATTACGATCATTTTGGCGATGCTGCTTAGGTCGCTCATCGCACCACTATTACTTTTGGCAACGACGGTCTTATCATTTGCGGCTAGTATTGGCGTAGCAGCCCTGCTGTTTAACGGTGTATGGAATTTCCCGGGCGCTGACCCCTCGGTTGTGCTGTACGGCTTTGTATTCTTGGTGGCACTAGGCATCGACTATAATATTTTTCTTATGACCCGTGTGCGCGAAGAAAGCTTGAAACAGGGAACTGACAAAGGAGTAATAAAGGGACTTGTTGTAACGGGCGGCGTGATAACATCGGCAGGTGTAGTACTGGCGGCAACGTTTGCAGCCCTCGGTGTGATACCGATCTTATTCTTGTTCCAGCTAGCATTTATCGTGGCGTTCGGTGTACTTATGGATACGTTGCTCGTTCGCAGTTTACTTGTGCCGGCATTAATAAAAGACATTGGACCATTTGTCTGGTGGCCATCGAGGCTGAAAAAATAGTATGCGAGAATTCCTGCGTAAAAATATTAGCGTCGTTGAATGGGTTCTTGGAGCCCTTGCGGTGGTGCTCCCGAGCATCGCATGGTTGGGTCGGAACGACCTGAATGACCTAACACTTTATGATATATTTCCGCCGCTTGGACTGATTGCGTTTGGCCTGATGTGGACACACTTTGTAATGGGAGCTTTGCGCCGGTATACGTATGTAGAACTAAAGCAGGGTAGATTATATACAACGATATCAATGGGTTTGGTATTAGCGCTGATCCTGCTTCATCCAGGCTTACTCTGGCTGGCACTGTACCTCGATGGCTACGGCTTGCCGCCACTAAGCTATATGGATGTGTACGCAGCTCAACTAGGATTCTTAGCGCTCGGTACAGTATCGCTGCTTGTTTTCCTTGCCTACGAATTGAAACGGTTTTTTGAAGATAGAAAATGGTGGAAGGTGATCGAACGGCTGCAGATTGTAGCTATGATCGCGATCTTTGTTCACGCACTTGGGCTTGGTAATGAACTGCGGCTCGATTGGTTCATGATTGTATGGATATTGTATGGAATAACATTGCTTATAAGCAGTGGTTACACGATTGTTCACGGTAACAAGGAGGGAAAAAATGGAAACTAAACGATCAAACAAAGTGCTGGTAGTCGTTGCAGCTGTTTTGCTAGTTGTGGGTATTGGAGCGGCGGCATACGCGCTTACACGACCAAGTACGAGTGAGAATACAAAGTCTGACGGTCAGTCTGCAAAAGAAATGGGTATGACCGACGAAGAGCATGCCAACATGGATTCCACAAAGGATGAGGGCGCGACTGAGTCCGAGTACGTGATTACTTTTACTGACAATGGTTTTGATAAGGCAACTTATACATTCCCAGCAGGCAAAGTAATAACGGTTAAAAACAATTCATCAATGGACTTGCAGTTTAGCAGCGATGACCACCCAACGCATCGCGATCACACAGAACTTAACATGGACGTATTGGGCGCAGGTGAGTCTGGTACATTTACACCTTTAGGAAAAGGTACCTATGGCTTCCATGATCACATTAATGATCAGTTCGAAGGTACGCTAGTTATCGAATAATGACGCAAATCAATTACCGGTCGCTGTCTGAGCCAGTGACTGACGAAGTAGTTCGAAAGTACGCGGGTAAGGAATTGTCGTGGATCGACAATAAGACCTACGTATTTATTGGGGTTGCCTTGTGGCTCGGCATGACAATACCATTTGTCATTGGCGATGTGCAGGCTGGCCGAGGGTTTGAAATTGCAAGCATTGCTAAGGTACTACTGACGACCAGTATTGCAATTGGTGTCGTTATTGCGGCTGCTTATGGCATGAAGCTGCGAGCTCGAGGCATTGCACGCATGAAGCGTTTTGCGGAAGCGAACGATGCTGTATACACCAATGACATGTCGGCACCGAGTATGAACGGAATGATTTTTGACGAAGGCCATTCGCGAATATTAGAGGATTCACTCGCATTTAAAAGCGGAATAGAATTGGGTAACTATCGATTTACGAAGGGGACTGGCAAGAACAGCCGCACATATAACTACAGCTTCGCGCGTGTATCGCTTGGGAGAAACCTGCCTCATATGGTGCTTGATGCAAAGCGCAATAACTTTTTTGGCACCAATTTGCCCGATACGTTTAGCAAGGAACAGCGGCTTGTACTTGAGGGAGACTTTAATACTCACTTCGATGTATATGCACCATCGGGATATGAGCAAGACGCACTATATGTCTTTACACCCGATGTAATGCAGGCCCTGGTTGATCACGGTAAGGAGTATGACATTGAGGTAATCGATAACGAGCTCATCCTGTATAAGACGAAGAAGCTAAATCTTGATTCCAAAGATGATATGGAATCTATTTTGGCTATTGTTGATGCAATCGCCAGTGAGCTGAAGGATCAGTCAAAGCGGTATACCGACGAACGAGTTCAGGCTCGCCAGGAAGGTAATAACCAGTCTTCTATGCCGATTGTCGCCGAGCAAGGCCGTCGGCTCAAGCAAGGTCGCCCGATAGTAGCGATCGTGTTCAGTGCGATTATATTTGCTGCAATTTTTGTACCGGCATTTTTGCCACCTCAAATCGCCGACACAGTGACTGCAGCTGTTTGGCCAGCTATCTTTCTTATGGGATTTATATTTGTGGTGGGTATTTTTGTTCGAGGCCGCCGATAGACCGGAGCGATGTTACAATAGTACATAATAATGATTAAGCTATAAGGGCTTCTAATGGAACCGGATAAAACAGAGACGACTGATATTTTTTTGTGGGCAAACCAAACCGACGCCGTAAAAAATGAACTAAATTTAGAGTTGTTTGTATTTAACAAGAACTACACGCCTTACGCGTTGAACCTTTCTAAGACATTAGATGCACAGGCGCGAGCGTTGTTCGTACTCGATTTGGTAAATACTGTAAACTTCGGTGCTGGTACCGGAATGAGCGTTAGGGATTATGAGCTGAGCGAGGCTGAAGAAAATGTGCTGCTTCGCACAGATCTTGAGAAAGTGGGGCGAGCTGAAACCCTGATTCACTTAATCGAGAATGAGCGTGGGGACATTGTTCAGTTTTCGGACACCGAGCATGAATTTAAGCGCATTAAAGGCATCGTATTAAAAGCGACTCGACCGGATGGTAAATATTTCTATGTTGCGAAGGCGGTCCAGCAAAGTAACGTACTGCCTGGCGCGGTCAGCTGGCAGCTATCGGGTGACACATTCGCTCCGTTTGAACCCGAAGTAGGCGTACGCTTGCCGAGCGATAACCAAGTTCTTATTATTGGAACCGATATCTTCGTATTTAATCAGCCAAAGTTTGAAAAGCTGTTTCAGTATGATTACAAAAAACAGCTGCTGGCTGACAAGAAGGTGGAAGAAATTCTCGCTAACTATCAGCTTAGCTTTCCCGACGGTATGGATCTACAAATGCTGGTGCGCGAGCGGCCAGCAATGGTAAATAAACTACAGAAACTCGAAGTGGGTGACATCAAGCAAGAGCAGGCGCTTGAGTATGCTGACACAATGCAACTTGATCTCATGACAGACGATGACGGCAAGATAATAATTATGGACGGCCGCGATTTAGACATGTTTGTAAACCTTATTAACGAGGACTACATTACAAGTGAACTGACGGGCAAGCGCTATGTTATAAAAAGTAAAAAACTGCTTGATGAGCCAGAAGGCGAACCGCCTCGGGGCTAAGTAACAACGGTTTGCTAAACTAGTAATAATGAAACAGAACTTGGCACTTGCCATTATGAATGAGGGGCATAATGTCTTCCTGACTGGACCAGCTGGCTCTGGTAAGACATTTGTATTGAACCAGTTCATAAAACTTGCGAAATATAATGGAAAACATGTGTCGGTGACCGCAACGACGGGCCTTGCTGCGAGCCACTTAGGCGGGAGTACAATTCATAGCTGGAGCGGTATTGGTGTACGGGACGAGATTGGAGCGCATTTTGTCGATGGCTTATCGAAGAGTCGCCGCGAAATAATCGAAAAGACCGATGTCTTGATCATCGACGAGATTTCGATGATGCACGATTTTAGATTAGATATGATTGATAACATCGCGAGGCTGGTCCGTCGTAAAGCAGATATTCCATTTGGCGGAATCCAAGTCATTATGAGTGGAGATTTTTTCCAGCTTCCTCCTGTTAACAGAGCGGATGCACAACAGGGACAGTTTGTTGTTTTCAGTAAGGCATGGTCCGATCTTGATCCGGTTATTTGCTACCTTGAAGAGCAACATCGTCAGCAAGATGACGATGCGCTATCAGGAATTTTAGATGCAATGCGGGCTCGCGACATTCGCCGTTCACATGCAGAGACACTACTTAGTAGGGTAGAAGTTGCGCCGCCGGCTGACAGCATATATACCGAACTACATACTGTAAATGTGGATGTAGATACTCAGAACCAAGCTAAGCTTGATAGCCTGGGCGGCGATGAGATGATATACAGCCAAACGACAACTGGGGCTGCAAACTATGTAGAAAGCTTGCAGCGATCGGTACTGGCGCCAGCGGATCTGCGTTTGAAGCAAGGAGCGTTGGTTATGGCAGTTAAGAATGCGCTTGATCGCAAGTACCACAACGGAAGCCTGGGCACGATTGTAGATTTTGATCCTGCCACCGACTATCCGATCGTTGAATTTTTGAATGGCAAAGAAGTTACTATGCAACCAGATACCTGGGAACTGCGCGACGGTGATAAAAAACGAGCCAGTATTACTCAGATACCTCTTCGACTAGCCTGGGCGATTACAATTCACAAAAGCCAGGGGATGACACTCGATTCAGCCCTTATTGATTTACGCAGGGCATTTGTAGCAGGTATGGGATACGTGGCGCTAAGTCGTGTACGAAGCCTCGATAAGCTTTACTTAAAGGGTATTAATCGAACGGCGCTCGAGATCAGCGAAACAGCATATGATATTGACGATCAGCTACGAACCAAGTCGAAAGCGGACTCGATTCGGCTAAAAGACCTCGAAGACACTCTTGAAAAGATCGAGCTTGATAAGGCACCTAAGCAATCATCTGGCTGGGCGGATAAGGTTGCAAAGATGCGCGAGACGTATCCGAATGCTTACCGGCCATGGACGAGTAGCCAGGACGCACTCTTAAAACAGGAATTCCAAAATGGCGCATCGCTTAGTGAGCTATCGAAGAAGCTGGGCAGGCACGAAGGATCTATTACGATGCGACTTGAGAAGCATTTTGGCGGCGAAATAACGGTATAATTAGGAGGTATGCCGAGTAGCAAGTTCCCATCAGGATTCCTCTGGGGTGCGTCCACTAGCGCGCATCAAGTAGAGGGTGCTAACCACAATCAGTGGAGTGTGTGGGAGCTCGAGAACGCCAAAAGCTTAGCCGCGCAGGCTGAATACCAGTATGGTGACCTAGATAATTGGGATGAGATAAAAACTCAGGCACTCTCACCTGATAATTATGTATCTGGAACCGCAAGCGACCACTTCAATCGTTATAAGACCGATATTGCTATCGCGAAGAAGCTTCACATGAACTCTTTACGCTTTAGTATTGAATGGTCGAGGGTTGAGCCTAAAGAGGGAAGCTGGGACTCCGCTGCGATTGATCACTATAAACGGTATGTAGACGAACTGAAGACACAGGGAATAGAACCTGTAGTTACACTATTTCACTTCACCCTCCCTGTTTGGTTCGCAGAGAAGGGGGGTTTTGAAAAACGCTCGAATTGTAGCTACTTTGTGCGGTTCGCTGAAAAAATTCTTAGCGAAATTGGTAAAGATGTACGATTCGTTATAACGATCAATGAACCTGAAGTGTATGCCTTTGAAAGCTATTACTTGGGGCACTGGCCACCGGCTGTGCTCAGTAAAAAGCGCGCAATCAAAGTGCTACATAATCTTGCCTACGCGCACAACCAGACTGCCAGAATGATTCACGGATTGAATCGGCGATACAAAGTGTCGATTGCGAAGAATTCAAATTACTTTTATGCCGGCGATAGCGCGACACTATCGATTCGTAGCGCAATCGTAATGCAGTACTTTCAGGATGATTATTTCCTGAAAAAAGTTATCAAAGAATGTGATTTTATTGGAGTGAATTTTTACTTTTCAAACAGGGTATACGGATATCGTATTCATTCACCGAATGAACATGTGTCTGACATGGGTTGGGATATGAGCCCTGGAGACATTGAGCACACACTGGAGCGGCTCCATGAGCGCTATCATAAGCCGATTATCATTACCGAAAACGGATGTGCTGACGCGAGCGATAAAAAACGTCAATGGTGGCTCGCGCAGACCATTCCTGCGATCCAAAAAGCGATCTCTAAAGGAGTGGATGTGAGGGGATACTTGCACTGGAGTCTCATAGATAACTTCGAGTGGGATAAGGGAAGGTGGCCTCGTTTTGGACTAGTTGAAGTGAGGTTTGACACTATGGAGCGCAAAGTCCGCACGAGTGCCAGACAGTACGGAGAATTTATTCGTAAGGTTACCAATTGACAAAGGGTATCGGCTGTACTAACGTAAAGCTATGAAAGCAAAGATGAAAGCACCAGTGAAATCATCTAAGAAATCTCTCGATCCAAGCGCTCTGCTGCAGACCGAACGTGATCTCAAGGATGCAATCCTTACGGTGTCTATCTTCGCTAACTTATTTATCCTGTGTTTATGGGTAGCATTACAGACTACCGCTCAATACGACACAGCACTTATCGATTTCTTCCTTCCTCGATAACTCTGGTAGATTCATAGTTTTCCACAAAATTGTGGAAAACATACATGTACCGAAAAATCCTTAAAAAAGTACTTGTCAGTGGGTAGGTGTGGGTATTATGATAGGGTCAGTGGAAAAAAGTGGGTAACACCACCAGAAAATAAACATCAACCACTGCACCAAAAATAATCAACGTTTGCCGCTGGTAAAACGAGCAGCGAAGAGAAGGCACCCTAAAACGCAAATGGATTATTTCGAAAGAAAGCTTGATGATAAGCGTCGGTTGACAATACCGACGGAGCTTCGAAACGAATTGTCCAGCGGCGTAGTCCTGACTCGCGGCTTTGGCAAGTATCTCCACCTCTACTCGGTCCAAGTTTGGAACGAACAGGTAGAGCCTGCGCTTACCGGTAGTATTCTCGACCAAGCTGTCGCTGATCTGAACGTGACGTTCAGAATGGGCAAGACCCAAGCGGAATTGGACGAGAAGCAAGGCCGCGTCACCATTGAACAGCATCTGCTGGACTGGGCGGGTATCGATCGCGATATCGTAGCAGTCCGTGCTGGAAGCTACTGGCGACTGTCTGCGGCGTAGATTACCGTTTGTCCCTTAACAAATTAGAGAACAGAAATACCTCGAGATTACCAATCTGGCGAGAGTGGGCGTGGAAAGGGCAACACATAAAACAAGCCTCGAACCTTCCTCAAAACACACCTCCCAAAACTCCACCTCACACATAAGTCTCTCAATTTCCGTCTAAGCCCGGTATGCATCCCTCGCGGATACTTCCACTACAACTTATTCGGAAACAACTTATACACAAAAACAAACACACCTGCGAAAACAAACAATCCTCTTTCGCCAGTTTGGTGATCTTGAATCCTTCATATAACCCGCTTAGGGTACAATGAAGGGAATGAGTATTAAAGCACATCCACCACATCATGCTTTACATGTTCCTGTCCTTCTTGAAAAGACGATAGAACTGCTAGACCCTAAGCCCGGTGAATCATATCTTGATTTAACGGCCGGTTACGGCGGACACGCATCGGCTGTACTTGAACGGACAAAGAATCCAAAAGGAGCCGTATTGGTTGACCGCGACGAGAACGCGATTACCGAGTTGCAGGCACTTAAGGATCAAGGAGCAGTTCTGCTACATACTGACTTTGTAACTGCTGCTAAGCAGCTTATCGAAGAAGGTAGGCAGTTCGATAACATACTTGTGGATCTCGGGGTGTCGTCACCACAGCTCGATAGGGCTGAGCGAGGATTTTCTTTCTCTAAAGATGGACCACTTGATATGAGAATGGACCCAAGCAGTGAACATACTGCTGACCATATCATCAATCGGTCATCTAAAGACGAGCTGTACAAAATATTAACGATGTACGGCGAAGAGAGAAGCGGATTTGCACATCGAATTATCGATGCGCTGATACGAAATCGTCCAATACATACGACGACTGAACTCGCGGACCTTATACTTAACGAGCATCGTGGCAAGTGGCAACGAATCCACCCCGCGACCCGTACCTTTCAAGCCCTGAGGATCGCAACTAACGACGAACTCGGACAGGTCGAAGCAGTACTCCCGTTACTCCCGAAGCTTCTCACAAGAGGCGGAAGGGTAGGCGTGATCAGCTTCCATAGCCTGGAAGACCGTTTAGTAAAGCGCTACTTCAAAGAGCACGCCCAAGCAGGCCTTGAGGCCGAGCTGGACATCCCAATGAAGAAGCCGATCGATGGGGCAACTTACGACGTTCACAACCCGCGTTCACGTAGTGCAAAGCTACGGATCGCAGTGAAAAAATAAAACAAACAAAGGAAGGGGCATAAATGCCTGTCCACATCCAAGTACAAAGCCAGTCGGTAGAAGAAAAAGTTACCGTACGCTTTAACTAAAAACCTCCGGGATGAGCGGCAAAACCGCTGCTCATCCCACCAAACACAAACATCAACACCACCACAATGTCATATTCCACCACATATCAACGGGGGCAGTACGCCCAACGACGAACAGGGATGAGCCGCAATCAAAACAATACGCGGTTCACTTCAAGTATCAAACTCGGCCCAGTAACGCATACAGTGCTTGTAGCGCTTATGATAACTGTGCTTGGCTTGATATACTTGACCCAGGCGACTAAAGCCACAAGCTATGACTACGAAGCCCAAAAGATTGATTCTCAGATTGCAGAGCTCTCAGAAGAAAAGACTGATCTCGAAGTAGAGAATGCTCGCTTAACTGCACTTTCCAATGTTCGAGAGAGCAGCGTAGCAAAAGCGATGACCAAGTCGGAGGCTCCGGCATACGTCAACAACTAATATAGACATTATGTCATGCCCACTGAAATACTAATTAATCGTCGAATCCGGATTTTAGCCGTCACGTGTGTCGCGTTGATGGCTATCTTTGTTGTGCGCTTGTTTTTCCTGCAGGTCATAATGCATGACAAGTATGTGGCTGACGCACGTGCCGAACAAGAAAAGCGTTTAATAATTCCTGCTGAGCGCGGCGAGATATACCTCATGGATGATGGTAAGCCAATCAAGACAGTCATGAATCAGACCGTCTACACAATGTTTGTTGATCCAAGCATTATGGATGACGTAGAAGGTGTGAAGAAAGCCATACGCGAGATTGTTGGTGGCAATACGGTTAAAGATTACCAGGACAGGCTAGACGATGACACGCAGTATGTTGCGGTGGCAAAGCAAATTACTAAAACCCAAGCCGAGCTTGTGAAAAAGCGTGGCCTTAAAGGTGTTGGCTTCCAGGCTGAGTCTAAGAGGGTATATCCCGAGAATAGTTTGGCGTCACAAACACTCGGCTTCATTGATTTTGACGGAATGGGCCAATACGGAGTCGAGAGCAAGTTTAATGATCAGCTTAAAGGTGAAGATGGACTCCTTCAGACGATTACGGATGTTGCGAATGTACCGCTAACGATTGGCGATGACAGCATAAACATCCCTGCCAAAAAGGGAACCGATCTCGTACTCACCATCGACCGCTCAGTACAGGGTTACGTGGAGCAGGCGCTTGCTGATGGCATAAAGCGCACGGGCGCTGATAGTGCGAGCGCCGTTGTTATGGACCCGCAGACTGGGAAGATTCTGGCAATGGCGAATCTGCCAACATACGACCCCGGTCAGCTATCAGGGATCAAAAGCTATGCGCAGGTAAATAATGGTGTTGTGACAAGCCCGTATGAACCAGGATCGGTTATGAAGACGTTTACCATGGCCACGGGTATTGATATGGGAGCAGTGAAGCCGGATTCGACCTATGTAAACACTGACTATATTAAAGTTAATGATCGAACGATCACGAATGCTACCAAGGGGCAAACCGGAACGATAACATTCCAGCATGCGTTGAACTGGTCTTTAAACACTGGTATGGTCACGGTTGCTGAGCGACTTGGCGATGGCGAAAACATCAATCTCAAGGCCCGTAAGACTATGTACGATTACCTATACAACAGGTTCAGGCTTGGCCAGCGAACGGGAATTGAAGTCGCAGGGGAGCAGCCTGGTATCATACCAACCCCTGAGATACCAGGAGCCGCCAATCAGTATGCGACTATGTCATTTGGCCAGGGAATGGATCTGACAATGCTTCAGGTTGTTGCTAGTTTCTCAGCGATGATTAACGGCGGAACGTATCACACGCCAACAGTAATTGAGGGCAGTATGAAAGACGGAGAATTAGTGTCAAATACCGAGCAGAAATCGTATCCCGGTGTCATAAAATCGTCGACATCCGAACAGATGCGTCAGATGATTATGAAATCGCGCGGGGCGTTCGCCTCGTCAAAAGATAGAAAAGGTTACAGTGTCGGGGGTAAAACAGGTACATCGCAAACATTCGAGAACGGTGAGATCGTAGAGGGGCAAACGATTGGGACATACCTTGGATTCGGTGGTGATACTGCACCTAAATATGTCATAATGGTGCAAGTGTCAGGTAAAAACAAAAACCTCGGTGGTGGCGACCACGCCAATCCGATCTTCACCGACATTTCCAACTGGATGATCGACTATAAGAAACTTCAACCGAAGGCATAACATATGAATCAGCAAGCAACCTACCAGCTCCTTACCGGTGACGTAACCCAGATATTTCTTATCAGCGTTGGGGCGTTTCTGCTTGCCATGGCACTCACGCCGTTCTATACCTTCTTAGCGTACCGCTATCGATTTTGGAAAAAGCAGCGCAGCACAAGTACGAACGGAGAATTACTTGAGGTATTCACTAAGCTTCACGCCAGTAAATTCCGTAGAAATATACCAACAATGGCCGGCGTCATTGGCGTTGTAACGATAGCTGTTATAACATTCGGATTTAACTTCGATCAGCGGACATATTTACCACTGGCTGCGCTTATAGGCGGTGCAATCGTTGGATTGATTGACGATATCATCAATCTTCGTTCAGACGGTAAGGGCGTTGCTGGGCTTCGATCAAGCATCAAATTCGCTATGATCGTTGCAATCGGCTTAGTACTGGGCTGGTATTTCTTTACTAAAATCGGAGTTGATACGGTTCAGATACCATTTGTTGGCGCAATCGCAATTGGTTGGCTGATCGTACCATTGTTCGCATTTGTGGTAACCGCTACTGCCAACGCAGTTAACATCTCAGACGGTCTTGACGGCTTAGCGGGCGGACTGCTTGCACTCAGCTTCGCGGCGTTTGGCGTGATTGCCTTATTGCAGAATCAACTTATGCTCGCCGGATTCTGCTTTACAGTGATTGGGGCGCTCCTGAGCTACCTGTGGTTCAATATTTATCCAGCGCGGTTCTTTATGGGTGATGTTGGCAGCTTTGCATACGGTGTAACACTTGGTGTTGTCGCAATCCTTACTAACTCGTTGCTGCTTTTACCAATTATCGGTATCTTATTCGTGGTTGAGGCGGGCTCGAGTCTGATCCAGATTGCTTCGAAAAAGTTTTTCAAAAAGAAGATATTTATTTCTGCACCAATTCATCATCATCTGGAGGCTATTGGTTGGCCGGAAGCAAAAGTGACGATGCGTTTTTGGGTAATTGGTTGTATTGCGGCTAGCTTTGGCGTCATGCTTGCACTCGCAGGAGGGCACATATTGTAATGGATCGTCGAAGTGGTGCTCGAAAAAGCACGACTAGTTCGGTAAAACTCCGTCGACATAGGCCAGATTATCGCATGGCGCTGTATATGGGACTACTCATGATGCTTGGTCTGATTGTGATGTATGCAATTGGACCGCAGCGTGCACAAGTATTAAATGCAGCATACGGTTCGGAGTACGACGGTACGTACTTCTTTGCAAAGCAGGCATTCAGTTTAGCTATGGCGTTCGGTACATTCTTTGTTGTTTCGCGTATACCAATTAGTTGGTGGAAGGCAAACGCTAAGCGCTTATTCATAGGGGGCATTATTGCATCAATAATATTAGCTATTGGAGGCTGGGTAGGGGCGAGCTTTGTGCAGTGTAGCCTTGGAGCATGTAGATGGTTTGACTTAGGCCCACTTGGAAGTATCCAACCTGCTGAGTTCTTGAAATTCGGGTTACTCCTTTTTGGAGCAGCATTCTTATCTTATCGAGCGAAACAAGGCATCATCAACGACACGTACAAAACTGTTCTGCCTTTCGCAGGTATACTTGGCATCGTTGGTATATTCGTCATCTGGAGTCAGCAGGATATGGGCACGGGCCTAGTTATGCTTATTATGCTCTCGAGCATGCTGATGATATCTGGAATACGCCTTAAAGTTGCTGCAGGGCTGCTGGCTGGGCTTGCTGCGATGGGTACGCTGATGATTCTTACCGCGCCGCACCGAATTGCCCGAGTAGTCACGTTCTTACAGGGCGATGCTGCCGGCGTGGATGATGCTGGTGCGTATCACATCGCACATGCTCTGATCGCAATCGGCAGTGGTGGGCCGACTGGAGTTGGTATAGGCAATAGTGTGCAGGCTACCGGGTATTTGCCTGAAGCGATTAACGACTCGGTTTTTGCGATCATGGGTGAAACGTTTGGCTTCGTGGGGCTGGTGTTAGTGCTCATATTGTTCGGCGCGCTTCTACTTGGACTACTCAAGGTAGCGAGTAATTTAACGAATCTTCACGATAAGCTCATTGTGGTAGGTGTATTTGGCTGGCTCGCCGCACATGTGATACTAAATGTAGCTGCAATGACCGGCGTGTTCCCGTTGACCGGCATCACGCTGCCACTGCTTAGTTTTGGCGGCACAAGCATGGTATTTATCGCAGGAGCTTTGGGTCTCGCGTTTCAATTGTCATCCTATACCGTTCATTCAACTGTAAGCGAAGGAGAGCGCTATGAGAATTCTCATGGTCGGCGGGGGCTCGGGCGGCCACGTTACGCCGGTCGCAGCCGT
>DJJF01000040.1:17589-18544 GCA_002434005.1 Candidatus Saccharibacteria bacterium UBA6575 | reverse complement strand
CGTTACGCCGGTCGCAGCCGTATGTAACGAGCTTAAAAAGTCGCATCCAGACGCAGAGATCCGATTTTGGTGTGATCGAAAGTTTTATCAGCAGGCGTTTACGACAATGGTTGCGGTTGACGGCCATATTCGCGTTGAGCCAATTCTTGCCGGTAAGCTGCGGCGCTACCACAAGCTTTCGATTGCGCGGCAACTTATACAATTCAGAACTATCGTAATACCGAATATTATCGATGGGTTCAAAATGCTCGGTGGACTCATCCAGTCGCTTGCAAAACTTCTGGTGTGGCGTCCGGACGTCGTATTCTCAAAAGGTGGATTCGTCTGCTTGCCTGTGGGTATCGCAGCGCGTATTCTTAATATTCCACTCGTTATCCACGACTCAGATGCCCACCCAGGTCTGACAAGCCGAATATTATCACGTTGGGCAAAAGTAATTGCAACTGGAGCGCCGTTGAAGCACTATTCATATCCGAAAGATCGCTCACATTACGTTGGTATCCCCGTTGCAATTGCCGTAAAGCCGTACTCTACCATCAAGCAGCGAGAAGTAAAAGAATCGCTAGGCTTTAGTGAACATGAACCGCTGGTCGTTGTAACCGGCGGAGGCCTTGGTGCTGCCGCTATCAACGATGCGGTAGTGAAGGTGATTGATGATTTGCTTAGTTTCACCTCGGTGGCCCTGATAGCAGGGAAGGCTAATGTTGATGAATTATCAACAACGATTGGAAAACGTAAGAACCTTCAAATCCACGGCTACGTATCGCCGGACACTATGCAAAAATTCCTCGGTGCCGCTGACATTGTAGTTAGCAGGGCAGGGGCAACCACATTGCTTGAGCTAGCATCCCTAGCAAAACCTTCAATCATAGTACCGAATGAGAATTTAACAGGCGGTCATCAATTGAAAAATGCTGCCGTATACAAACAAGCGAAAGCAATTGTAATCTTAGAG
>DJJF01000040.1:417-17403 GCA_002434005.1 Candidatus Saccharibacteria bacterium UBA6575 | reverse complement strand
AAAGAAATTGTAATCTTAGAGGATGCGCGCTTGCGGGCCGAGCCACTAAGCCTGGTTGATTCAATTAATGCCACCCTTCTTAATAAAGAGACCATGAAGCGGTTATCGGCTAACATACATGAGTTTGCAAAACCAAACGCTGCCAAAGATATGATGAAATTAATCGTTGGGGCTATTGAGTGAAATTCGGACGGAAACATTCGAATGATGTTGTACCAGAGCGTCGGCGGGATTCTCCTCAGGCTTCGAGACCCACTGCTGAAGACCTGTCGAATCGCTACTCATTTAGGCGTAATCGGACTATTACGGGTAGCTCCTCGGCTAACATTGCGAGTACAAATGAGCTTAATGCCGAGCTAAGATCACCGCGAGCGCATGTACATCACCTCACGCACCTACGGCGTAAATTGTTTACGTATTTCCTCGGTGCCTCGGTCGCGGCATTTGGTCTTTACATACTTGTTTCGCAATTGGTTGCAACGACGGTTGTATCGATCGTGTCGTTGCCTCCTTTAACATCAGGTGTGCAGTCGGGTTATGTGAGAGCTATAGAGTCATACTATGCGGCTCGCCCGGCTGAGCGATTTAAGTTTGCTCTCAATCAAGATGCACTCCTGTCACATATTCAGGCTAAATATCCTGAAGTGGTGAGTGTTACTGTTGAGCCTGGTTCACGGCTTGGAGAGGCTTCGATGGTGCTACAAGCGCGTAAGCCAATCGCACGCTGGAATATCAATGGAGCAAATAAATATGTCGATGGTGACGGCATCGTGTTTTCGACGAATTACTTTGCTGATCCTCAGCTACAAATTATCGATGAGAGTGGCATACCTACCTCTTCGAGCAAACTAGTGGCATCCGATAGGTTCTTGGGCTTTATTGGCCGTGTAGTTGCTAAGTCTGCTCAGAGCGGCCTTCCGGTTAATAAGGTGACCATACCAGCCCTCACTACGCGCCAGGTAGCCTTAAATCTTACTCAATCTAACACTCAGTATAAATTATCAGTCGATCGCTCAGCAGGGGAGCAAGTAGAAGACATAACGCGCATTAGCCGGTATTTAGCTGCAAACGGACTAAATCCTGGTTATGTAGATGTACGACTTTCGGGCAAGGCATTTTATAAGTAGCACCCCACTACATCGGGAGTAGTTCTATTTATGTTCTATTTAGAATTACATAAAAAAACTATAATAAAATATCATAATCATAAAAAAGCAAATTAGGGCAGAGGAGGGCAAAAAAGAGTAGGGGGAAACAAAACGTGAAAAATGCAAATATCATGATGGCATGTGGAAAACTTAAAGCTTGTTAGTAACGCATGTACCAAACGGGCATACGTGAGAGACAATGTGAATGAAGCTAAATGCGATAAATATATGACGTGTAGGTAGTCTTTATAAGACAAAGAGTATGAATGCACCGAATAGCCTACTTTCCAAAGGTATACTGAATCAACTCTATAGTATATATTTAATGTCGTAAAAGATATATTGTGCGACGTTAAGTCTATAGAACAAATATGGTACCTATTCATACTTTTACTACCTCACTTTCGATTACAACTTCACTTTTAATTAAGTTTGCGATTTTCCCTACTTTGTCTTCTGCTGTGATTTTCTTCACAGGCCATGCGAGACTATATTTATTTGGCTAGCGTGTCGTACTTATTTGCTGTATAGTTCATGTTCTATTTTTGTTCGCTCTATTTTAAAACAGCGATAAGTAAAGAACGTACTGTGGACACGAGACCTTAATATAGCCGCACAGGTGCGAGTAATTAGACCTATCGTAAAGTAGGCTATCGGAGCGAAATTTCAGCAGTGCCTTTTTCGGGAAGACTGCCTTCTTGTTTAACAACTCTTGGTCGATTAGGCTTGTCGTTTTGTGGTTTTGCCTCGGACTGCGGAGCCGTGGCCGTGGAGGATTTACGCTTGCGGCTCCTAGTGCGTTTGCGCTTAGGGGCAGGGGTATCCCCCGCTTTAGTATCCTCATTGCTTCCCTGCTGGGGTTTCGATGAATCGGGTGTAACAACTTGACTCTGAGCATTAATTGGCCAAGTTTTAACATTTGGCTGCGGTGGTTGGGCTTCTGGGCCGCCTCCACGAGGCTTTACGAGTTCTGATATCTCATGTTCCACTTCTGTCCTGCTCCGGCTATATAGGTGACGAGTATTGTCGATTATAGCTGCGCTGTTGTCTGTTTGAGCTGGAGGTAGATTAAGCGTACGCGCACTAAATGCTGGAGTCTTTTCACCATTAATCACCATATTGATCACGAAGTTACGATTATGCATCTGCAGAAGGTCTAATGCTTCAAAATTTGGCTCGAACTGCTTAGATAGGATTGGGGAATCGTCTGCTGACACACGGAAGCTAATCATTGTACCAACGTTACCGAATACGGCGTCGCGAACACTATCACTCATCTGGCTAATGTACTGATTGGCCACAGTAAGATTAAGGCCATACTTACGCGCTTCAGATAAAATCGTGGCAAACGAATCGGTTGCAAAGTTCTGGAACTCATCTACATATAGGTAGAATGGACGTCGATCTTCGATGTTCGGAATATCCTGACGACTCATAGCCGCGAGTTGAATTTTTGTGACAAGGAACGAACCGAGGATGCCCGCGTTGTCTTCACCAATTAATCCTTTAGAAAGATTAACGATCAGAATTTTACCTTCATCCATAATTTCACGTATGTTGAATGTACTCTTAGGTTGCCCAATGATATTACGGATGACAGGATTGGCCGTGAAGGCACCCACCTTGTTAAGTACTGGTGCAATTGCTTCTGCTTGGAACTTGTCATTCCAGCTGGCAAACTCTACGTTCCAAAACTGGAGCACTACCGTATCCGTACAGCTAGCTAGGACTTCCTTGCGGAACTTCTTATCCGTTAGCATACGCGTAATATCGAGCATCGTAGTGTTTGGATGGTCGAGTAACGCCAGGATCGTGTAGCGTAGAATGTATTCGAGCCGCGGTCCCCAGCTTTCGCCGAACATACGCTTTAATACCCCGATCACTTCTGATGAGATATTTGTCTTTTGATTCGGGTCGGTTACTTCAAGTGGGTTAAATCCGAGAGGATTTGCGGTGTCGGCAGGGTTAAAGTACACCACATCGTTCACTCGTGAGCCTGGAATGAACTTCATATTGTTGACTGCAAAGTCTCCGTGCGGATCGATAATAGCGTAGCCTTGGCCGTGGAATATATCGGAAAGTGCGAATAGCTCGAGTGTACCCGACTTACCTGCACCAGTCTGCCCAATGATATAGACGTGACGTGAGCGGTCGTAGCGCAACATCCCAAACTGGTGATTGATCCCACGGAAGTTCGTCACCCCAAATGCGCTAATATTCTCGTCAATTGCATCGTTGCCAGTGATAACTGGCAGCTTAGCAGGCGGCTCAGCAGTCTTACTGCTCGCCCATACGATGTTCGGCGTTTCAACGTTAGTATGCGGCAGATGGAATACTGAAGCCAGCTCTTCGATATTGAGGATGAAGCCTTTGTCGCTGAATAGACGCGATTTGTATGCGTTCAAATCTTCATTCCTGAAACTGGTATTAGATATTTTAAAGCCGTTTAAGTTTGTAGAGTTGAACTGTTTGAATGTTCCTACCAATGCTTGCATTCGCTGCTTGGCGCTCGATTCACTTTCACCTAAGTATGCCAAGCGAATCTTCACCTGGTAGCCAAGCTTAGTTGCCTTCTTCTCAACTTCTGAAATACGTGTCTTATCACGTTCTGAAAGTTCTTTTGGCTTCCCTGCCTCACCTTCTTCGGGCGGTTTCCAGAGCGCTTCAAAGAAGGTTCCAATCCACCTAAAATCAAGGCCGCCGCTACCCATGAGCATGCCAAAAGGATTGCCGCCTTTTAGGCTCTGGATCCAGTTCTCGCTCCCCTTATGCCAATCATCGGCAATTGGGCGCGCTAATACTTGAATCCATAACTCTTCACCTGTCGATTCAAGCTTGGCGAGCGTACCTGTAATACCGGCTAATGGGTCAACTTCGAAGCTTTGGAATGTCTTGATCGGCAAGAATTCTGGTCCGCTAACCGTAACTTCGGAAGTATAAATGACTGAGTGGCGGCGTTCATGACTGACGTAATCTTCATCTGCTGAGTGGATTTGTACAGTTGGATACTGCGAATATATCTGGCCCTCTACAAAACTTTGTAGATCTTTTGGTACCCACACATAAAACCTAATCTGACCATTTACTGAGGCGATTTCGAAGCTGAGATGCTCCTGTACACCGCCGCTTAAGCGGAGCTCCTGCTTATCACGCAGGATACCGTGAAGGCTTGCGAATAGCTGCTCTGCGGCGAGCTCTGACTTATCATTCGCTTTCGGGATCTCAAGAACAAGGAGCGCGCTCTCAACCGAATGTATGGCGGCGGGCTTTTGTTGATAATTACGCCAGCCGGCATAAAGCAATGCGAGGACGATAGGTACCCACAAATAGAAATCGATTATGAAGGAGAGTATAGACATGCTTTAGCTCTTAGCTCCTATTGTCCCACCCCGATACCGCTAATGCAACCGCTGTTATTTGGCTGGTTCGACGAGTTCGTAGGTTGCTTTCGAGACGCGTTTGAATTGCGGCTTCGACTGCAGGTTCAATAGGATGGTAGTTTCTTTGACTTGGCGGCTTTCAAGCACACGCTTAACGATCTCGTCGCGGTGAAGTGGTGTGCCAGCCTTTCGGAGTACTTCTGAAATAATGTCGGCAACAGTACCCTTGCTGTAACCCCAGCTATCGAGGGCGTAGATGCCACGACCAATAAGTACGAATCGCTTGTCTTTGATCAATTCGTTATGAATAGCTTGAGTCGTAACGTCTTTACGTTTGAAATCACTTTTCTTGATTGCTTTTGCAATGTCCGAGAAGTGCATAGGAGTGCCTTTGTCGGCAAGGATAACATAAATCTTATCACGAATATTTTTAGGGTTGACCGTTGGCCATTTGACAAGTCCCCACTGCCCTTTCAAGCTAGCCAGTTTTTTAGACGTACTTGCAAGTGCTTTTACGTGGTCCGGGTGCTCATGACTAAGCTTTCCGTGTAGATCTTCGATCCCGATTGGCTCGCCGTGCTGCTTAATTGCTTTAACAATTTCGTCAACATTCGACTTAATTTTCTTTTCATCGGCATGTTCTTTGATTCCAATACAATGATGGAAGTCATCATTTTCACTTAATACTGAGATAGACGGAGATAATTCGGCAATAAATGCAATATGAGAGCGGTGCTGCTGCGTAGCATCTTTGCCTATAAGTGCTGTAGCGACATCGCCAACGCGCGCAACCCTTCCCTGTTCTGAGAGGTGTCGAATCAGTGTGCGCTCAACCTCATGTACGCTTGGAATTTTGTTGTCATCTGCAGCGATCTTGAGGCGAATTAAGATTGCTTTTTCAAGCTGACGAACGCGTTCGCGTGTAATGCCAAGTAGTTCCCCGATCTGCTCAAGCGTTTCTTTGCGGTCAAACAGTCCAAAGCGACGTGTAATAATCTCACGCTCGCGGTCCTGCTCGATAACGCCAAGAATATCATTGACCGCGGTAGATAGCCCGGTCGACATATCAGCTTGATTAGATTGGTCCATTGCTCGTAACATCCTCTCGGCGTATTAGTATTTTATCGTGCTGTTAAACCCATTATAAAACAATGTATTTGTAATGTCAAACACATTATTCCGTATGCCTAATTATAGCATATTCTAGACGCTTATGGTAAATGATATTTTCAATTATTTAATGGATTATTGATAGTAATGAAGGGTCGAATCACTCGGGCATTCACCAGCGGTGAGTGTGAGATCTGTAGACAATACATAGAATACGATATCTGGAAAATCACTCGCGCGACCCTCGAGACAGTATCGGTTAGCGGGGCCGTTTGGCACTTGAGTTGGCTCGGGGAGCGGCACGGTATTGTTCGGAACAGTAACTGGGAACACTCCACCTTGCGCACTAAACTGCGAAATCATGTCTGCTATCGCTTGATCACAGGAAGCCTGCTGACTGCCGCAGCTAAGCGTAAGATTTGACTGCTGGACGGGACTATTCCAAATAGTGTTCGATCCGCTTGTCCCTTTGACGTGGATTTTTGCTCCACCACCATTACCTTGAAACTTACAGGCGGTGTTATTTGGAGTGGTAAAAAGATTAGCGTTACACGTGTTTAGGAATAACTGGGCGTTTTGATCCCCTGATAAGCCTTGATACACGCCGACAGACGGTGCATTTGTTGAAAGCTTTAATGCAACATCCTTTGACGCTGCAAACCCTGTGCCCGCGAGGTTGGGCGGATAGTTGTTCTTAAAATTTTTGTAGCTCGCTAATCCGCTGACGGCCTGCTTGACGTCACTTTTTACGACTGTCGTAGCCTGTGAGCGTTGCCATGATCCAAACCCAACGACTACAAGTCCTGCCAAGACACCTACAACGGCGACGATAGTAAGGATCTCTACTAATGTAAATGCCCGCTGACTGGTATGACGCATATGGTAATTATTAAACCATACTGAGCGAGGTAGATGCGCTATTTTTTGGCAGATATTCTTTTGCGGGCTTTTTTCGCAGGTGCCGAAGATAAGATATCCTTGGCTTGTTCATGAGTAACCGATTTGGGGTCGGTATCCTTAGGGATCTTTGCGTTCTTTTTACCGTCAGTAATATAAGGGCCATACCTGCCGTTCAGCACTTTAATACCGTCGCCAAAATCCGCGATGTTCTTCTCTGCTTCAGCTTTGAGCTTAGCTTCGTATAGTTCAAGAGCATTTTCCAGGGTAATTGTATGCGGATCTTCGGGCTTGATACTTACAAAGAGCTTGTCTATTTGAATATATGGGCCGAAACGGCCAATATTCGCCTTGATCACCTTGCCGTCCTTTGTTTCACCAACGGTTCGCGGCAGTTTAAACATTTCTAGTGCCTGCTCCAGCGTTACGGTTTCAATGCGTGCGCCTGCAGGGAGCGGAGCGAACTGTGGCTTATTTTCTTTGTCATCGGTGTCGCCAAGTTGTAACATTGGTCCGAATCGACCAAATCGCGCCAAAATTGGCTTGCCCGTTTTAGGATCGGTACCAACTTCCCTGTTTGCGCCAACACTTGAGCGGTCAATGCCGCCGGATTTAACAATAAGGTCGTGAAACGGCGTATAAAAATCCTCAAGCATGGTATTACGTGCAAGTTTGTTGTTTGCAATGTCGTCAAAGTGCTCCTCAACTCCCGCAGTAAAACCGTAATCAACAACCTGATCAAAATGGTCGCTCAAAAAATCTGCTATCAGTTCGCCACTTGGAGTAGGTACTAATTTACCGCGATCTGCACCAGTTTTTTCTTGCACGATTTCTCTGGTAACTGAGGATCCATCGGTTGAGAGAGCAATTATATCGCGTGGTGAACCTTCGTCCTCGCCCTTTTCTACATAGCCGCGAGTCTGAACAGTATCGATGATAGTTGCATACGTGCTCGGTCGGCCAATGCCTAGGTCTTCAAGCTTTTTCACTAAGCTACCTTCGGTATATCGAGCCGGTGGCCGTGAAAATACTTGTCGGGCGGTAGCTTCTATTAAGGCCAGTTTGTCGCCGTTCGTCATTGCGGGTAAAATGTCCGCATCTTTCTTGCTGCCGCCATATACTTTTAGGAATCCATCAAAGATGATGACTTCACCCTTCGCTTCGAATACTTCATTGCGCGATGAAATAGTTATCGTGACCGTGGTCTTTTCGAGTTTTGCTGGAGCCATTTGGCTCGCCAATGTGCGGCGCCGAATTAAATCGTATAATTTTTGATCGTATTCATTTGATGAAGCTTTTTCGGTCGCCATATCTGTTGGGCGAATGGCCTCGTGAGCCTCTTGGGCGGAAGTGTTCTTAGTTTTGAATTTTCGAACTTCGGAGTACTGTTTGCCGTAGGCGCTCTTTATGTAGCTAACTGCGGCAGCGATCGCTTGGCCGCTCAGGTTTACCGAGTCTGTTCGCATATACGTGATCTTACCAGCTTGATAGAGTTTTTGTGCGGCAGCCATAGTTGCCTTGCTACCAAAGCCAAGCTTAGCGTTTGCATCCTGCTGCAGGGTACTCGTTGTGAACGGTGCAGCTGGGTTACGAGTCGAGGGACTTTTTGTAACATTGGAAACGGCAAAGTCAGCACCGTTCAAGCTTTCGAGGAATGTTTGCGCCTCGGCTTCGGTGTCAAACCGCTGAGGAAGTTCGGCTTTAACTTCCTCACCATTATGAGTGAGCTGCGCAGTAACTCTAAATTGGAATGAGCCTTCAAACTCGCGGATCTCGCGCTCACGTTCAACAAGTAGTCGTACGGCAGGGCTTTGTACACGGCCAGCCGACTTACCGCCGGGGACTTTTTGCCAGACTACTGGGCTTAGTTCAAAGCCAACAATACGATCAAGGATCTGGCGGGCCTGCTGAGCCTCTACGAGTCGCATGTCGACCGTTCGTGGCTTCTTAATAGCTTCGGTGATCGCATCTTTAGTGATCTCATGGAATACAATACGCTTCGTTTTCTCGGGGTTTAATCCGAGTACTTCGCATAGGTGCCAAGCGATCGCCTCCCCTTCGCGGTCTTCATCGGTTGCGAGCCAAACTTCATCGCTAGCTTTTGTGGCTTTCTTAAGCTCAGTAATAACTTTACGTTTTTCGGGATCGACTTCGTACTGGGTTTTAAACCCATTCTTTACATCGATCGGCGGCGTGCCGTCTTTCGTCTTCTTTACGATAGAACGAATGTGTCCAATCGAAGACAGCACGGTAAAGTCTTTACCGAGGTATTTTTCAATTGTTTTGGCCTTTGCGGGGCTCTCAACGATGACAAGATTCTTGCTCATGCTTCTTTCTACTATATAGGTATTACCCGCTCCGTTCTAGGAGCAACAGTTGCCCATACTACGTTACGATTTAGTATTTGTAAACAATACGTAATAAAGCGGTTGTGCCTATTTACAGATAGGCGTATGCTAGAGACAGATTTCGTCAGCACCCATCGTACTAAGGCGCTGAAACAATATAAACAGCATGAAAAATGGAGAAATTTCATGACAGACCACGAACGAAGGATTAGCGGATTACCTGCTAACGATTATCGCGTTGAAAACTATATCGCCAATGGTGTATCAGGGCGTGACTTCGAAGTACTAGATGCTGATGTTGCTCCAAGCACCGCACCAGTTGACATTGATTTTGATGCCTGGGATCAGCGTGAACGCGAGTTCGTTGATGAATTGTTGCTTGCCGGTTCTGATGAATCATTCGAATCAGAGGTCATTTCAGTCGAATTTGCGCGCTCACTTGGTACGCCTGCACTTCCACTTGAAGCGCGTGTAGCTTAATTGGCTTCAAATAGCGAAATTGTCCCCGGTCTCCTAAAGAGAACACGGGCTTCGCAAGCTCGAATGTGATACGATCCGCTACTTCTTTCCTATGGGTCATGGTCAGTGTATGCTCACGATCGCTACTCTGGGCGCACGAGCATCAAAATTTCTCTAAAGTAATGTAACTATTTGAGATTTTAGCAATAGAGTCCGATATCTTAAGCTAATCTTACTCATCTGGAGTGGTTGTATTGATTTTCGTGGAAAAAGTGTTTAAAGGTATTGACGAAAATGAAAAACCGTGCTAATATGGTACATGATTGATTGAATCTGCGAGTCCAATCAAACGCACCTTATACCCCCTATTCTAACTTATGTTAGGGTGCGCGCAATGTGCGCTTATGGTATTCTACCCTCCACCGTAAGCGACGCTAGAAAGCATTGTGTGCATACTAATCCCTTTGACCAGCGAGCAACTGCGTATGATACGAGTGGGCTACGCTTGCCCTTTTCGGGTGGGTCGAAGGGTCAAATGGCGCCAGGTGATGCCCACCCTTACCTAGCGCTTTTTGATATCTTAAGACAAAATTACTTTCTAGCCGCAGACAGTTCTCTCTTTACCTAGGTGTAATCAAAAGACCAGAATGAATCTGGCTCTTTTTATTTGCTTAACTATTAGCAGTGTAAATGAAACCGAGCCCCGGCCGCGTATCAGGCGGTCGGGGCTCGGAGCTTGGAGGTCAGGTTGGACAGATTCGACTCACAACGCTCATTGCGAGCGGCGCCTCATTCTTTCCAACATGCGCGTAGTATTCCCACCCGCTCGGCGGCTCATACCACTCTTGAATGCGCGATGCCCAGCCCAGTAGTCGCCCTTCGGCATCAAACGCAAGCTCAGCGGTGTTGCCACCGACAGGTTGAAAAACGGACGGCAACCTCCAGATCACCAGGTCGTCGCTCACGCGAATTCCTCCTGGCCAACCGGCGGCCTCAAGACGCTGGACGGCATCGTGTACGGCGCCGCGCAGTTGTTGCCATGGCACTTCACTCACACGGTCGGCATCGGCTTGGATTGACCGTGCGACTGTTCGGTTTTTGTCAACCATTGCTACTTCCTAGTTCTCTCAAGCTCCTTTTCGGAGCGGGCTAGTTCAATCGAGCTCTCGCCGCTCGACGAAATTATATGTAGATTACAATAATATTATTGACTCCGCAACAAAGCGGTGTAATTATGAAGGTATTCATCGGCTCCCAGGAAGGAACTTCTGATGAATGCTCCCAGCAAAAAGATGTACGGTGGCTACGTACTGCCATCAATCGTCGTCATTCTCGTGATTGTTGCCGTGATTGGTGTGAGGCATCACTGGCCGTACTGGCTGAACGCGGTGCCCGCAGGCTTTGCCCTTGGCACGTATGTTGTGTGGATGTGGAGACGCAACGAAGAGCAGGATGCGGCCGATGCAGAAGCTCGCAACCTCCAATGACAGCCACTAGAACAATCAAATTCACCCGCCCTATTCCGCGTCGAGCCCGCTCCGCGACGAGGGCGGGTTTCGACATTTGAACGGTATTTAGAACTGTTGGCGTAGATCGGATATGCGGTCTAGGATATCGGTGCGAGCCGTAACGTCTAGCGTGTGAGCATTCCCGGTATCACCGCGGTAAAACCTGTGATCACTTTGGGTCAAGAACAAGTGGTTGGCATATGGATCGTCTGAGCTTGTTTCAGGGCCAAGATCCCATGCCAAATGGGTACTTGGAAGTCGTGCACCTCGCCGAGTCGATTCATAACTCGTAATGTAACATTCCGTTTCGAGGGGCTCGGATGATGCGCTGCTAAGAACGCCTATGACACCGAGCTCACGCTTGAGTTCACCGCCACGCAATCGTTCTCTTTTCGCTTGGAGTGCATCGAGTGATTTTCGCACTTTGTCACGATATTCGGTTACTTTTTGTTGAATTGGTAGTACCGGTGCCAGTGATAGTTCACTCATGCGTGGTCTCCTTTATTATTTTCCTTACCATATACCCATATAGTGTAAAAAGCAACAAGCCCCGACCGTTTAAGATCAGGGCTTGGAGCAAGAATCAAGTATGGAGAGCATGACGCACTTGCTTACGGCACGGCAGCGAGGAGCAGCATCATGAACCCGCGTGCGTGTTCTTCGTCGATAGACCGAAAGCTGAACACTCGCCAGCTGTGATCATCGAACATCCAGAACCTGTCGCCATCGAGACTGAGCCCCCAGCCATCTGCGAGTACGAAGATGCGTTCTTCGAGCTCAGAATCCTGTTCTCGCACCTGCATGATGCGAGACTCTTGGCGAACGCCGAGGTATGCAGCTGCCTCCAAGCCGGCGGCATGAAGCATCTCAGTGCCTCTAGTGGTCAACGATGTCATAGCGATCTCCTTTTGCTCAGGTGATTGGTCACATGTGCTTGAACAGTTGCTTTAGGTCGGTCAGCTGCTGCCTGGCGAAGTCCGCAAGATCTGTGGGGCGCGGATAGTGGATCGAGTCGTCTGTGACGGTGATCTGAACAGAGCCATCTTCTCCCAGGAATACCTGCTCTCTGTTGATGTGACAGACAGGCACCAGCCGAGGGTTGGTGTAGTGCGGGTGTGAGTTCTTGGGCCAATCACCCTGCAGGCGCTCAGCGGCTGCGCGAGCCTCCTCAAAGACATCTTGGCGTAACTGCAGAAGCTCTTCTTCCTTCTTGTCGAAACTACGCGAAGCTTCAGACGCGGTGGTCATGAGTTCTCTCCAATGATTTCAAGCTCCGTTTCGAAGGGAGCAATGTTAGCCGGACGTTCATCGACGGCTTTCGCTACTCGACGAAATTAGAGCTACTTTACCATAATTACCTATTTTTTACCAGAGTCGTGCCGGTGGCTAGTGATAGTAAGCGTGTCTGCCGCAAAATCCTCCATGAGTGCGTGGAGAGTTGGGAGAATATCGGATTGAAAGCGACTCGCTTCGTTAGACTTTAATTTTGCTAGCACAAAGTCAATGTCCCCAATCATCTGACGGTCTTCATTGGCGATTCCAACGCGGAGCCGCATGCTACCATGCCCGCCATGTTGATTAATCGATTTTATACCATTATTACCCGCATCGCTTCCGCCTTCTCGCACTCGTACTGTGCCGAACGGCAGTGAGAGTTCGTCGTGAATAATCAGAGTGTCCTCGACTGCTAAATTGTAGAAATCACAAAGCGCCCGATAGCTTTCACCTACATGGTTATAAAATGTCAAAGGCCGAGCCAGGATAATTTTTTGGCCCTGTAAGTTCAGTTCTGCGATTTCGGCTTTAAACCTATCCTTTTTCACGAAACCGACTACATATTTAATCCCAATACTATCAAGAGTCTCGTAGCCAATGTTGTGGCGCGTACCAACGTACTGCTTGCCAGGATTTCCGAGTCCAAAAATAAGTTTCATATCTGTTGATTAGTATAAAGTATTGACAAATTAAAGCAATAGTGTTATTATGAAGATTGGACACGCTCACTTCCCCTATAAGATCGGAGTCCAGCCATGTCGAGTAAGATCGGCACGTTCTTGTACAGACTTGGGATCGCGGTGATGTCGGCAGTGCTGCTGGCGTTCGTCGTTGCAACGTCGCTCTTCATGATGAAGAACGACACAGCGTCTGCAGTTGGCATGGCGCTCCTGGCGCTTGTCAGCCTTGCGCTGTTGGTTGTAATGCGTGGAAGGCGAGCAAAAAAGCTTGCACGCCGCCGCGCCGCATCCCCTGCCGCACCTCCGACCTCCGCCCCCCGCGCGGTCGTGACGGTGCAAACCGAGGCGTGGTTCATCCGTGAAAGCGGTGAGCGCACGCCTCTCGGCGAATCGTTCGATGTCCTTGTGGACTACTAGAGCGGTTCGTCCGCCCCGCTCGCTTTCCGCCTCCCCCTTGGCGGTCAGCGAGCGGGGCTCGATCTTTTACGTCCGTCGTTTCGAGTAGAGAGGCAGTGATAATGGAAGCCATAGCAGTCATATTCATGTGTTGCTATGCGGCGCATGTGTTCTCGAGCCGCAAGAAGAAGCGGTGCACGTACAAGGTCAATGATGAGTTCTGGTGACATGTACCAAACTCGCAGCACCCTGGGGTCTGTCCTATCGGACGGGCTCCAGGGTGGTTTTATTTTCCAAACCTCTCGGCTTCTTTTGCCTTTTTATAGGCTTTGGTTACCGGTTCTTTGCCCTGCGCAATGCGTTCTTTATTGGCTTTAATCTGTTTTTCGTCGCGGAAGCTGAATTTAATAGGTGTTCCAGAATAATCATAGGTTTCACGTAGTAGCTTTTCGAGGTATCGTTTGTAGCTCCAGTGTACGAACTTCAAATTTGAACCGTGAATGACGAACCACGGCGGTGTGTCATCAGTTTGTACCATGTATCGCAGCTTTGGATGCGTATTCTTTAGGCCGGCTGGTGGGTGTTTTTGCGTAGCGCTGGCGAGGAGATCATTCAGAACACGGGTCTTCGTTTCTTGCTTACGACGTGCATCGATATCAACAGCAAGGTCGAATAATTTCGTAACATTTTGCCCAGTCACGCTTGACGTGAAGATAAGTGGTGCCCACGGTGTGAATTTGAACGCGTAACCAATCTTTGCTGCTAATGCATCTCGAGTGAATGGATCTTTAGAAACAACATCCTCGTGGCTCGCTTTCATTGATCGCGATCGCTTGATCTTTTCTTTTTTTGTTAGTGGGTTCTTAGCTTCTTCGGCGGCCTTCTTAGCTGCACGCTGCTCGGCTGCTTCGATTGCTTTATCACGAACTGCTTCAAGACTGTCCCACTTAGACACAACGATTACAAGTCCCTTGCCTGCCTCGGCAATAATACCCGCAAGGCGCTGGTCGAGTTGGGTGTTGAGCTCGTTTACATCCATGAGCAAGAGACAGACGTCAGACTCTTCAATTGCTTGAAGTGTACGAAGTACCGAGAACTTCTCAATACCAACTTCTTGCTTACCCTGTCTGCGAATTCCGGCGGTGTCTAAGAGCTCAAGCGTTCGTTGGTTATATCGCACTTGAACTCGGTTCACATCACGCGTCGTACCGGCTATATTCGCAACCACGGCCTGCTGCTTGCCAGCAAGTCGGTTAAAAAGATTACTTTTACCAACGTTCGGGCGACCAATAAGAGCGATTCGCAGTACATCGTCGGCATCGCGCTCCGTAAGAGGCGGCACAAGGTTTGCAATCGTGTCGAGTAGCTCAGAAATACCTGAGTTATGCTCGGCACTCGTGCGAACAATTGTTGAAATACCCAGACGTCGGAATTCGTTATCGTGTAGACTCTCGCGTAAATCGGCTTTGTTCGTGATGAGAACGACCGGCTTTTTGCTTTTTAGGGCCTTCTTGGCTACTGTACGTTCTTCGTCACCGACATGCTGAGTACTATCGACGACCACTAGGATTACATCGGCGGCATCAGCTGCTTCTTCGATTTGCTCCTGAATGCTGGCTTCAAACTCATCTTCCGCTGCCTTTAGCCCAGCAGTGTCGACGAGCCAAAACTGGGCTTCCTTGCCTTCGTTTAGATAATGAACCTTGCCAAGCACGTTGTCACGGGTGGTGCCAGCTTCGCGAGCAACAATTGCCTGCTGTGATTTAACGAGACGGTTAAAAAGCGAGCTTTTGCCCGCGTTGGCACGGCCGATGATTGCGACGGTAGGAAGTTTACTTGCCATAACTTTTGCTAATTATAACAGAGGTAGAAAGATAACGCGAGCATAAGCATGATGCCTCTACCTCCTAGCGTATAATGAATCAATGACTAATCGTTCGGTACAGGAATCCATGCAAGAACTGCACTCTATGGGTGAGTACAATCCTTTATGCGAGAACTGTCCCTTCATAGGATACGTCGCAATGCGGGCAGCCATGCTGTCTGAATCGAAGAGCCTAACCCCCGCTCAAGCTAGATACTATGTTCGTACTGTACTAATTGCCCAGGGGGATTGCCAAACCGGACCAATAAACGGTAAATGCGCCTCAGTGACTACGCTGCTATCTGAACGGTTTCAAACTGAGCTTCAGCGAGCTGTGACAGCTGATACTTCCCAAACGTAATACGGTGAAGTTTTGTCACCTCGTAGCCTAGTGCAGCGAATGTGCGGCGGATTTGGCGGTTACGCCCTTCGCTCATCGTGACCTGCCACTCGGTTCGATCGTCGCTCAGTCGTTCGAGCGACAGCTTACTTGCCCCGTCTCCAATCTCTACTCCGTAATCACTAATCATCTGCTGATGGAGTGGCTCAAGAGGTTGATTAAGACCAATAGTGTACACTTTTATCTTTTTAAACGAAGGATGTGTCATGGAGTGAGCAAAGTCGCCATCGTTTGTGAGTAGTAGCAGTCCAGAGCTGTCCTTATCCAATCTTCCGACTGGCTTTAAAACGCGCATATCATCGGGTAAGAGATCGTAAATCGTTGGGTTATCACCCTGCGCCTTACGCGAACAAACATAGCCAACTGGTTTATGGAACAGGATATAGCGTAGCTGCGTTGCTGTGGGGAGTTTTGCGCCGTTAACGAAAACACTCGCCTGAGCCGCAACCCGAGCGCCCAGTTCGGCCGTCTGTCCGTCAATTGACACATTTCCCTTAGAGATTAAATCATCGGCTTCACGACGAGAAACCCCAAGCCGAAGGGCGAGGAGTTTATTGAGTCGCTGCGAATCGTGATCGTCCACTGGTTCAGTATACAGCGAAACTATGCTGCTGAACGGGGAGTTTCTTCAAAAGACAGACCTGAGTCGGCTGACTGAGTTGGCGCCTGAGGGTTCGCAGGAGGAGTCGAGACAGGATCACTAGGCTGCCCTGTTGGCATCGGCGGTGGCGTGGGGACGGCTGGAGCTGGTGGCTGCACGAGTTCGGGAGTATCAGATGTACCGAGCTCTTTATCCATAAGGCTGCCGATTGGCTCAGCTGCATCATCGGGACGTTCAAGAGGTTGGATAACGCGGTCAGCCAGACCTGCGGGGCGAGCTGTCGAGAACGGCGCGGTTGGTTGTGGTAATGAGGATGCTTGCGGCGCTGCTGCAGGTGTAGATTGAACTGAAGGAACCGCTTGAGGAGGTTGAGCCGGCGCAGGGGCTGCTTGAACTTGCTGCGGTACTGGTGCCGCTACCGGTGCGGGAGCAGGCTGAGCTGCTGGCGCTTCTGGCCGTGGAGATACGCTCGGTGCTGGTCGCGGTACAGCCGATGGTGCACTCGGTGCAAACGCATTGGCACTGCCTGGCGTCAGTGAGTCGCCTAGCACTTCGTGGACGGTTCGAACTACGTCCTCGATACCCACCTGGCTCTTTACAAGATATCGGTCGGCTCCAAGTTGTTCACCGCGCTGACGCTGATCTTCCGAAGAAAGAGCTGTCATCATGATAACCTTAATATCTTTAGTCTCTGTGGTTGAACGGAGTATATCGAGCATGTCGAAGCCACTAATCTTTGGCATCATGACATCGCTTACAATCAACTGAGGACGTTCCTTAATGGCCATAGCCAAAGCTTCTTCGCCGTCACCAGCGCTGACGATATCGTAGCCTTCCGCTAGTAATCGGACTCCATATATTTCGCGGAGACTTTTATCATCTTCTACCAGTAGTATTTTTGCCATATTGCCCTTATTGTA
>DJJF01000040.1:0-223 GCA_002434005.1 Candidatus Saccharibacteria bacterium UBA6575 | reverse complement strand
TGCCATATTGCCCTTATTGTAACCGTATAGGTTTTAAATTGCCATAGTCCTTATGTTTGCTTATTTTCACCTGGTCCACGCACTGGAATTTGGATGGCAGGCCGAACTGGCGCATAGGCGGACGGATCCTGTTCGAGTTGAGTGAGTGGAATGTTCGGAGCCTGCGGCGTGACAGGCGCTGGCTGAATTGGAGCAGTCGGGACGGCTGGCTGAGTTATGGCTG
>DJJF01000021.1:11613-12065 GCA_002434005.1 Candidatus Saccharibacteria bacterium UBA6575 | reverse complement strand
ATCCAGGTGTACTTGGAATCTGTCCTTGAACCCCACGTACGGCCCAGCCTCGTGAGTCAACGATGCTGGCTAGGTAACTTAAGCGCTGTTCGGCCTCTGTCTGTGAGATATCTTTTACGCGCTGCACTTCTACGACGTTCGGAGCTGTGATTTGTACGAACGACTGCGTCCCGTCTGGGCTCCACATGCGTCGGCGGGGTTTTATGTAAAACGACACGATCGCTGCCAGGTAGGTTTCCATGGGCTGGTCTTTACGAAGAGGCAGCGCTAACGCTCCAAATAGCAGGATTACTGGCAAAACAATAACAAATAGCGGCAGAAACAGCTGACTTAAAAAGTAGCCTATAAAACCAGCGCCTACCACAATGATTAGGTAGATGAACTGACGGAACGAAAACGGCCCGATCAACTTGTCGTCGGCTTCGACGTCTTGGGGTACCTTATAGACTGCC
>DJJF01000021.1:5444-11490 GCA_002434005.1 Candidatus Saccharibacteria bacterium UBA6575 | reverse complement strand
TGGGGTACCTTATAGACTGCCATATAGCTTCAGTATAACAAGTTAAGGATTTGATCGTGGCCTTACAGGTAGAGTGTTGCGGAGGCTGTAGGGATTGCCGCTTGGGTTGAGCGCCATCTGCCTGTGAGTCGCCTTTTCAAGTATCTCAGTTTGTTCTGGTGATAGCTTCATTGTGTCGCTCTGGCTAATCTCTAGGAGTTGACTTTGGATTAGCGCCAAGGCTTCATCGCTTAGCTCATTCCTTGAAGCCATTTCGGCAATACGTATGTGGTCGTCAAGATCCATTTTCGATAGCGCTTCTGCACTGAACTTACGAGCCTCGATTCGGTATTGAAATTCATTCATAAATCCGTCGCCTGTCATAGCTCCAGACTTCATATTATTAGCATTCGTCGCACTCATACCTGCTGGCTTACGTCTCAATAGTGCCTCGGCTGAGAGTTTTTGTATCTCGCCTGCATTTGCGTCGTAATTGGCCATGTTTTTATTATTAGCAGTCATCAGGTAATCATACATTTCTTGCACATGTTGGTGACCTCCGCGCTCGGCTATTTCTTGTATGGCTGCGGCTCGTTCGGATACTGTCGCCTTATCATCCTGGGCGCGCTCGAGGAGTTGCTCTATATTATATCCATCGATGAGTACACGTTGCGCTTTAACATCTTTAACATCTTCTTCGTGAACGGCTTGTTTTCCGTAGGCTTGAACTAATGTAGCTACACCTGGGTTGCCCCCGGCCAAAGATGTTGCGTACGCTTTACTATCTACGGCACGCTCCGCAACATAATTCCGTGCAGCGCTATCTGCGGCGACTTTTGCATACTTATCTCGCTCCGCGGCATCTACCTTGCCTGTCGCACCCATACTCGCCGCATATTCAATGCTATTTGAGGCACGGCTGGATATCTTACCGTATCGATCCGCTAGCCATCCCCTGACCTTGCTGTCGTTATCACCTTTTATGCGATCTTGTAGATACGCGCTTGATGCAGCACCTCTCATGCCTACCTGGGAGCTTCTTACTTTTTCCCCAAATCGTTGGCCACGCTGAATGCTACTAGCTGTACGACGGTTTCTCATCCGGCCCGCTAGAGCATCTGTCCGCTTACGCATCGCATCGAATGGTCCTTTGTTTGGGTTATTGATCATGCCCCCAAAGCGTGCGAGTAATCCACCGCTGAACTTCAATACTAGTGGAGTAATTGCAAGCGGTAGTACGGTAATAAGTGCGGCCATGAGCTGCACGGCAATTTTGCCGTCGCCGTTTATATCTGTTGCGCTGTTCATAACGATTGTCGATGCCAAAGCAGATGCGCCGAATATAGCTGCGATTATTGGGTATAGGAGTAGTAACGTCTGGAACAAAGAACGCCACTTTTTGAAGTAATCCTCGGTGTTGGGCAGAAGTAATGCTACGAACGCGAGTGGCGAAATAACAATCAGTAAGATAATCAATACCTGACGGAGCGCGAGTACTAGGAATACGGTTACGATCGCAAATAATGCAGCCGGAAGAGCCACGATAAGCGCCGGTAACGCCGCCCATATTGCTGCACTAGCGAGTAGAGCTGCGACAATTGCAGTCCAACCATTACCAGTAGAGCTGATATCACCAGCAAACTCAGAGGTGCTGATACCTTGAGAGAATAATTCCGCGTCAAATAATTTATAGAGTGATGAACCCAGGATATTTGAAAGGTCGACTGCAATCGAACATATCCAATACGACACATTCACGAGTATGGCCGCAACAATAATCTTTGGCAGCAGTTTCTTAATCCCATAATTACTTAAACCAATACTGGTTATCTGCGAATAGATAATGAACATAAAGCCGATTACAAATGCGAGATTGGCAATATTTCGCATAACGCTCCAGGCAGAGTACATTGTATTTACTCCGCCGTTTTCGCTACGGGTAGTTGTTGTGAGCGGCGTCACTTTTAGCCAGTCGGCTACCTGGCCATATGCTCGGTCGACTATACCAGCCATAAAGTTAAGTACTGGGCAAACAAGCCAGCCGATATTGTCGATTGCACAAGTAGTGACAGTCCCGTCGCCATTATCACCTTCGCCCTCTGTATCAACAATCTTGTTCTCTTCGGTGTCTGCGCTGGCGCTAGCTTGGTTGATCGCGTTGGTTAATTCCGCCCTAGATACCCGTCCTAGTCTGCCGTTGAGGCACTCTCTTGCACTAGCTCTGTATGCGTCTTTCTGCTCGTCCTTATCTTCAAACGACGGGGTATTCGTCCAGATTGATCCGCTTGGGCCGACACAGCCTGCGATTGAAGTAGCAGCGCCGCGTGCACACTCGCGGTAATTGTCACTACCCTGGTTATAATTGTTGCACTGCAGGGCTGTTAGACTCTCAAGAAGATTGTTATAAAATGTTTCACGCCATTGAGTTAAGCGCACCAGTTCCCTGGTGACAGTGACCTTACCTTTTAGGAGGTCTGTGCAGCCCCAGGTGGAAAACGAGCCACTTACTGGCTTACTGGATGCATATTGTCCAGAAATCGTTGCCTCGTTATTCCTGAAGGTAATCGTCGCTGGCTCACATCTAGTTTCTCTTAATGTTTGACCCGCCGGTACGCTACCTGCAGAAGGCTTGTCATGGGAGGTGGTTGGAATATTGCCCGATATCGTCCAGAAGCTATCTGTAAACGTGAAAGTGTCACGTCCTGACTCTCTAAAATTTACATCATCGAACGTGCCGTTATTTTTTTCGTCAGTACACGACCCAGTCAATGTGTTTTTGTTTGCTGATTGCGTAAATGTACAGTAGTTCGAAGGATAATCCGCGGCATGTGCGGTTGCCTGCGGCACGATGACACCAGCCAGTACGCTCAGCGCTGAAATTGCCATGAAACTGGCGAATGTTGCCCCTACCCTTGTTCGTATTAGCGTTAGCATAATCTGCCATGATTATGCAACAGAGCCCGGCGATATTCAATCACCGGGCTCCAGATTGTGAATACGCTTTTAGTTTTTTACAGGGCTTCGATTACGAGTACGTCGCCTTCTAGGCGTACGGTTGAATTGTCGAACTCGAAGTAAGCGGCGTTTTCCACGACGGAATCATCGTTGGCTGAAGTTTCGCGTGTAACGACGATCTGCATCGGATTACCCTCTGAAAGGTCGAGAAACGCATTCTCGGGCATATTATTTTGGTGACAGCGATCAAGCACTGGGTCGAGTTGCGCCTGCTTGTCGGAGCGACAGAGGTCGAAGCCGAACCAATCGACTGTTTCGGGGTCGATCTTGTTGCTAGTGTCTATAAAGTAGTCGGCAACACCATCAAGTTCTTCAAGCGTAGCAGCGTCTGTCGTTAGCCATGATACGTCCGCATGTTGGCCTTGCTTTTTTGCATCATATAGTTCGTGCACGGCAACACTTATTCGAGGAGCGATGACATTAGCTGCGACATTGTTCTGCGCGGTGGCGTCACCCGATAGCCAGCTTGTCAGTTGATCTGCGGTCAGGACGGCCGGACCCTTGATTTCTTCAAGCGAAGGATCGGTGTCATATAGATATGGAGTTTGTTCACTCGGAGTGTAGTCGAAGCCTGGCCCAGGAGTCCATTCAGGAGCTACTGTGGCGCCTGTACTCGCTTCGCTAGTGTCAGGTTTAACTTCGCCATTGCTATGACTACCGATAGCTATACCACCACCTATTGCCGCAACAAGACCGAGCGCCACACCGGCAATCTTGTTACCTCGACGCTGGTACCACTTAAGCGGAAAGTAGTCTTCATGACGCTGACCAACGGGTGGCGTAGATGTTTCGCCAACCAATTCACCGTCTTTCCATTCTTCAGGACGACTTGCGCTGGTTTGCTCAGGATTCTGCGTACTCATCTAGTGGTGGTTCCTTGCCGCTTATATGGGGCATTAGGTTAGTAAGCTTGTGCTTATACTTCTTACTATACACCTTATGCTTCAAAAAGTCAAGTAGGTAGAATTGACGTCAAGGGTTGAAACGATACTATTGCTGCGTTAGGGGGTCGTAATCTTTTGGAGCCCGAACGACGGCTTCTTGCGATACCGCTCCAGGAGTACTTGCTGGAACACGCACATTATCATTTGCTGGGTCAACATAGTAGTGTATTTCAACATCGCTGCGCCCAGTGCCGTCCGTGACCGCTCTTCGGCTTGCCTCATTTGGATCAATATATGACGCGATAGCGTTCATGATACCGCGTTCACGGTCTTTAATGCGGCCATTGATTTGCTTGTTGGCTTGAGCGCCGTCGATATTAGCCATGAGCTTACCAAGTGCTTCGCTCTTCTCGCTATTAATATAGTCGCGAACTTCAGGCTGTCGAACAACTTGTACCATGCGCTGAAGTTCATCGACATCAAGATCCACAATCTTGGCCTGGTCAAACTTACCGGTGATAATGTCACGAATGATCGCTTCTTGGCCAGAAGTGGTAGATACACCAGATTCATAGTTACCAAGGTCGGTTTGAGACAAGTTGGCAACGCGAAGCTTAGACTGCTTTGCGGCATCCGCAAAGAGCTGCTGCACATCGCGGCGTCGATCAATAATACTTTGGTCGGTTATCTCAGCACCCTTACGTGCCCTACCGGTAATCTTGTCGCGAATAACGGCGCCGCTAGAGTCACGCTGAAGATCGAAGTACTTACTCTCATTGGTAGTCTCGTCGTATTCGTAAATCATACCAGTGTCCGCTACGCGGTCACGCATCTTCTGCATTGCCCAGTTATTACCCTTATTTAGGGCGATTTCCTGCATGGCGGCGTCGACAATAGCTGTATTACCTTCACCGGTTATTGGGTTGTAGATTTGTTTACCATCACGGTCAATGCCTTCAACGTGGAGCCGGACGAGCTGCTTCGCGGTGTAGTCACTAAGGACTGAGCGTGAGTTTTTAACGTCATCCATATATGCCCCGACAACATCGACTTTTGCCTTGGCGTAGATGCGGTTGGCTGCAGCTTCGCCACCAATACCACCTGCAACTTGACGTAGGTCGAGGCTTTCCTTGAGTGCTGCTGCACCAGCCTGCTGAATTACAACCTCAGCAGATCCTTTTCGGTTTGCTTCGATAGTGATGTCACGCGCCGTTGCACGAACGGCATCGATTTGTGAGTCTAGCTCCTGGTTTGACATCGATGCCATGCCCGATGCCTCATATGGATTGCGACCGGCTTTCATAACCGTGTAAGCGGTTGTCATGCGGTCGTCAGCTAATTGACCACGATCTTGTGCATACTGGAGCGCAACGCGCTGATCGAACTGGTTTTGGTCAAAGTGAGGATTGGCTATGCGACGGGTTGGATCGTTCGGATCAGTTATGGATATATTCGAGCGCTCTTTCCAGTGTTTTTCATGCTGTGCTTCGATGCGCTGATGAGCCAATTTCTCGTCTCGATACTGCTCATCCCAGTAGCCATATGAAGCTTTGTTCATACGCTCGGGCAGACCAGCTTTACGGCCGAGACGCGATTGAGCGACCCAGCCCGTACCAAATTCGCGTTCATGGGCAAGGTTCTCTGCTCCCTCTTTGTAGGCCTCAAGTCTTTGTTTACGAGCAGCATCCTTGGCGTACATACGCTGCGCACCGCGGCGGGCAATGTTTAACCGATTGTATTTTGTATTCGGCTGCGCCAGGTTCTTTTGACGGTGCAGCTCCTGGCGATCTTTTGTCCAGTTGCGAGAGCGGTCAACAACACCCTTACCTGGATTGTTCACGATGCCAGCAATACGACCGAGCAGACTACCTGAGAATTGGATAAGGAGTGGCGTGATAACAAGTGGTACAACCTGTACGGCAAGACCGAATAGCATAATTGCTAAGTTGTTGGCGTTTTGAATTATGGCGGCACCTGCGAGTTGAGAGCCACCAAATAAGAGGGAGAAGATCGGGAATAATACGAGAAGCGTAGTAAATGTGCTGCGCCAGCGGTCGAACCATTTTTCGGTGTTCGGCAGAATGAAGGCTGCGAATGCTAGTGGAGATAAGACGATAAGAATGATGATGATTGCCTGACGAGCCGCCAGGATGATGAAGGCAACGAAT
>DJJF01000021.1:1127-5331 GCA_002434005.1 Candidatus Saccharibacteria bacterium UBA6575 | reverse complement strand
GATGAAGGCAACGAATAGTGCGAACACGACTATTATCAAAACGCCAAGTAGCAAGAACCCGAATGAAGCGATAGAACCACCGGTGGCGGCAAGGAACGCTAGCCCGCCAATGGCACCACCGGAGAAGATATAGGCTGTTAGTTCACCCCAACCAACATTGACGTTAGGGTTATCGGGATCGACGACCGCAGTGTCGCGAATATTCATGAGCAGGTCTTGAAGGGATATGCCGATGATATTCGATAGGTCTACGGCGAGTGAGCAGATCCAGAACGAGATATTTATGAGTATGGCCGCTACAACAATACGCGGTATGATCTTGCGGATTTCATACCCATTAAAGCCGCCACCGGCTAGGTAGCTATATATGACGACAAGGAAACCTATGACGAAACAGATGTTGGCGAAGTTACGGATAACATCCCAAAGCTTGTACAGGCTGCTCGAGCCGTTACTAGTGAGTTCTTGAACCGTTAGGAACGTTTTCATAGCATCGTAGACGATATCGATACCACTGGCGATCCAATTACCGAGGCTACACACGATCCAGCCGACGTTTTCGACGGCACAGGATGTGGCATCCTCCCCATCGCCTTCACCAGATTCGCCTTCGGGGCTCCCAACGGAAATGGTCCTGGTTTCGGCGGCAGGTTCTTGCAGTTGATATGGTGGGCTTAGGCTTGTTGATAGGTAGACCTTGTAGGTCGCTTCCTTTTCGGCTTTGATGTCATCGGCCGTAGAGGAGAAATAGATGAAGTAGACTCTCACAGGGATTGTGCCCTGTAGCGGGTCGAGGCCTCGGTATATACCGGCACTTCCCTGGAATTCAGCTGGCGCTTCGCTGTTTTCTATTCGCTGAAAGTTTTTGCCTTCAAACGTAATTAAGTCGCCGTCCCAGGTGGCCTCGTCGGCAGCGAATGCTGTAGGAGTTGTGGCAAATAGGTACCCAAAAACGGCAACGAGGAACGTCACCAGCACGTGGCTGAATTTCCGCTGGCTATAACTACCGCGCGGAGCTCTGAAGAGAGTTTCCCACATAACTCTTGAATTCTATCATTTTACAGAGAAAAAGTCAATACCCGGCACCCTTTTAGTTGGCCGTAAAAAATACGGCAAAACCTTGCAGGAATCGACCTTATATCGTATCGTACAGGTAGTTATGAACATAAAACAAATAACAGCATTTCTTATCTTGCCACTTCTGTTTGCTGGCACTGTATTGTTCGCAGCTCCGAATGCTGCATACGCGGCAAATTGCGGAGGAGCTGACACTGCTATTATCTCGTGCGATGCCGATAACAGCGGTAATGATGTTGAGAACAATGGAATATGGGCACTCCTGCTGATTGCGCTGAATATCATGACAGCCGGCGTGGGTATTTTAGCTGTTGGTGGCATCGTCTACGGTGCGATTCTATATACAACTGCAGAAGATAAGGCTGATCAGGTGAAAAAGGCCACCGGTATTATTCAGAATGTCGTGATTGGACTCGTTATGTTTGCGCTCATGTATGCAGCGCTCAACTTCTTGATCCCCGGAGGTATATTCTCATGATCGAACGAGTTAAACGCACTATAGTAGGGCTCATGATCATGCTGACAGGGTTCGGTATGAGTGGTGTGGTGCTTGCGCCTACGGCGTATGCGGCTTGTACGTCGAATTTTCTCGGCTTCCCTGCTTGGTACGATGGCCTGCTCGACGGCGACTGCAATGTAAAGCAGCCTGGGTCCGGTGAAAACGGGCTGTCTGACTTTATATTTACAATCGTTCTCAATATCATTGAAATTGGACTAATGCTAGTTGGATACGCAGCTGTCGGCTATATCATTTTCGGGGGGTTCAAATACCTTACCTCGGGTGGATCACCGGATCGCATAACTTCGGGCCGCAAAATTATACTCAACGCCGTTATCGGGCTTGCTATATCGATTATGTCGATAGGAATCGTCAACTTAATAGCGAGTAACTTAAGGTAACATGCAGTCACTATACTTCTTGGCAACAAAAATTTCAGCGGGAGGCGCCGGCGTACCAAAGCTCGAAGCCGATAGCGTGATTAACGGTGTCCTTAATACTGCCTACATCGCGGCCGGAATTGCGGCAGTAATCGTGATTATCATTAGCGCAATCTTTTATGTCATATCACAGGGTGATGCAAGTAAGGTAAAACGTGCCAAAGACGGTATACTATACTCTATCGTTGGACTGGCCGTCGTTATGCTGGCATTCGTCCTGACAAATTACGTAGTAGGAAGGATCGGTGGTTAACCACATGAAGCGATACATACAAACAATACTGGTGACATTCGCTATGGTGCTCGGACTGACATCAGTTATGGCACCCGCTGCGGGGGCGATCAATGTGTTCAAGGGCTGTGAAGGCAAAGACGCAACTTCCGAAGTATGTAAGAACAGCTCTGAATCCGTGCAAAAGCCTGTTCGAGATATCATCAGTACCCTGCTTGTTGCAGTCGGTATCATAGCGGTAATCATGATTATCGTTGGCGGCTTGCGCTACATTCTCAGTAACGGCGACTCATCAAAGATTAAATCGGCGAAAGATACAGTGTTGTATTCAGTTATCGGCCTTGTGGTTGCGATGCTCGCCTACGCAATAGTTAATTTCGCGGTGGCACAGTTTTAAAGGAGACACTATGAAATCAATCAAACGACAACTTATCACCGCTGCACTTGTACTGGCTACCTTGCTTGGACTAAGCGCCCTACCGATAGCTACAACCTATGCGGTTAATCCTGCAGATCAAGTTGGTCAGGGTGTTAATACTGCTGGCGGCGAAGGACAGCAACTTAAGCCACAAATAGCTAACGTGATAAATGTACTACTCTTTGTAGTTGGAGCGGTTGCGGTCATTATGATCGTACTTGGTGGCCTTCGCTACGTACTGAGTAATGGCGATTCTAGCCAGATAACAGCCGCAAAGAACACAGTGCTGTACTCAGTTATCGGCCTGGTAGTCGCGCTTCTCGGATACGCAATTGTAAACTTTGTTGTGGCTCAATTTTAGGAAAACAGGTAGGAAATAATACGATGACACTTAAACAAACGGTAGTAAGCCTGCTGGCGGTGCCTCTCATCGCACTCGGATTAGTTGCGACTGCTACGCCTATGCAAGTTTCGGCTGCATGTAGTGCGGGTGATAAAGTATCTGGCATCGATGAAGGGGCTGACTGTGCGGGAAGTAATCAACAGCCGACAGGGCTCCGCGCGACTATCGAAATAGTTACTCGTGTACTCCTGTTTATTATCGGTGCAGTGTCGGTGATTATGATTATCATCGGTGGTCTTCGCTACGTAATATCAAATGGTGATTCTTCTCAGGTGACCAGCGCGAAAAACACGATTTTGTACGCGGTCGTTGGTCTCGTCATTGCACTGCTTGCGTACGCGATTGTTAACTTTGTTCTCCAGTCATTTATACCGAGTGGAGCGAGCGGCGGACCAGCGTAACAAAAGTACTCTTAACAAGTGTTCGCATATTTGATATAACAAGAGCAAGATTACCTAGAAAGGAATACGAAATATGAAACTATCAATCAAAAAATCACTGAAAGGCCTTCTGGTCGTACCGGCATTAGCGCTTAGCTTGTCGGCCACCCCACTTGTTGCTCAGTCTGCATTCGCAGTTGGCGGCATCCAAGACGGTGCACAGTCTGCTAAGAGCGACGACCAAAGCGAGAACCTGTTCGACCAAAACGGTATTTTTCGAACCATTACCAACGTACTACTCTTCTTGATTGGTGCAGTTGCGGTTATCATGCTAATTATCGGCGGTGTTCGTTACACGATCTCTGGTGGTGACAGTACTGCAGTGACCAGCGCAAAAAACACGATTCTGTATGCAGTTATCGGTATCGTCGTTGCCCTACTCGCGTATGCAGTGGTTAACTTCGTACTCGACAGCTTTGTCGCATCGTAATACATAGAACGACTACAGCAAGAATCGCCGGACATAAACCGGCGATTCTTTTATACATACGAATATGAAAATATACCGCCCTGTAGGGGCGGTATATAGTAGTGTTTGATTACAACTAGTTGATCGTAATCTTCTTTGCTTGTTCCTGCTTGACCTTACCGAAGCTGATAGTGAGGACGCCGTCCTTCAGCATGGCTTCGACTTCATCTTCCTTAACGGCAACTGGCAGTGCAACTGTTCGGCTGAATTCGCCCCAGTAACATTC
>DJJF01000021.1:634-983 GCA_002434005.1 Candidatus Saccharibacteria bacterium UBA6575 | reverse complement strand
GAATTCGCCCCAGTAACATTCTTGAATGTGCCAGTTGGTCGCATCACTGTCATCGCCACTCGATAGCGTACCGCTGATAGTCAGAATACCGTCAGAGATGCTAACATCTAGGTCTTCTTTGTTTACGCCTGCTGTGCGAGCCTTAACGACCAGCTTCTCTTCTGTCTCGTAGACATCAACTGCCAGCTGGCCAGGAAAGTCCTCTTCCCCTTCATCCCAGTTATCGTCGCTGCCTTGCGGCGCCGATTGCGGGGCTTCGTCCTGCTGGCTAAGCTCGTCGTCGTTCAAAAACGCTGCGGCGAGTTCATCCTCAATTAATAAATCATCATTTTGTTTACGGGCCATTGGT
>DJJF01000021.1:0-344 GCA_002434005.1 Candidatus Saccharibacteria bacterium UBA6575 | reverse complement strand
TTACCTCAGACACTATTGACAAGTAGTCACCTTCAGTATAACTAATGCTTATTGTATAAGCAACGCTACTAGGCCCTAAAACGTAAAAAGCACAATGATTAACAACCTATTACAAGTCCTGGCTCCGGACCACTGTTATAAATGCCTAATAGTAGACTCAATTTTATATCAAATTGTAAATACGACATCGCCCAAGACATGTTAGACCGCTGTCTTGCGTCTTTCACGACAGACCTGGCTAGTATCTGTACTAAACCCTTTTTGAGACGGGTCTGAAATTTGCCAAACAAAAAGCTCCTTACGTAAGGGGCTTATATGTCACATGGCGGAGAGGGCGAGATTCG
>DJJF01000007.1:441-10113 GCA_002434005.1 Candidatus Saccharibacteria bacterium UBA6575 | reverse complement strand
GAAAATACCAAAACCAAAGAAGATCAAGCCGATGAGCCGTCTATGGGTGGGACGCTGAACGCCACAGCTGAACAGGCCCAGCATGACAAAGAGCACGAGCTCGAAGCCGATCGCAACAAAACAATCTTGAGCCACGGCGGTAGCAAATATGTTGGCGACAACCAACCAACCTTCCAGTCGCCATTCAACGCTACGGCTGATGACGCTGAAGAGCAATCGGTTGTTGATATCTTCGCGGAGCCTACCCAAGCTTCAGCAGAGGCAGTTGCTGCGCCAATTGAAGAACCTGCACCACAGCCTGAGCCGCAAGAAGACGTATCGTCGTTGCCACCGATGGAAACACTGGCTGATATTGATAAGAAAAATCGCCACACCGAGCTAGATGAGCATAGTGAAGCTCGTTCAGCTGTCGAACTCGCGTATGAGGCGACGCCGCTTCCTGCGCCGCCTGCGCCTGTATTCCAGCCAGAGCCTACGCCCGTAGAAGAGGCCGTTCAAGAGCAGGCTGCACCAGTATCGGCAGCGCCGTTTAGCGCGCCAGATATCGCGCCACCACCAGCACCTACGCCAGTTGATTTCTCACAGCTTCCACCGCCACCGCCGTTGCCAACATTCCCAGCGCCGCAGGGCCCTACGCCGCCTGAACAGCTTGGGCAAATATTTGGTACGTCCTCAGTTGATGTGCCAGCGCCAGTTCCACAGCCTGAAACTAACGACCCAAACCAGTTTAAGATTCCTGGGCAATAGCCTACGAAACGACGCGGAAATGTTCGCTCGAAAGCAGCTCATCGCCGAGCTGCTTTTGCGCATTAGCGTCGTGAACCTGGCTTACATGGGCATCTATAACCGCGTATTTACGTATGAGTACGTCGGATACGTCTACAACTCGGTTAATATGCGATTCATCACGGCCAATTGGCATGTAATAATCAGTCCACTCAGTATTCGGTGCTTGCTCACGGCTCAGACAGTAGTACCATAGTTCACCAACGGTCACATTCGGTGGCGTATCATTCTTGAGGCCGTAGAACTGGTGCGTGGCAAGGTATGCAGCTGCGATATGGTCCAGGTGTCCAGTTAGGCCTAATAGGTCAAATGTCATGACCGAAAGCTCAATCGGTTCGCTGTAGCTTTCTATGATGCGGTGCATCTCGGCATGGAGTGCTGCGCCAATCGCGATATGCATACTGTGAGAAAGTTCCCCGTCTGGGAAGTGTAAAGGAGCGGTGCTTTTTGCGCCGATCAACTCGGTTGCGCGTGACCATTCATCAAGGCGAACTTTGCCAAGATCTGGTGCGTTAGAAGGATTGGTTCCGGCTTCGCCGTCGGTAATCAGTAACAGGTGAACATCTACACCATCTTGAACCATTTTAAGTAGGGTACCACTTGGCCCAAAGCTCTCATCATCAGGGTGGGCAAATATTCCTACGGTCACTCGTTTCATACTGTCCAGTATACTAGGTATCGATGAAACTTACCGATGACGGAATCTTGCTGATCGACAAACCTGCGGGTTGGACGAGTTTTGATGTAGTTGCCAAAATTCGCGGTATGCGCCGGGCTGCATTCAACGCTCAGGGTGTTAAGCCCACAAAGCGGCAACTACGGATTGGGCATGCTGGCACTCTCGATCCATTTGCGACAGGGCTTCTTATCATTTTGCTCGGTGACGCGACAAAACAGTCCGACGAATTCTTGAAGCAGGACAAAACATACGAAGCGACGATAACACTGGGATATACGAGCAATACTGGCGATCCAGAAGGGGAGTTAACTCATGTCAGCGATGAAATGCCGCCAGATGCGGCTGTAGAAGCGGCTATCAGTATGTTCACTGGGCCTATCACGCAAACCCCGCCAGCGTTTAGCGCTATAAAGATCAACGGCCAGCGTGCGTATAAATTAGCGCGTAAGGGCCAAGAAGTAGATATTCCAGCCCGACAGGTGCATATTCATTCCCTTGAAGTGGTGGACTATTCATATCCGGAGTTGAAAATCCGCACACACGTTAGTTCCGGTACATATATCCGTAGTCTAGCTGAGGATATTGGTAAGGAGCTCGGAGTAGGTGCGTACTGTTCAGCGCTACGCCGGACAGTCATCAGCGAGCTAAAAATCGAAGATGCATCAGAGTTAACAGATATCTAGGATATTGACTTATTAACAATAAATTGATATAATAGAATATTATGGCTACCAAAGAAGAATGTTTTGCTATCGGTAATCGTTGCAACTTTTGTGTCGGTATCGGCGAGACAGCGTTGGCGAGTGCTTATGAAGCAAAGCATCCATCACTTCCTAGCGGTGACATCGTGAACATTGTCGAGAACTCTCGCGTGCGAGCTGAAATTGAAGACCAAGCTGGCATAACGGCTCTTTCATGCGAAAATCGCAGAGAACTTGCACGAAAAATAGGTACAAGATTAGGCAGTACGATTTAACGGCTACTGTACTGAGCTTGATGGACCTCTCGTTCTCTGGTACAATACACCCTTGATGATTACAAAAGAGGACAAGAATAAGGCGATCGACCTTACCCGTACCCACAAGACGGATGTCGGTAGCCCACAGGCTCAGGTTTCAATCCTGACTACTCGCATCAAGGAAATTACTGCACACTTGAAGAACAACAAGGGCGATCACATGGCTCGCCGCGGCTTGATTCAGATGGTTGGCCGTCGTAAACGACTGCTAAAATACCTTGAGCGTCGAGACTTCGAAGCCTACAAGGCCGTTGTCGCAAAGTTAAAACTCCGCAAATAGAAGCGGAGTTTTTTCTTTTGTGGGGGTATATACTTAAGCCATGAGCGATATGCAACCAGCGATTGATGTTCAGGGAGTAACAAAACGATTTGGCCGTTTTAAAGCGGTGCACGATATAACGTTCAGTGTTCCGGAGGGTCAAGTTGTTGGGTTTGTTGGCGCAAACGGCGCGGGCAAGACCACGACTATTAGTATGCTCATGGGTTTTATATCGGTGAGCGAAGGTAATATATCTGTTGCTGGGCAGCATGTTTCCACGGGCCGTGCTCATAAGGTTCATAGAAGTATTGGGTATGCCGCTGGTGATATGGAGCTTCCGGGTGGATTAACCGGTGAGCAATACCTCGACTTCCTACTCTCGCAGTCGCAAGGTGACCACACCGAAACAACCGCAATGCTCCTAAAGCGATTTAAGCCGCAACTGAACAAAAAGATCCGAAACTTATCTCGTGGAAACAAGCAAAAGATTGCACTGGTGGCGGCGTTTGCCACCGATCCAGATGTGATTGTTCTCGACGAACCAACCAGCGGTCTTGACCCTGTAATGCAAGAAACGTTTTTAGACTATGTGAGAGAGTTGAGCAAACAAGGCAAAACAGTCTTTATGTCGTCACATTACTTGCAAGAAGTAACTGAGGTTTGCGACCGAATTATGCTGATGAGTCATGGTCAGATTGTGCAGGATCTCATGAAAGAGGAGCTGCTAAAAAATAGCGGTAAGCATGTCGTGATTCGAACGGGGTATGTCCACACAAAACCACCACGCGGCGCTGAGTCTGTTGAATCATCCGAGACCGATGACGTGACCACACTTCGGTTCGTGTATAAGGGCGATGTTGAGTTGTTGCAGCGGTGGCTCGCTGGTATTAAGAAACTTCAGGATGTCGAAGTGAGCGAGTACAACCTCGAAGGCGCATTCAGCTCGCTGTACGAAGCCGAAACAGGTGAGAACGAGGAGGGTGAATCATGATGAGTTCGGTGTTTACCAAAACGTTGCATGAAAAACGGTTCTTCTTGATTGGCTGGACACTTGGCTTTGCAGCCATTGCAGCACTTCTTGCAAGCTTTTACCCAGCAATGCATCAAGATGGCGCGATTGATTCACTGCTGGCCAACATGCCGCCAGCCTTTAAGGGTTTGATAGGTAACTTGGGTGACTTAAGCCAATTTGACACCTACATTGCCTCGCAACTATTCGATATTCGTGTGCCATTAATCGCTGGTATTATGGCGATTATTCTTGGCCTTGGGTTGTCTGTGAGCGATGAAGAAAAAGGGGAGCTACGCACGATTCTAAGCTTGCCGGTGTCACGCAGCAAAGTGTTTATCCAAAAGTGGCTGGCCATGCTGCTGATTATGATTATGATTGTGATTGGCATGGCTGCCGGTATTTACGTCGTGTTGCCGTTTATCGATATTCCAGCCGAAATCTCGATTGAGCACATGGCGCTACTATCAGGTATGACACTCCTTGTAATGGTGACGTTTGGAACAATTCCGTTTGCGATCGGTCTAGCGACTGGTAAGCGTGCGGCAGCAACAGGTGTCGCGATTCTTACCATTATCGGCAGCTTTATATTGAGCACGTTTGGCCAAGCAGTGGATTGGCTGGCAGATTTTGAGAAGCTGTCGCTGCTGCACTATTTCCCAGCGGTCGACATCGTAAAGAGTGGCGTTGAACTGAGCGATATCTCTGTGTTTGGGGTAATTACGTCTGTTCTGCTTGTTATTGGTATAATCTGCTTCCGTCGCCGCGACGTAGCTTAGATCTACCACTGTTTGCTATAATAGAAGTGTATTAATGCGGAAGGTGATAGATACGAGCGCTTAAAGAGCATTCGCACCTGTTACTCTCCGCTAACAAAAAGGAGGCTCTATATGAGTACTATTAACCCGACTGGGAAAGAGATTATCTCTGTTTCCGGTGATTTTTGTGGGCAACCACTAACATTAGAGGTCAACCGTGTTGGCTTTAGAACTACCGCGAGTGTACTGGTAAAGTACGGCGACACGGTAGTTCTTGGAACCACCCAAATTGGGAGCCGGCCTATTCAGCTGGATTATTTCCCATTATCAGTTGACTACGAAGAAAAAATGTATGCAGCTGGCAAGATTTCTGGCTCACGGTTCATCAAACGTGAAGGCCGACCAAGCGACGAAGCGATCTTGATTGGTCGTATTATTGACCGTCCTATCCGACCACTGTTCCCGAAAGGATTTCGCGCCGAAGTACAGGTAGTCGCGAGTGTCCTTTCTATGGATCCTGCGTTCCGCCCAGACATGATTGCAATGACCGCCGCAAGCGCAGCACTAAGCATCAGTGGCGCACCATTCGACGGCCCGGTTGCCGGTCTTCGCGTTGGCCGAGTAAATGGTGAGTTCAAAGCATTCTTAAGCCCAGAAGAACGTGAGCAAAGCGACCTTGATCTTGTTGTTGCCGGTATCGAAAGCGGTGTCGTCATGGTAGAAGCTGGCGCTAATGAAGTATCAGAAGATGTGGTGATTGACGCTATCGCTTGGGCATACAAGGCAATGCAGCCAGCGATTGCACTGCAAAAAGAGCTAGCCCAAAAGCTAGCTACCGCTCCAATGGAATACGAACTAGTGTTGCCAAACGAAGACATTCAAAAAGAAGTGGATGAATGGGCGCACGACAAGCTCGGTGAAAAGCTCCGCAAGGCATACCCAGAGCGCAACGAAATGGTGAACGAGCTGCGCTGGAAATTCCATGAGGACATGACTGAAAAGCACGGTGATGACTACGCGGAATTAAAGGACGAATACGACGAAGCTTTCACTATGGCTGTTCATAAAGATGTTCGTAAAGGGATCGTTGAATCTAAGACTCGTCCAGACGGCCGTAAACTCGACGAAATCCGTCAGCTCAGCTCAGAGGTTGGTATTTTGCCGCGCACACACGGCTCAAGCCTGTTTACCCGTGGTGTTACCCAGGGTATGAACATTGTTACGCTAGCACCGCTCAGTTACTCGCAAATGGTCGACACCATGGAAGTCACCGACGGTGAGCGACGCTACATGCACCATTACAACGCACCTGGTTACACCGTTGGTGAAGTGCGTCGTCTTGGTAGCCCGGGCCGCCGAGAAATTGGACACGGCTACTTGGCTGAACGCGCCGTGCTACCTGTACTTCCAACTGAAGAAGAGTTTCCGTATGCCATCCGCAGCGTTACCGAAATCATGAGTCAGAATGGTTCAACCAGTATGGCTGCTACCTGTAGTTCGGTACTGGCACTAATGGACGCTGGTGTGCCGCTAAAAGCTCCAGTATCCGGAATCGCCATGGGCCTCATGATGGACGGTGATAAGCCATATGTTCTAAGTGACATTGCCGATGCCGAAGATTTTGCGGGCGACATGGACTTTAAGGTAACTGGTACCAAAAACGGTATTACGGCTGTACAAATGGACATGAAGCTTCATGGTTTACCAGTGGAAGTGCTTGCCGAAGCGATCCGTGCCAGCACTCCAGGCCGAGCACATATTCTAGAGCATATGCTTACGACACTGGCCGAACCGCGCACCCAAATGAGCCCGTACGCTCCACGCATTGAGAAGATTAAGATTAACCCAGAAAAAATTGGTGCCATCATTGGTAAGGGTGGGGAAGTTATCAACAAAATTACTTCCGAAACCGGTGCTGAAATCGATATTAAGGATGACGGCCTAATTACCGTTGCATCAAACGATGCTGCTTCGATTGAGAAGGCGTTGGAATGGATCCGCGGCCTAACTGAAGAACCAGAAGTTGGTCGCATTTACGAGGGTAAAGTCGTTTCCATCAAAGACTTCGGCGCGTTTGTGAACATCATGCCAGGAACTGACGGTATGGTTCATATCTCCCAGCTTTCAGACAAGCGAGTTGAAAAGGTGACCGACGTGCTTGCCGAAGGTCAAATGGTTAAAGTTAAGCTGACTGGCATCGACGAGCGCGGCCGACTTTCCTTGAGTCTTAAGGACGCCGAGCAATAGACCATAATGGCTAAGCGTGTACTGGTTACCGGTGTCGCGGGCTCTGGTAAGACGACGCTTTACAAACTATTCAAAGACAAAGGGTTCGTAGCTGTCGATATCGACGACGGCTACGCTGTCTGGCGTCATGCAGAAACTGATGAAATTCTTCCGTACAACCCCGAGGATGAAGATTGGCATGCTGTAGCAGAGTGGGCAGTTGATACAGAAAAACTCCAAAAACTTTTTGACGCTCACCCATCTGAAGTAGTGCTGGTATTCGGCAGTTTTGCCAGGATGCGGAAGGTCGTGAGTATGTTTGACAAGGTGTTACTTTTGGAATACCCAAACGAAGCCACAGTACGTGAGCGAATTGCTGGCAGGGAAGGTGGTTACGGAAAAAACGCTCACGAACTTGTTCGGATACTGAGCTATGTCCAGCCGTATCAACAAAAGATGAAAGCACTTGGCGCGGAGGCGATCGACTGCACATCTCCGATCAAGTAATTGGCATCATTCATGCTATGGCAAAAACCTAAGCGGAACTTAAGGTGCAACAGCAGGTCCGGTATAATAGGAAGCAGACTAATACCTTCAGGAGGCCGAACGTATGAAGCAAATGAACCGAAAAACTTTGATGATTGTCGGACTGATCGCTCTCGCCGCGATTGCGGGAATCCTTACTATTTTGTATTTCGCCCTGTGGCAACAACCTAGCAAGCAGGATTTTGCGGATGCCAATAAAAAAGCTGATAAGATCTCAACCTACAGCGGCTCCGCATTACTTGGTGATTTTATTACTAAAGTGAATGAACAGAGCCGTGCTGGTGTAGTGCAACCTAACCTTGCAGAATCAGCCAGCGCCGAAAAGAAAAAGGTAGACGACGCTATCAATGCACGTGCATCACTGGCGAAAGAAGTAAAATCGAGCCTCGTAGTGCGAGACAAAGATGTTAAAAAAGCTTTCGATACATATGCAGCCCAAGAAGCTAAGTACGACTCGTACATCAAAGGCTACGCTGCCACCTATCCGGCATACAAATCATCGTTCGCTACCTGCGTAAAAGTATTCCAGATTAATGATCAAGCTGGCGAAGACCTCACTAAATACGCCGCACTACACCGCCAAGCGGCTGAGCCGTGCCTTGAAGACCTGGCTATTGTAGCCAAGTCAGCGGTTACGCCGATCGCAGAGTATGGCAAGGAGTTTAAGCGTATCGTAACTGAGCGTCAGAAGGTATTCGATGGACTTGAAAAAAAGACATACGACACCGATAAAGCAGGTGAGCGAATTAAACAATTAGGCTCCGATTACACTAAGGCAAACCCAGCCGAAGATTTAAGTAAATTTGTTAAAGAAGCCAGCTTCAACGGGGAATTAAACGACCTTATTAAGCTGCTCGATGACAAAGCAAAAGCCGCTAAGTGATATGCCAGATGCATCGAAGCAAGACCTGCTCGATGAAGTACGGCAGAAGATATTAGCTGCGAATATTACACCTGATCTAGCGGCACAGGCTCAGAATTTAGTCATGGGTGACGGGAACCCAAATGCTGACATCATATTTATTGGTGAGGCGCCTGGCAAAAATGAAGACGAGCTAGGCCTCCCGTTCGTTGGCGCTGCGGGCAAGTTCTTAAATGAAATGCTCGCTGCAGCCGGCATGGATCGTTCAGATGTGTACATTACAAACATCGTGAAATATCGCCCACCGAACAACCGCGATCCGCTTCCGGAAGAAAAGCAGGCGTTTTGGCCATATCTTGCCAGGCAACTTGAAATTATCGATCCCAAAGCTATTGTGACGTTAGGTCGCCACAGCATGGAGTTCTTCTTGCCTGATGCCAAAATAAGTGAGGTTCATGGTCACGCCGTGCGTAAACACGTGAGATACCATGACAATACCGAACATGAGTGGCTAATTGTGCCGCTGTACCACCCAGCTGCCGCCCTATATAACGGAGGATTACGTCAAACATTAATTGACGACTTTCTCAACGTACCAGAGGTAATTAAGAAGCTCTAATATTGCTTTTTTAAGCTAAAACTGCTATATTTAGAAGCACTAAGAAGGGGACATTCCGCAGAAAATCGTCTGAAACCCTTGTCTTGTAACATTTCATATTGAAATCAAATAATTTTCTACAAACTAAGGAGAAAAACAATCTATGGGTCAACGAAGACTCGCTAAGCCGCAGGGCGACGATATGTCGAAGCGGCCTAATCAGCAAAAACGAAAATCAGACAACACGGTGCTTAACAACACCAATACGCGTCGTGGGGAAGTATTCCGCGCGCAGCGTCGTACCTCTGAAGATGTTAATCTGCGAGCATCGCAGCACATCATTAACGTACCGGTAAATAAAAGCATTTATAACGGCTACGACGGTAAGCAGTTCAGTCTAGCCGACCAAAAGCGCGCCAAGCAGACTAACGGACCTAAGCTCAAGATCATGCCAATCGGTGGGCTTGGTGAAATGGGTATCGGTAAAAACTGTATGGCTATCGAATACGAGAACGACATTATCATCATTGATATGGGCTTCTTATTCCCAGGTTCCGACTACCCAGGAATCAACTACATTACCCCTGATATCAGCTATCTCGAAGCTAACAAGCATAAGATTCGTGGCCAAATTTTCACCCACGGTCACCTAGACCACATTGGCGCCTACCGTCACATGGCACACCGCATCCCAGCGCCGGTATATGGAAGCAAATTCACACTTGGCATGGTTAAGCGCACCATGGAAGAATCAACCAGTGGTTACGAACCTGAATACTACGAACTGAACCCAGAGCTGCACGAGCGTGTGCAATTAGGCGACAGCTTTAGTATCGAATTAGTACGTGTGAACCACTCGATTCCAGATGCAACGGCAGTCGTTGTGCGTACGCCAGTTGGCGTGCTTGTTGACACCGGTGACTGGCGTTTT
>DJJF01000007.1:0-256 GCA_002434005.1 Candidatus Saccharibacteria bacterium UBA6575 | reverse complement strand
CGGTGACTGGCGTTTTGAAGAGGATCCGGTTGATGGTAAGAAGTTCGACCTCGAGCGTTTGACCGAAATTTCTGCCAAAGAAGGCATTCTACTGCTCATGAACGAAAGTACCAACTGTGAATCAGACGGTACGCATCACCACGGCGAATTCGACATCCAGGTGTCTATGGGTCAAGCCATGGAAAAATATCCGAACTCACGGCTGATCCTAAGCTGTTTCTCAAGCCAAATCCACCGTATGCAGGTGATCTTGGAC
>DJJF01000011.1:4398-4942 GCA_002434005.1 Candidatus Saccharibacteria bacterium UBA6575 | reverse complement strand
TGGAATGTTCTGCAGATTTGGGCTTGTACTACTTAGGCGACCGGTTGCCGCGACGTCCTGGTTGAACGTGGTGTGAAGTTTTGAGTTCTCATCAATTTGTTCAGGCAGCGTATCGACATACGTATTCTTTAATTTAGATAGCTCCCGTGTTTGTTCGATTAGTTCAATAATCGGGTGCAGCCCGCGTAACTTGTCGAGTTCTTTCTGGCCCGTTGAATACCCAGTTTTACCCTTCTTTATACCTGCAGTTGGAAGCTCCAGCTTCGTAAACAGTACTTCAGAAAGCTGTGTTGGTGAACCGATATTGAACTCTTCGCCAACCAGCTTGTACATTTCTTGTTCGAGGCTGTCGTACTTATCGCCGAGCTCCTTGCTCATTTTCTTCAGCACAGCGGTATCGAGCTTGATGCCCTGGTGCTCCATGGTGAACAAATGATAAATCAACGGGAAATCAAAACGATCAGCGATATCCTTCACCTTAGGTTTTTCTTCGAAGGCTTTTGTTTGCCATCCGTATACTTGGCGCATAGCAGCTGCTTCTTCG
>DJJF01000011.1:3096-4219 GCA_002434005.1 Candidatus Saccharibacteria bacterium UBA6575 | reverse complement strand
AGCAGCTGCTTCTTCGATTGGGCTCGCCAATTCTCCACCAATTAGGCCAGCTAATGAACGATCACGGCGCAGTGGATCAAGTAGGAATGCCGCCTGGCGGATGTCATGTAAATCACTAAAGCGCACCTTGATGTTTTGTTTCGCCAACGCATGATATAGATCTTTTACGTCGTATGAAATTACCGTACCAAATTCGACAGCCCGCCAGAACGAATTGTCTACTTGATCAAGTTTGGTATGCGATATGGTGGTTGGTGTGAACGATGCCCACAATTCATCGTCTGCTAAATGCAGCACGAATGGTCCGTCGATGCTCGGTGTTTCTGGCCACTCAATTTCTTTTAGATTCACTTCATCGGCTTCATGGAAGTACAAACTGGTATCGGCAATTTCCTGCATGTGTTTAGGTAGCCGTTTGATAAGCGAATGAAATTCCAGGTCTTTGAGTTTTTTTGCGACTGCTGGTAAATCAGTTTGGTTGATATCAGCTTCTTTCCAATCTAGTTCAACCGGTGCATCGCAGAATATCTTGGCGAGTTCACGACTCATCAGAGCATTCGCCTTATCGGTTTCGAGCTTAGTCTTCTGGGCGCCCTTTAGCTCATCGATATGTTCGTAAATACCGTCGAGCGTGTCGTATTCACCAAGCAGTGCTTGAGCCGCCTTTGGTCCGATTCCTTTAACACCTGGAATGTTGTCGCTCGAATCACCCACAAGAGCCTTGTAATCTACAAATTGCGCGAGCTTCACGCCGTACTTCTCTTCAAATTCGGCTTCAGTGAAGCGCATCATATCGCTTCCCTTCTTGTTGATATAGACGCTCGTGTGTTTCGAGAGTAGCTGCATCATATCGTAGTCACCACTCACAATGCAGGTTTCAATATCCTTATCGGCTGCGGCAACTGAAATCGTACCAATAATGTCATCTGCCTCGTAGTCGTCGATTTCAATTAATGGCCAGCCAAAGCTTTCGAGTAAGTCATGCAGGAGCGGAATCTGCGCAAAAAAATCATCGGGTGGGCGCGTACGACCTGCTTTGTACTCAGGAAAAATTTCTTTTCGCTTACTCGTGGCGGTCTTCGATTTATCCCACGCCACAGCAACATAATCGGGTTCGAGTTTT
>DJJF01000011.1:1856-2908 GCA_002434005.1 Candidatus Saccharibacteria bacterium UBA6575 | reverse complement strand
ATCGGGTTCGAGTTTTTTAATCACTTCAATCGCGATACTGGCAAAACCAAACACGCCGCCCGTAGGCGTACCGTCGGGCAAGCTGAGTCCAGGCATCGCAAAATACCCGCGGTAGAATACACTCATCCCATCGATCAGGACCAATCGTTTGCTCATATCTTGTAGTATACCTTTTTCGAGCTATCTAACCCATGACCGCAGCATCTAGTGCTTGCCTGGCCAGCCGGAACTTAGTTCCAAATGCCCCCGTACTCACGCCCTGCTCAATGGCAGCTGTCCTCTGTGAAGACGATCGAATGTATGATTGTAGAACGCTAACATGATCGTCAGATAGCCTGTCTCCTACAGCCTGAAGCATTTCACCTAATTGGATCCTCAGAAGCGCGCGCTTACCCAGTTCTACTTGTCGTTCAGGTTTTGGCTCCGGTCTTTCAACCTGCTCTCCGGCCTCGATTCTCTTCAGGATTGCTATTCCCTCTCGTTCCAGTTGACGGACACGCTCTGCGGATATCCCTAAGTACGCACCTACATCCTTGAGCTTATGCTCTCTGCCGTCCGCCAATCCGTAACGTAGCCGCATAACTTCCGCTGTACGAGGCTTGAGATAGCTCAGAAGATCCTCCAGGTGTTCCTTTTGAGCATGTGCTATGGCTTGGTCCTCTGGGCTCTCTGTGTTTTCGATATGCAATAGATCGATCAGTCTGGTTTCGCTATCGTCATCGACTCCTTGATCGAGACTCACATGATCCCGACTCCAGGCCATGAGGTTCATAACTCTTTCAACAGATAGCCCGAGCTCCTCAGCAACTTCGCTGGGTTCAGGTTCCCTACCAAGATTACGCTCTAGATGGATCATTGCTCCACCAAGTTGTCTCACTTGTTCAGCGACATGGATTGGCAGTGTCACAATCCGCGATTTTCTATGAATTCCCCTAGTGATTGACTGACGAATCCACCAGGTTGCATAAGTAGAAAACTTATAGCCTTTCGTGTAATCGAACTTCTGGACTGCGCGTATCAGCCCATCATTCCCTTCTTGGATAAGATCGAGC
>DJJF01000011.1:557-1707 GCA_002434005.1 Candidatus Saccharibacteria bacterium UBA6575 | reverse complement strand
TTCTTGGATAAGATCGAGCATAGGCATGCCCGATCCACCATATTTTCGAGCAATCGAAACAACTAGCCTAAGATTCGCCTGTGTGAACTGAAGCTTCGCTCGCTCGCCTTCTTCCGCCAACCACTCAAGCTCTTCTCTAGAGGCACCTGTATCACTCACAGATTCATTATCGAGTGCATACTGCGCCGCTAGACCAGCTTCAATTGTCTTCGAAAGCTCAACCTCCTCCTCCGCACTTAGCAGAGGCGTCCGACTGATTTCTTCAAGATACAAATTCGTGCTATCTCTGCCAGCGATTTCCCTGCTCGAAAAAAGGCCATTAGTGCCCACTTCACGAGAGCGTACTTCGTCTTGATCATCGAATAATTCATATGTTTGCAGTGCTTCGGACATACTCGTAACTCCATCTGTTTCGGAAATTGTAGCGCTAAGGTGAGTCTAAGGGCAAGCATAAGTAAGGGTTTTGCTATACTTATGTGTAATGAGTTCAGATAAAAATGTGAAGATCGTAGCCTTTGTTGGATTAGCAGGCAGTGGTAAAAGTTCGGCGGTCGAGTACCTAACTGAAAAACATATACCTAAAATCTACTTTGGCGGGATTATGTACAAAGAAATGGAAGCAGCAGGCATACGACGTGGAGACTGGGAGCCTGAGCGTAAATTCCGCGAAGAGCTACGAGTAAAAGAAGGGAAAGGATTTATTGCTAAGCGAGCTGCAGACGAAGCTCGTAATCTGATCGCCGCTGGCCAGCATCGGATTGTATTCGATGGTCTGTACTCATGGAGTGAATATAAAGTACTGAAACACGAATTTCCTGGTGAAATGACAGTGATCGCTATCGTTACTCCTAAACATGAGCGTAAGAAGCGTATGGCCAACCGACCTGAGCGTCCAATGACCGCGCAGGAAGTTGATGATAGGGATTGGTCTGAGATTGAGAACCTTGAAAAAGGTGGCCCAATTGCGATTGCCGATTACTTTATCCATAACGACCGTGACCTAGATTGGCTGCATGAGCAAATGGATACCGTACTGCGACATATTGAATTCTACGACTAAAAAAGTAGCCGCATTACGCGGCTACTTTTTAGTTCAGTTTCCTACTTCAGGTACTCGTGCAGTTTCTTGGCATCTTTGTGCTTACGAAGC
>DJJF01000011.1:0-343 GCA_002434005.1 Candidatus Saccharibacteria bacterium UBA6575 | reverse complement strand
ATCTTTGTGCTTACGAAGCTTAGCTAAAGCTTTAGCTTCGATTTGCCGAATACGCTCACGTGTGACAGCAAATTCCTGACCAACTTCTTCGAGTGTGTGGCTTTTGCCGTTATCTAGTCCAAAGCGCATACGAACGATCTTTTGCTCACGGTCGCTCAGTGTAGAAAGCACCGATTGCACCTGCTCTTTTAGCAGCTGCGTTGTGGCAGATTGTTCTGGCGTGACAGAATCCTCGTCTTCGATAAACTCACCGAGGGTACTTTCATCGTCACCGTCGCCGTCACGCCCAACACCGGCATCTAAGCTTTGGATGTCCTGCTTAATCTTAATAACGTATTCAACC
>DJJF01000041.1:5093-5527 GCA_002434005.1 Candidatus Saccharibacteria bacterium UBA6575 | reverse complement strand
GTAGTGCTCTCAGCGGCGATTGTAATATCAACAAATATTGTGTCGTGACTGTCTGAGCCGTTGTTTTGGAAGCCCATGGGCGATACTGAGAAGTTTGAGACGGTTGATTTGGAATCTTTACCAACAAAGATATGGTCAACCGCATTATTCGCAGGACCCGCACTAGTTGAAGGACATGGGCCACTTCGTGCCTGGGCCGCATCCCAGGCATCCCACACTTTGCCATTATTCGTTAAGATACAATATGTCAGATTTTCGCGCAGGCCGCCGAGTGGACCATTTCCCCCGCCGAGTGAATAGCGGTTGTTGAAGTCACCAGTCATATAGACAGGTATTCCCTGTGCTAGTAATTCGTTGAATACCTTAACGTATAGATTGGCATTATTAACACGTTGTTGCGCAGTGTTACCGTCGCGCACATCAGCTGGGTCGTG
>DJJF01000041.1:3291-4878 GCA_002434005.1 Candidatus Saccharibacteria bacterium UBA6575 | reverse complement strand
GTGTTCATAACCCAGAATTGCTGACCGGTGGTCTTGTCTTGAAGTTTTACGATAGCCAGGTGCCGCAGTTGCTTACCGTCGTACGTTATCGCGCGCAGCTGGCCGCTTCCTGGTACGAGGCTAAATGAGTTTTTATTCCACACAATTGGATTAGGGGTGAATCCGTCCGTTCCCCCTGCATTGGTTTGTGCGGGGTAGATGTCATAGGTGCTGCCGGCAAGATTTTTAAAGGTTCGCTGCTGGTTTGGTCGGGCTTCTTGTAAGCCGGCAACGGTAATGTTATTCGAGTTGAGAACATCGATTGATCGACGTAACCGAGCGGTCCAGACATCGTTCGCTTGGCCGTCACTGTGGAAGATATTGAACGTGGCAAGTCGAAGTGATGAGCCGTCTTGAGTAGATTCTTGTGCCTCTTCAGCAGTAGGTAGCCCGTTTTCGGCTACACTGCTTAGGCGTTCATCGACAAAGTGGACTGCGTAGTATCCTTTGGTTTGTTGTCGTTCAGCGGAATCAGATTCTTTTATTTGACAGTCGCCGCCGTCCCCCCCATTGCCCTCGTCTTCGCCAACGAGTTTATTCATAAAGCACCTATCTATGAATGATGCATAGTCACTCCCACTAATAGGTGCTCCGTCTTCATCGATTTGATCACGAGCGAATAGCCAGTCGGAAACGGCCAGAGGATCGAGATTAATGTATTCAACCGGTATGCCGCGCACGACATGGCAAAGCGGCGAAGCGGCGATATTGTTTTCTTTGTACCTATAATCCTCACACTGGTCATATGTCCGCTGATTAACGGCGCTCGCCGAAGAAACACTTGAAGTAAATGCCGCACGCAGGAGCTTTTGTGGTGCGAGGAGTAGCGACGACGTTGAATTGATGACACCAGTGTTCTTGAGGAGTGATTGGTAGGTCATACCAACGAGTGAGTATGGGTTGTTGGCGTCGAGCGGATTGGCTGTAGCGGTTTGGGATGTTTTATATTCCGCGATCATTTGGTTATTGTTTGATTCTAGTGCGACTGCTTGGGCTGGAGTAAGCGGTAACCCGCCACCCATGCCGTTTGCTCCTGAGAACATTTCGTCGGTGCCTGACCCGATCCAGTCCCCTGCGAGCTCCCCGTACATATTCTTACTATCGGCGCCGACTCCCGAGACCATATCGATACCCATATCGATCACATATCCAAGAATTTTCGATGCAGCTACATTGGCAGCAACACTCTTAATAACACTGCCGAGCAATGCCCGAATAGCAGGTGTTAATGCAACTCCGGCAGCACGCACACCCGGAATGAGGCTCGATAACGCGAGACCACCTTGTACGAAAGGATTGTTTAATGTCTTACACGTCCCTTTGCCGCCAACGAGACTATATATCTTACCTGAGAATCCTTGTAATTTACCGCCAAGCCCTCCGGCGCCGAGTGCCATGCTGGCAGATTCGGTGAGTTTGCTATCCCCGTAGGCTGCGTTTCTGAACGCAAACCCGTCGGTGGCTGCTTTTGAACGATTTCCGGCGGAATCGATGACGACTTTTGTAAGGATAGCCCCGGCGTACGATATATCCTCTGGCTGGGCATCA
>DJJF01000041.1:1865-3136 GCA_002434005.1 Candidatus Saccharibacteria bacterium UBA6575 | reverse complement strand
ATATCCTCTGGCTGGGCATCACCAGCTTTTATCATGCTGGCGAGTGATAGGAATGTTGAAGCGTAGCGAACCATTTGGGCATTTCGGATAACTTTTGCGCCCATACCAACCGCATCAATAGCCATTGGTATGGCACACATATCACTGACTGCCCCAACTGGACTAGCGAAATTGGCGATCTTATCAAATACGCCAGGTTTTGCCTTACGGATATTGTTAGCAGCATTCTGCTCGGCTTCGGCTGCTACTTTGTCGATTGCGGCTGCGCGTTCTCGTTCCCGCTGGGCGCAGTCTTCGTCACAGTTCTCAGGCAAAGTAGTAGTCTTATCGATCGGCGCGCCCTCTGCGGTTACAGTTCGAAGACGTTCGTCACGCTCTTCGTCAGAATGAGCATCCTTATATGGAGCGGCTTTTGAAGCTTTGACACTGCGGAAGTAGTCGTTAAAAAACTTGTCATAGAGTCCAATGAACTTCGTGTTCATGGAAAGAATATTTGCATTACGGAATGCGGCATTGGTGCGAAGAGCTCGTTGATACTGCGGCGGCTTGATTGATTGGCCGTCGAACTCCATTGAGGCGGCCGGACGTCCGCGCTCTCGTATCGTATCGTCGTCGTTTAAGAGAGACCTACCCTCACTATCAAGTACTTCTACGCCTTCGCGTCTCAAGTTCTTTAATTCTCGCTCAGAAAAGGAACCGTATCGGCACTTATACGAAGCGACGTTTCCACATAGTCCCCTAGTTTTGTTCTCAAACTTTGCAATTGTGACCTTGCGGTATCGTGTTTCGAGAACGGGGTGTTGCTGATCTAAGACATCGCCGAATATCTCGGACATATGTACGAGTAGTAGGCTCGGACCACCAAAGAATGCAATTAATGCGAACGCACCGGCTAAAATACCGCCGAGAAATGCTAGCGGGCCGCGCCGCTTCACAAAGTTAGTGGCTTTAGACGTGAACGATTGTTTCTTTTGCTGCCCAGGTTGTTTTTGATAATCGTACTGGTTCGGAATCTGCTCACCGGCGGTTTCCTCAGCCTCTTTGATGTTTTTAGAAGAGTTTTGAGGATCGTTTGCGTATGCGTGGGCTTGGTCAAGGTTGGCATTAACGTACGGGTCGTTGCCAGTTTCTTCTTCCATGTCGACAAGCCCACGCGCCCGTTCGGACGATGGGTTGTGAAGCTCATCCGTATTCGAGTAATCTTTTAACGTTTTTGGCACGTTTCCTACCCCCTCACAGGGTTTGCGCTTTCATTATACACCGTACTCACC
>DJJF01000041.1:1255-1694 GCA_002434005.1 Candidatus Saccharibacteria bacterium UBA6575 | reverse complement strand
TTATACACCGTACTCACCAGGATTCATGTAGCCTGGATTTGTCATGGTTCCTGGTTGCTGCGGCTGCGCTGGCTGTTGACCAGCCGCTCCAACACCAGTAGTAACCAAACCTTGCTCGGTCTGCGATGCAATAATTTGGATATGCACATGGTTTTGACCGGCAAAGAATAAGCCTTGTCCGACCGGGAAGTTCGCTAGCCGCTTACGTTCTTCTTCGGTGAGTTTGAACACGTCAGCAAGGACATCAACAGCGCTGGCTGATTGCTTCAAGAGAAGTTGCATCGAGCTGTTGGCAACGATTGCACGCCCCATTTTGCTTCCCATGAAATCCTCGACGTCCTGTGTGATCGTGGTGAGGCCAAGTTGATACTTACGTGCGCGTTTTGCGAGGCTAAATAGGAAGTTCGCCGAGTCGTCGTATTTCATAAGCTGCCACGCC
>DJJF01000041.1:0-1126 GCA_002434005.1 Candidatus Saccharibacteria bacterium UBA6575 | reverse complement strand
CTGCCACGCCTCATCAACGATAAGCATTCGCTTGCGCTGGTTCGAGCGTGTAATATTCCAAATATGTGAGAGTACGATATACATAGCAACCGGTCGTAGTTCATCTTCAAGATCACGGATATTGAATACAACCATATTGTTATTAATGTCGATATTCGACTGCTGCGAGAAGATACCAGCAAATGTACCTGTTGTGTATTTACGCAGGCGCTGTGCCAGCTGTGGTCCGGTTCCGCCCATGTGAAGCAAGGTGTCGTACAGATCGCTAATAGTTGGTGGTGTTGAGTGATGAGTCAACGGGTCTGAGGTAATACCAGCACGAGCGTAGGTGTCGATTAATCCTTGATCAAGGTCAGCTTCTTCGGCCGGGTTAAGACCGCTCATTAATACCCCACTGGCAGTCGCTTGGCTGCCGCCAAGCATTAGGCGGAATAGACCATGGAGTGTCACCAGATTGGCGCGAAGTGCGTCGTCAGCCTCGTCGGTATCGATGACTCTCGGGAGGTCGAAGGGATTAATACGTGTATCAGCGTTCAAACTGAGCCGGATGTAACTGCCACCAACGGCATCGGCTAGTTTCTGATATTCATTTTCTGGGTCGATAATAATGATATCCGAACCGGTCATCATACTGCGGACCGCTTCCAGTTTGACGGTGAATGACTTACCAGCACCAGATTTCGCGAATACGACCATATTGGCGTTTTCTAGAGTGAAGCGGTCAAAGATAACCAGTCCATTGTTGTGCATGTTGATACCGTAAAGGATTCCCTTGCTATCGGTTAGGTCGGCTGAAGTGAATGGGAAGCTGGTGGAGATCGCACCGGTATTCATGTTTCGGCGGATCTGGAGCTGGTCGGTCATTTGCGGAACGGTGCTATTTAGCCCCTGCTCCTGCTGGCTGCTAGCAACCTTACTAAATACCAGTTGTTGGCCGAATATCGTTTCGATCTTGTGTTGTACGAAACTAAGTTCATCGAGGCTATCGCCGTATAGCGTAATATATAAACCGTATCGGAAGAATCGCTCGGCACCAACCTGTAGCTGGTCTCGCAGCTCCTCAGCGTCTTGAATTGCGGCTTCAAGACCTGGGTCACGGGTTCTACCCTTCTCGCTGTTGATTGCG
>DJJF01000030.1:8898-12964 GCA_002434005.1 Candidatus Saccharibacteria bacterium UBA6575 | reverse complement strand
CCCCCAAAAAAGTAGTGAAGCCTCTAGCTGCTGATTCGACCCCCACGGCCGCGATGATACGTTCACCTTCGGATAAAAGCCCGTACCCTCTGTCCCTGTATTCTTAATTGAATAGGTGCCCTTTACAGTATTTGAAAGCTGCACAAATGGTAGCGTAACCTTTGTAATTTCTGCGCTGTGCTCACTTGGCGTCTTATTGATGATCGACAGCAGTGTACCTACCCGAACTAGCTGGCCTACTCCATTACGCGGCTGTTTTGGATCGGTCGTGAGGAAAATCGCAGCAAAAACTTCTCCTTCCGGTAATGCCTTGCTATCTATATCAAAATACAGCCGTAGTGCTTCGCGCGGCCCTAAATCAGCACTCGTTACATCGAGCTTTACGCCAGCACTCACCTGCTGGTCATCGTAGAATTGCAGCCCGCCTTGGTCATCAATCTGTTTGAACGCCTGCACCGATGCTTTCACGGTTATAGACTGCGCAGAAGGATTCGAAACATCAACAAACCCTTGCTGTACCTCACCATCCTTCAGGGTTGATCGATATTCGAGTGGAGCCACCTTTAAGCCGAGTGCTTCTACAGGCAAGCCAGGCATCATGGCGATGACAAGCGAAATAATAATGCTTGTAAACAGAGGTTTCATTACGGCGTCATTGTCCCCGTTATCGTCATCTGATTGCTGTAGTTGCCCGCGACCTGGGGTGAAGATATATCGAGCCGCAGACGCATGTTTAAAATATCCTTAGCGCCACCGGTGTAATTTGAACGCGTATAAAAACTTGTGGCAGAGCCCGGAATAGCCGCATAGGCCGCTCCTGAAGACCACGTACCTGGAATAGCAGTCGCATTTGTTCCGTATAGAGTGAAGCCAAGCCCTTTAGTAGATCCTTCGCTCCATGTAACCGGACTCGCGATTGAACCAGAAACGGCCGGGATTGTATTACCACCGTTGGTCAGATTATTGTTCTGATTGATCGCAAGCGTATACCCGCCTGCACTGGTTTGCACAATAGAATCAAATGTCGCAGTCTGAGAGGTGCCCGGTGTCACCGACCCAAGCGACAGGCCAGCTGGAACGCCAGCATTGCCCGCATCGTACTCGGCCTTCACCTCATTCGCAGTTAGCGCTCGGTCGAACAGCTTAACTTCATCGATACCGCCGCCCCAGAAACGACTTAGCCCTGGGAAATTGCCAATTGCAACAGGGTTTGTGCCCGCAGCGTACAGCGTAGCTGGTACTGTCCCTGTTATCGATGTCGTCTTTTGTACGCCGTTTACATAGAACTTCACCCTGTTGGCTGCCGACTGTGAGCCGTCGTACACGACACTGACGTGAAACCACGAACCAGTTGTGATCGCCGCGTTTGTCGTGTCAACGTAATTCGATCCGCCGTCACCCGAGCCAGCAGAAACAAACATTCGTAGCTCGCCGGCTGCTGGTGCCAGCTGCAACGCCCATTCTCCGAGTGTACCGCTACTAACTGCATAGTCCCATTTTGTTGCGATACCACCCTGGCCACTCAACGTGCTTGTGTAGATCCAAGCCGACAACGTCATGGCTGAACCAGCTGGTAAACTTGCGCTGTCTGGTGCAGTCGCGTACTGCGATCCATTTAGGTCGCTCCAAGCAGTGCCTACCTTGCCTGCCATACTCACCGACGACGTCGCGTACGTGCCATTATTTTGATTCTGGCTCTCATCAAGCATTGGGCCACCGTTTGCCGTCACATCATCTAGTGGCCAGTGTGCCGCTAGGCCATTCGGTTGCACCACGACTTGAAGTGAATTGTCTAATGTTGGCAAGTAGCCTAAGCCAAGCTTGTAGCTTTTACTCGCACTATTCCCAGCGATAGACTCGCCCGCCTGCGACGTGAGCGCGTAATTTGTAGAGGTCTGCCTTCCTGCGGCACTCCCTCCAACCGTGCCATTGATCGAGTAGTTTGTACTATTGAAGGTTGCGGCCTGTGCCGACCATAGGCCACCGATCCCCGTGAGGGATATAAAAAGCGCCCAAAGTAAACCCCGTTTCATAGTGTCATTATACGATACCGCTTCTGCTGCTACCTACAGGAAGTACGCAAAGATAAGTGCAAGCGCACCCACACCCCGAATTACCCAACCTAAGTAGAACATTGAGCGATGACTACTTGCGTTAAAGATTTCTGATACACCGGGTAACGATTGCGCTGCGATTGGCGCTAAACTAGTTGCGAGCACAATTGATGCCAGCGCGACAATAGTAATGATCACCCGAGCGGCGCCAGCAACAACTGATGATTTGTTGGCTGAAAGTGTCGTATCTAAGCCTACGGCCGCGGCAAGGTCAGTTGCAACACTCACTATCGGCCCGATGACAGGAAGCTGTTCGATGGAGCGGCCTAGACTTGATTCTGAAATCGTGCCGTCACTAATCACTACACCTGTCTGCTGACCATTCGAGCCTACTGCCGTATCGGTCTCCGCCCCTGTACTCGGTTGTACGGCTGGTTGATATGTCAGCACAATGTTGTCTGTGCCGTCTGCACCTCCGCACACCTCAGTTGCGCGCATACTAACGGTATGCGTACCTTGAGGTAGCGTAATGTCGGTCTCAAATGTCGTCTGGTTATTCGCTAATGCGACCGTGCCGTTGTACTGTCCGTCGAGCTCCACCACGATCTGCGATGCGCTTGCAACGGTGCCTCGAAACGTCACCGTAGACTGGTTAACCACACTATCGTTAGCGGGCTGCGTAATGTCTATCAGCGCCCCCGTAGGATTCGTACCGCACACCGTCGCACCAATCTCAGTTTGAACTGCCGCCGCTGGCAAGCCGATCGAGCACGCGATGAACACACATACTCCCAACAGAGTCGTGAAACGACGAACTAGCCTACTTCTTCTTACGCCGTACGAGGGCATAGCCTACCCGCCCTACTATCAACATCACCAATACTAGATACACCCAGACTGGTACAAATAAAACGTAGTGAACCGATGATTGTTTTGTGTCTAAGAATTCAGAATCATACGTTACACGGTAAAATCCTATCCACGATGGGTCCTGCCAGTTACTGACGATATTACGAGTAGTCGATGGGAGCACATTTGACTCACGGACTCCCCTGTACTTAACGCCGCCAAATAAATCAGAGACTACTACATTTGCCTTAACTAAAAAGTCGGTATTTCCGCTATTTGATACACGCTCGGATATCTGGAGAGGTGTCTTAGTTTGGAAGAACGGGATACTCGTACCGAGTGATTTACCACTCAAACTCACATCACCGTCAACGGTCGCGTAGATGATCGACCCAACGCGCTTCTTTCGAACAACTGACTGGCCACCCACATCCGATCCTGGCTGCGTTTCGGCAAATATCACTCCGTAATGACCACCCGGAGTTGCGTTAGCCGGTACTCGAATCGTATATGGTACCTCAATGAATGCTCCAGGCTCGAGCCGGAATGATGTCGCTTGGAAGCGCACCCATTTATACGCATCGGCGTTCTGCGCATCAGCAGTAAAGTCTGGTACATACGATTCATCGTTTACTGAATATGGCCGCGAATAGAGTGTAAAGTCATACGCTAGCTGGCCATCATTCACAACGCGCAGCTTATCGTCATGTGCTTCACCTGCTTTCAGCTCGTACTTCTTGCTAGCTGGCGATATCAGTATACTTTCGGTCTTACTAGATGTATCTTCGGCAGCTGATGCTACACTTATGGGTGATAACGAAAATGCAGCCAAACCCCCTAGGAGGCCCAGCTGCATTAACAGTACTCTACGTGTGAACACGAATACCTTCCAACTTTAGTTCGTCGTTGCGGTGTAGGTAATCTGGTCGGTATACACACCGGTTGGCTGCGTAATTCCTACGCGAGCAGCAAACCATACGGTGGTTGTGTCAGAAGAAGCAGTTGTTGCGGTCGTTTTAATCATCATTGGTGAGCCACTAGCTGGCATACCTGCCCACTTTGAAGTGCTCGTCGTTGAGCTGCTTTCTGTTGAGTAGCTGGCATCAAATCCGTTCGTACCAATACCTGTAGTGGCAGTTGCAACTGCAAAGCCCCAGGTACCG
>DJJF01000030.1:6185-8726 GCA_002434005.1 Candidatus Saccharibacteria bacterium UBA6575 | reverse complement strand
TGCAAAGCCCCAGGTACCGTTAGTCAAAGCCGTTGGAGATGTTTTCGTTCCGGTATGCGCGGTCAGGTTGTTACCACCGCTTACAAGGCTGGTCGTTGCGTCAGAGTCCGCAACACCCAAGTTATATCCGTTCGACTTGTTAGTAGAAACTGTTACGGTATCGCTCGCGCTTGTAACAACACCCGATCCTGCCGGGTTAAGCGTCAGCGCTACTGTTCCCAAGCTGCTGATACTGATAACTTCGTTAACAGTTGCATTAATAGTGGTATTGGCAGTATTCGATGCCGCCGATACCGTTATAGGTGCCGTTGCGACTGCTGCAGCGGCCACCGTCCAGGCAAGGACTTTAGCCTTTTGTTTGACCGTGCTAGTCATAACTTTTGACCTTTCTATTTTTATATAAAGTTTGGTGTAATCTTACACCCGCTTATGCTTAAAGTCAACGACATTTTTGCCTTTTTATTTTTGACAGTTTGGACAATAATGAGTTCCTCTTCCAGCCCAGCGAATTTTGATAATTTCATGTCCGCAACGTGGACATTTGTGGCCTTCGCGGCGGAACACATTTGCAAAATCCATGTAGCTTCCCCGCTTACCTTCGGCGTTCACGTAGTTCTTATCAGTACTACCTCCCTTTTCGATCGCCAGATTCATAACCGAACGTAAGGATTCGTACAGTAAATTGAACTCACCACGACGCAAGCTGCCGACTAGTCGATGAGGATCGATTTTCGCACCCCATAGTGACTCGTCGGCGTAAATATTGCCTACCCCAGCAATCACGGTCTGATCAAGGAGTGCCGCCTTGATATTCGTCTTAGCGCGACGCGCGAATCTTTCGCGGAACTGTTCCGGAGAGAAATCGGCCTCGAGTGGTTCAGGACCTACTTTTTGCATAAAATCGATATTTGGCACTTCAAGTGTTGGCATGAGTTTGACCCAACCGAACTTGCGCTGATCGTTGAAAAACAGTTTAGAGCCGTCGCTAAACTCAATAACCACTCGAGTAGATCGGTCAGGTAATTCCCCGATCAGACTGTCGTTCGGGTGCCCCGCTCCAAATACTTGGTCTCCACGAAACACCAGCTGCCCCGTCATTTTTAAATGAATAACGAGGCTATACCCAGAATCAAGTTCAATCAAGAGAACCTTCGCGCGGCGCTTCACGTGAAGAATCGTGCTCCCAAACATAAACTCCCGCACGTCACTTTCGGCATTCGGAAAACTTTTAGGCGACTCGATATGCCGGGCTGCTGTGATCAGTTTGCCAGGTATGAGCGTAGCGAGCCCTCGCCGAACCGTCTCAACCTCGGGTAGCTCAGGCATTCACCGGTTCCGTCAGAGACGCGAGCTCCACCTCGAACTGTTTATTGGTCGTAAATAGTATTGTCTTCATACCAACGCGTTCTGCGCCGTCCGTGTTGACTGGTCTGTCGTCAATGAACACGGTTTCGTCGGTACCGACACCAAGCTGCTCGATCGTTAGTTCAAATATGTCGCGTGAAGGTTTGATCATACCAACATCACTCGACACCACGACCGTGTCGAACAATTCATTTCGTTCGGCTTCTGTGAATACTTCATCCAGTGTACCCTGTCCCATATTGGTAAGGAGGCCGATCTTGTAGTGCTTGCGTAGTTCTTTCACGCGTTCGATCATCGGCTCATTGCGACGATGCTTATCGTGCATGACAGCAACAACCGCCTCAACGCTAATATCAGCCAGTGCGGCCGTTTGGTTCAAAAAATCCTGTCGACCAATGTAGCCATGGTCGCAGGCATGAATGATATCGTTAAGATCCTGGAATTTATCTGGACTAACGAGATTGTAGAGCCGGTTCAAGTCGTCCCAGTACAGCACGCCAAAACAGTCGAATACTAGTGCACGTATCATGCCTCTAGTATAGCGAACCTTAGAGCTACAGTCTAAAGCTTGGGGATTGCTTAAATGGAACGAGTTCGTTCGATTCAGGAATTTGAGCCAGGAATAGCTGCGCCAGTTGGTCTTTCGATGCGTCGAGCGAACCCTTGGAGCCATCGCAGGTCGAAGTCCAGAGCGACCGCACTTCGTTTCCACCAGATAGAACTGAAAACTCGTATACGTAGCCACGGGCACAGATACCGCGAATATCTTTTAGCTTGCTATCGTCGGCGTTGCCCTTACCTTTTGACATATTAGCTTTATCAAGCGCATACACAAACTGTTCGTAGGCCTGAGTGTTATTACCAAGCGTCTTGGCGTTGGTTTGCTCTTCAATGTAGCCCTTATATACGTTCATAGAACGCTCGCTGTTTGAAACACTCACGCGGTAACTCGTAAAGTTCTCTTCGGCGACAATTGGGCCTCGCACAGTCATTTGTACGCTTCGACCTGTGCTGGTGTTAAGCAGTGCTTCACGGTCTTGATCAACTTGTGAGGTTTGTTCGCTATCGTTGCCGTCACCACTGTTAAATACCGCACGTCCAATACTTACGATAGCCGCAATGACCAGCGCAATAATGACGATAATGATAATAAGGGGAAAGAATCTGGCACCGTTA
>DJJF01000030.1:4410-6027 GCA_002434005.1 Candidatus Saccharibacteria bacterium UBA6575 | reverse complement strand
AAAGAATCTGGCACCGTTATTTCGTTGCATATGGTTATCCTAACACTTTTTGCTCTAATTGTCCAGACTCTTCAGCAGTTGCAGTGTGGCCAAGCTTCCTAAAAGAAGCGATCGAAACACGGTCACAAACTGCATGCATGCCTTCAAGCTTCTCCCACAGTCCGTCGCTCCGGCGATATTCCCATGTTGTAGGTGCAATGCGAATGATTGGCCGAGCCTCAAGACTTGCTTCACGAAGTATCGCCTGTTCAATCGCCCACTCCCTAGGCGACATACTGTCGTCGACCAACTGCAGTCCGTCAAATTCAGGCTGGGATAAAACCGTATATTCCGTATCTGGAGCAGCGCCGTAGTCGTTGCGATCACGTGTAATTACATGGCTGATCGTCGGTTCAGACGGATCGTCCAGGTGGCTGATAATCGCGATGTCACTCATAGCCAGGTCACCAGTCTGCCACGATACCTCTTGGGTTTCGCGAATTGCTACTAGACTACCGCTGCTGCCGACCGCGGCAACGCGCGCCCAGGTATACTGGCGAACCACACCGTCGCTACATTCATGTTCAATCACCTGCGGCAAAACAAACGAGGTAAAAAAATCGTGCAGTTTCTTAAGTCGCTCAGGGTTACGGGCAATTTGTATAGCTTGGTAGTCCAAGCTTCGAAGCGCAGTTGCTGCATCAACGTTATCGATCGGAGTTTCAAATGCCATATTTGACCTGCTTGTTTGATTTTGCCTAGTTGTAAATCACACTATGCTCTCGCGAACACAAAAAAACAATACCCTTTTATGTGAAAGGGGTGATGAACTTTAAGCGTCCATCACCCCTTGTGAGACCTACTGCCAGTAGGTCTCGATGCAACTCACTGGCTGACCCGAGTTGTAGCCAGCCGTCACCGCAGCCACTCGCTCCTCGGGTGTGCCATGAGGATCCGGACCGGTCCCGTCGTCGCCGATGGCGTAGAGCGCGTCGAGCGCCTCCTGGTAGTCGGTGTCGATGAGCATGTTCTTGTAGTAGGCCGAGTTCATCCACACGCCAGCGAAGCAGTCCGCGATCAGCTCCTGGTTCTTGCCGTTCGGAGGCCCGTAGGTGCCTGCTGGGTCGGCCGCCTTGAGCTGGATGAGCATCTCGTCCTGCACATGGTGACCAAACTCGTGTGCCGTGATGATGGCAGCAGCGAAATCACCAACGCTGGCCGACGAGGACTCAAAGATGTTGCCCTCCCACATCTTCTGGAATGTGGTCTCCGGCAGCACGATGACGCCCTGGTACTGCACACCGTCGCCTCCGGTCAGTACATCGCCCGAGCAGTAGAACGCGTTAGCGAAGCTGGTGTCGAAAACGGTCTGACCGCCCAGGTTACAAGTCGAGGTGTAGGTCTCACCGGGATTGATCACCTCGTAGCCCACCATTGGCTCGGTAAAGCCGTTGGTTGTGAACCACGTGGTCCACATGCCGTCGATGTCGTTGATCATGTACGTCAGGTAGTCCTGAACCGTGTAGTCCGCACTCGACTCGGGAGCGGCGTTGTTGCTAGCAGCCTCTACCGGCTCAGCGCCGACACAGTCCAGCAGGTCGGGTGCGCAGATCGGAACATCGGCGACGTCCTCCTGGG
>DJJF01000030.1:2297-4212 GCA_002434005.1 Candidatus Saccharibacteria bacterium UBA6575 | reverse complement strand
AACTGGTCCAGTGCTTGCGGCGTCATCGTCGTCGCTGCAACCGCCGAGTGCCAAACTGGCAGTCAACAGCAGCGCAATAAGGGTGCGATTCATCCTGTTTCACCTCAATCTCTGGGTACGTCCCTTAGCGCTCGCTAAAGAATTGAAGTGATTATACCATGTATTCTATTTTTTGCTCGAACAGCTATGCGCCGCGGAACATAGCATCAAGCATAACCTTAAGCTTGTCGGGTTCGTCAAACGTAAAATCAGATATCTCCCCTAGCCTGTCCGGCAAAATGCAAAATAGCGTTACCGGTACTCGCTCTTGGTTTCTACGATGAATGACTGTTAAGAAACCTTGTGCGTCGCCTTTTAATAACTCATCTTCGCTAATGCGCCCATGATGAACCAAATCTTCTAGTCGGTGTCGAAAGGCTGGCGGCGTCTTGCAATCGACGTTCAGCTCCTTGCCTGAATCAGGATGGGTAATAACCATGTCGATGCCGAACGCGTCATCGGCGCGTGATGTCATGCGTACACCAAAGCCGTGATACTTGGCCGTACGGTATACAGCAATTTCACGCGCAAGGCCGCGTACGATCGCGTCGTATTGTTCGTTGCTGAACATTGGCGTATCTAAACGCCGACAAAAATCAGTCATATCTTTTTTCAAACGTTCGGCTAAGCCAGGTAGCTCGGCATGACGAGTGGCTAATACAAATGACACGAATGTATCGTTAAATTCAATGAGCTCGTACAAACGTTTTTCGCGGTTATGGTACCCATGCTTATGGGCATCCATTTGCTGCTGCGCCAAAACAGCTCTTGGTGTTTGTGCTAGTAGTTGCGCTTTGAGTCGTTCTGCTTCTTGGCTACGGTCTTGGTGTGCGGGCAAGGCTTTTACTTGCTGGCTAAACGCATTCGCCTCATCAAGTGACCGCACTGTACTAAGGCGCATACCATTCTGCAGCACCACGGGTGTAGGTTTTCGTTTTGGCAGAAACCGTCGCCAACGATTAACCAAGATGTACCTCGCGCTTTTTAAAACTGGCATCGTTAATAAAAGATTTGCTCACCGTAGCACGGTAGCGTGCAATGCCATGCTCGTTCGGCTCTGTAATTTGTTCGGCCGTTGCATGTGCATAGAATCCGAACTGGATCGTGTTTTCGCCTTCGGGTGTGTAGATACTGATCGCAATGTTTGAGCGATCTGCGATTGCCCTGGAGTGCTCGGTCTCTACGTGCGAGTCCCACTCAAATACTGTACCTTCCCAGGCTCGTATTCGCACAGGTGTTGCCCACGGCGTTCCATCGTCCAACGTAACGGCTATGGTCATATAGTTTTGTACGGCTAAAAATGTGTTCAGCTGCTCTTGGTCGGTCATGCTAACTCCTTTTCTATACGCTGTCTACAGGTCTCAAAGTCTTCGTATAATACCGTTCGCATCCCCGCTACACTCGCTCCGTCTAAATAGCCAGGCGTGTCGTCAATGAACACACATTCGTCGGTTGATACGCCGAGTCGTTCAGCCGCGAGTTCAAAGATCTCGACTTCGGGTTTCGCCATATCCACAGCGTACGACAAAACGATATCATCGAAGAGCGCTTGCTGATCTTTGGTAAATAGTTCGTCCATCATGTCACTAGCAACGTTTGAGAGGAAGCCTATTTTGTAATGCGGCTTCAGTTCGGTTTCGATGTAACTTAGCAACTCAAGGTTTGGTGGCGTTTGTTTCATAAACTCACGAATATGTGCTTCGTCCATGCCAGTAAGCTCCACAACTCCACGGTAAAAATCATCGTGCGTGATGCTCCCCTTACTCGATGCATGGTCGAGAGCTTTTATCTGTTGAACTACATCAGGCTGGTTAGCAAGATACGTATCGTAAAAAATATTGTAGCTGTTACCTACCAGCACACCGAAGCAATCGAA
>DJJF01000030.1:708-2144 GCA_002434005.1 Candidatus Saccharibacteria bacterium UBA6575 | reverse complement strand
GCACACCGAAGCAATCGAATATGATGGCTTTGGTCATTTTCTCTCCAGCCACTGCAGAAGAATCAATGCGATACGTTCTTCCTGCATTTTACCCTCAAGAATCATGTGCTTTGCATCATCATACGAAATCCAGTTGTCGGCCTCTATTTTCTCACCGACTTCTAGTTCTTGGCCAGCGACACTCAACTGCCAGTTAGTTGATTCAAAAACATACAAATCCCATTCAACCGTTGCCCCGAGTACCGATGTTTTGAATAGTGTCAGGTCTGCAACATGAACACCAGCTTCCTGCTGTGCTTCTTCAATCGCTTTTGTCTTTGCGACGACTATAATATCTTCGTCGGAATTCCTAAAATCTTCGAACTCATCAAGAGAGTCAAATACCTTGCCGCCCGGCAAGCGATAATCCCATTCGCCTAGCTCGCGACGATACTCTTTGGTGAGTAATACTTTTTTATTCGCTTCATCAGCGATGATCAAACGGACACCAGGTGCACGGCGTGCAACTTCGAAAACACGACCATCGTCCTGTTCTAAGTGTATGAGTTCGAATATTTTTCCCGCTGCAATTACGCGTTCTTTCACTTTGTCTGACCTCTCTGCTGTAACATGCAGCCATTCGTCTTTTTCTATCGAGTTAGTGATCTCTGTTATCTTCACATTCAGCTCGGCCAACGTACGGCGAAGCTCTTCCGGTTGCCAGTATTTAAAATATCTCGGGGCATCCATTTTTGCGTTCGTCCACTCTTCACCTTCGCCCCTTTTCACAGAGAATACGAATCTGCCGTTATCGGTAAGCGAATCTCGAACATGTTCAACCGCCTTTCGAAAATCATCCTCGTTAAAATGTAAAAACACGGCACTCGCGAGCACTACGTCGTATTTGTCAGTCGGGGTGTCCATGACGATGTCTAGAACACGTGCACCGAAACCTTGCGACTGCAAATGTTCGACAAAACTCTGCGATCCGTCAGTTGTTTCTGGAGTGTAGCCAAGTGATTGAAGGTAGCGCGCGTCACGACCAAATGCTGAACCAATTTCTAACACTCGAGCAGTTTTTGGAATGTCTTCAAATACCTCATCAAGCCATTGCTTCTGAAAGCCAATGGTCGACTGAACTGTGTTGTCGATATAGTTTTGCACCCCTGCATCGTACGTATCAAGTGTTCGGCGGCTGTTTTCTGACATTAAGTTACACCTCTCCCCAATTCTTTCCTACGCTTACATCAACCTTCAGTTTGATTGGTAAATCGGGTGCGATTGACTCCATAGTTTCTTTCAAGATGTTACCGATTTTGTTAGCATTCTTTTCTTGGCATTCCACAAGAATACTGTCATGAATTTGCAGTACCTGCACACCTAAGTCGCCCATTACTTCATCGACTTTGATCATGGCGAGTTTCATTAAGTCAGCTTCGGTACCTTGGATCGGCATG
>DJJF01000030.1:0-528 GCA_002434005.1 Candidatus Saccharibacteria bacterium UBA6575 | reverse complement strand
TTGGATCGGCATGTTGGCCGCTGCGCGCTTGCCGGCTTCACGAACCATGAAGTTACTGCTATTCACATCTGGTGTCGGGCGACGGCGGCCATGGAATGTCTCAACGTAACCTTCGTCCTTAGCTTTCTGCAACGTATCATCAATGAACTTACGGATCGGTGCACGCAGTTCGAAATAACGTGCAATGAAGTCACGCGCATCAGCAAAACTCATTCCCGTGTTCTGCGCAAGTGCGTGGGGCCCCATACCGTAGAGTACTCCGAAGTTAATAACCTTAGCATCGCGGCGCTGGTTCTTCGTCACCTCATTCATAGGCACACCGTACACATCGCTGGCTGTTTTAGTATGAATATCAATGTCGCCGTTGAAGTCATCTATCATTTCTTTATCACCGGCCAGTACAGCAGCCAGACGAAGTTCGAATTGTGAATAGTCGGCACTTACGAACACATTTCCCTTTTCAGGTATGAACGCATCGCGCACTTTACGCCCGGCTTCAGTCCGGATTGGAATGTTCTGCAGATTTGG
>DJJF01000020.1:384-12092 GCA_002434005.1 Candidatus Saccharibacteria bacterium UBA6575 | reverse complement strand
CCAGACGCTGAGGAAGGGATTGAAGGAGCTACAGAAATTCTCTGAAGCCGGTATCGATGGAGCAGGTCTATTTACTTTGTACGACACATACGGATTTCCTGTAGAGTTATCGACAGAAGAGGCATTCAAGCAAGGATATGAACTTCCGGCAGATTGGCGCGAGCAGTTTGATGCAAAGATGAGAGAGCAGCGTGAACGTTCGCAAACCGCAGCCAAGGGTACATTCAAGGGCGGTCTGGGTGGCCAAACCTTACAGCACAAGAAATATCACACCGCGACACACCTCATGTACCAAGCCCTTCGCGATGTGCTAGGCGACCACGTAGTGCAACGAGGGAGTAATATCACCGAAGAGCGACTGCGATTCGACTTCTCGCACCCAGAAAAGGTAACTCGTGAGCAACTCGACCAAGTTGAAGAAATCGTAAACCGTGAAATTGCGAAAGATTTACAGGTCAGCTTTGCGGAATATCCGACCATCGAAGCAACCGGGCCACTCGGCGCTCTTGGTCAGTTTGGTGATCGTTATGGCGATACGGTAAAGGTTTATTCTATGAAGGATAAAAGCTCACCTGAAGACGAACGCCCATTCAGTTTCGAAATTTGCGGCGGCCCTCATGTTGACCACACCTTGCAGTTGTTCGAAGATAATAAAACATTCAAGATTACCAAAGAAGAAGCTTCAAGCGCAGGCATTCGCCGTATTAAGGCTATTCTGGCCTAGATGTCGTTGCTGTGCTCGCGTGCAGGTAATGAATCGATTAGTTCGTCATAAGCATTCACAAAAAGCTTAACGATATTGTGATCTTTCATATCGATTGGTGATGTTTTGCCATGCGCATCTTTATATATAAAGCTCGCCGACTTGAGACTGTAGCCATCGCCCCGCACAGACTTTTCAGTCGCAACGGTCATCGCTTGAGATGCATGCTCGTCGTGTGATTGGCTAAAGTAGAGAGCGAATCTATATGCTTCTTCTGCATCCAGCTCGGGATGAATCCATACTTTCTCGAGCACGAGTTTGACGGTAGACTCGTCTATCGCTTCGGTTTCCACGCGTCCAATTCGGATCATGACTGGCTGCTCAACGGTACTTTCCAGTGCCGCGATTTCTAGCGCACTTTCGCGGCTCTGATGTCCCCGTTGTTCGGCGAGCAGAAACAGAGCTCTTTCGGCAATCGTTGGATACATGCTGGCATCGATCAGGTTCTTTTGTACGAGACTATCTAGGCTTGCAGAGTCTGTGCCGGTTGCGCGTAGGATCATGCCTGCAGCTTCTTTCGAAGATAGTTCACGAGTAACGGCACCTGTTGTAGCCTTATACCCACCGGACGTAGTTTCGAGGATTGTTGCATCGCCATAAAAAATGTCCGGCACTAAACGCACGCGAAGATGGTCACCATCCATTCCCTTATAGCGCAATCCATCAATCTTTAATTTACATGTTGGATTTTCAGTCCCATCTATCGCGTAAGAATGTGTGAATGGAACATATGTTTGATCCACCTCAAACAATGTTTCGGTGTCGATATCAAATCGCTGAATATCGTGATCCGCGTAATCAAATAAACGATCGAGTCTGTCGTCGAACGCAAGGTCAAGCAAGTACTCCTCGCTCGCTTCTTCGATGCCAGGGATAGGTGTTTCGATATCAGGCGATGTTCTATCAGACATAATAATACTATTATTATAGCATAAATATAAAAATATTGCAATATTTCTACCGTCACCTTGCCGATTAGGATATAATGGAAAGCACTTATGGTATTCGAAAAATTACGTCAATTCCAACAAGCTCGCCAAGAATCAGATGATAAACAACATATCGTCGCCCTCGATATCGGGACAGAATTCGTAAAGGCTCTCATAGCTAAAATGGAAGATGATCAGTTAAAGATCGTCGGCATGGGCCGCGTGCGACAAGATGTAAGTGATATGCACTCAGGCGCGATCGCTGATATTGCTGGCGTTGTTCAGAACTGCGAACAGGCTTTAAGTGAAGCCGAGGAACAGGCTGGTTTGCAGGCAAAGCGAGTGGTTATTGGAATTGCCGGAGAGCTGGTTAAAGGTGTTACGAATACAATTCGCTATCGCCGTCCACAGCCCGACCGTCCACTCGACGTTGCCGAAATGGAATTCATCATCGAAAAAGTACAGGAACGTGCTCAAGGAAAAGCGCAAAAGCAAATTGCGCTCGAGACTGGTAATGAAGAAGTCGAAGTTAAGCTCGTCAACTCGGCGTTAGTATCAATTCATATCGATGGCTATAAAGTGTCTAACCCGATTGGATTCCAGGGTAAAGATGTCGCAGTCCAAATCTACACGGCGTTTGCGCCAATGGTGCATATCGGTGCACTGGAACGTGTAGCCGATGAACTTGCGCTCGAACTCGTAGCAGTTGCTGCTGAACCATTTGCCGTGTCAAGGAGTGTTTTAGGTAACGATGCAAGCAGTAATTTTACCGCCATATTAACGGATGTGGGCGGCGGTACGACTGATATTGCTGTGGTCAATGACGGCGGCGTAGAGGGAACAAAGATGTTTGGTATCGGTGGACGGAGCTTCACACGCACAATATCAAGCGAAATGGACCTTACTTATAAAGACGCTGAAAAACTGAAGGTTAACTTGGGACATGAGCAAATTAAGCCAACCGTTAAAAAGCAGGCTGAGGGCGCCATAGATAAAACGGTCGAAGTGTGGCTTGCGGGTGTCGAATTAGCCCTGAGTGAGTTCGACTCAGTTGATCATTTACCAAATCGAATACTACTATGCGGGGGTGGTTCGAGCCTTGAGCAACTCGTTAAAGCACTCGAAACAAAAGAATGGTATAAAGACCTGCCATTTACTAAGCGGCCAAGCGTACACCATATCTCGCCGCGTGAGGTCATCGGCATTGAAGATACGACCGGTGACGTAAACGACCATACCTTCATAACAGCCATGGGCCTTCTCAGGGTTGGCTATGATACAATGATGGGCAGTACCGATGACGGTTCAATCAAAGAAAAATTAAATCGAATTCTCAGAATCTAGGTAGATGAACAAAGACGTCATATACATCGATGTCGAAGATGACATCACCGCAATCATTTCGAAGGTTAAAGCCTCTAAGGAGAAGATTGTTGCACTTGTGCCGCCAAAGCGGATCGGCGTACTACAATCTGCAGTGAATTTGCGTCTGTTGGCAAGGGCCGCAGATCAAAGCGAAAAACGTCTTGTAATCATTACTAATAACCATGCGCTGACCAGTCTAGCTGCTAGTGCAAGCCTGCCTGTTGCAAAAAACCTGCAGTCAAAACCCGAGATCGCGCAGATTGCCGCACTTGAGGTGGATGACGGCGAAGATGTAATCGACGGCAACGATCTACCTGTTGGTGAGCATGCTCGCCAGTCAGAAGAATCGGCGGTTGAAGCTATTGCCGCTGCGCCGGTAATAAGTACAGCACAGCTCGCTGAGCCACCAAAGCCGGGAGAAGCAGCTAAGCCAGGTAGGGCAAAGTCAGGTCCTAAAGTGCCGAATTTCAATACTTTTCGTAAAAAACTCATTGCCGGGATTGGCGGTGGTATTCTACTCGTTGCCTTTCTTATCTGGGCAATTGCTTTCGCGCCGCGTGCAACGATTGTTGTAGCTGCGAAAACAAGCGACTCATCGGTGAATGCGAAAGTGACAATTGGCGATAAGCTTACGACCGACCTTACGAAAAACTCTATAAAAGCAGTTAAAGCGTCAAAGTCTGAAAAGAAGACAATTGATTTCGCTGCGACTGGTAGTAAAAATGTGGGAGAAAAAGCCAAAGGAACTGTTAAGTTCTCAACAAACAACATTAGCAATTTAGGCACAACAATTCCTGCAGGCACAAACCTAACGACAAGTAGCGGTGTGACATTCGTAACTGACGCGAGCGTAACGATAACGATTAATAACTATCAAAATGCACCAACTACGGTTACTGCTGCGGAGCAGGGCGCGAAATATAACGCAGCAACTGGCCAAGTTACTGGGGCACCGAGCGGCATATCCGCTAGCTTAACCGAAGCAACGTCTGGTGGTACCGATAAAGTAGTAAAAGTTGTGACCGCCGATGATGTTCAAAAGGCAAAAGAATCACTAATCGAAGGTGAATCGAAAGATATTGAAGCCCAACTCCGTTCGCAACTTAAGAAAGATAAGATAATTCCAGGTAGCTACAGGGTTGACTACAATGACGTTAAATCTACGCCTGATGTCGGCACTGAATCGGAAAGCGGTAACGCAGTCCTCGCCACTACGGTTGTGTACAAGCTTTATGGATTGAGCGAAAGCGAACTCGGTAAATATTTAGACGCCTACCTAAAGAAGCAGATGAGTTCAGCCGAAACTCAACGAGTATATGACAATGGTAAATCAAAAGCGGAATTTCAAGATGTGACAAATGCAGCCGACACATCTGAATTAACACTAATAGCAACCGCAAAAATTGGCCCTCAACTTGATGAATCCGAGATTAAGAAGCAGTCTCTTGGACGAAAAGGTGGAGAAATTCAAGAATCGCTCCAATCAATTCAGGGTATCCAAGATGTTGATGTAAAGTACTTCCCATTCTGGGTAGGCTCAGTGCCGAACGACGAAAAGAAAGTAAACGTAGTATTCACAGTTGATGGCACAGACTAAGCAGCTACTCGGTTTGGATGTGGGAGCTGCGCGCATTGGGGTTGCTATGGGTGATAGTGGTGTGCGAATTGCGATTCCCCACGGTGCAATAGATGTTGATGGCACTGAAGTATCTGCGATTGCAGAGCTTGTGATTGCGAATGATATATCCACGGTTGTTGTCGGCTATCCTCGAAATCAGTCAGGTGAGGCGACGGAGCAGACTGGCTATGTGGAATCATTTTCCGAGCGCTTGAAAGATATAGATGCGGATATTGTATTCCAAGATGAGTCGTTAACAAGCGTAATTGCAGAGCAGCGACTCGTGGCTCGTGGCCACACATTTACAAAAGGTGACATAGATGCAGAAGCGGCCGTCATTATTCTGCAAGACTACATGGAGCAGCAACTGTGAGAGGTGATATTATTCCACCGAAGCGACCAGACACGAACACTCAGCAGCCTATGCCGTTGCAGGAACCGTCTAATCTCCAGCCAACAGATACAAAACTTGAGACATCGCCTGAGCCTAAGCCCTCGATAAACTCTGTGATAGAGCAAATTCCCATACCTTTAGCGAACGAAGCGGAAAAACCTAAGCGTCCCCGCAAGCGGTTTTTGCTCACGATAATAGGTGGTGTATTGCTCATCGTACTCATAAGCCTCGCCGGTTTTTTTGCATGGTATACCCAGCAGTTAGCGGCTGTTTCTCCAAACAGTGATGAAAAGATAAAAGTCGTTATCGAGCCGGGCAGTGGTCCTGCCGGTATTGCGAAAGTACTCAAGCAGAACGATCTTATACGGAATGAATCAGTATTCGGATGGTACGTACGTATGCACGGCAAATCAGGACAGCTCCAATCTGGCGCATATAGATTAAGCAAATCAGAGGATGTTCCAACGATCGTGAAACATCTTACTTCAGGAAACACCGATACGTTTTCGATTACGTTCTTACCAGGGGCAACGCTTGCAAAGCATCGCCAAGTGCTGATAGATGCTGGCTATGACAGCGCACAGGTTGATGCCGCTCTTGCAAAATCCTACGATAATCACCCTATCTTCGATGGCAAACCGAGCGGAGCTGACCTAGAAGGCTACATCTACGGTGAAACATATAATTTCGGTGCAGATGCGACGCCAGAGCAGATTATCGACCGTACGCTCGACCAATTTGAATCAGTCGTAAAAGAGAACGACCTCATCAACTTATATAAGGCGCAAGGGTTTACCCTATACCAAGGCATTACTATGGCGTCTATCATTCAGCGCGAAGTCGCCACTCCAGAAGATGCAGCGCAAGTGGCGCAAGTCTTTAAGAAGCGATACGACATGGGCATGCAACTCGGTTCAGATGTAACCTACCAATATATCGCCGACAAGACCGGTCAGGCGCGTAGTGTCGACCTTGATTCACCGTATAATACTCGTAGATATGCTGGACTGCCGCCAGGTCCAATATCCTCGCCGGGAGTTGCTGCCTTAAAAGCCGTTGCAAACCCAGCCCCTGGGGACTATCTCTACTTCTTAAGTGGTGATGACGATAAAACATACTTTGCGCGTACAAATGAAGAGCACGAGCAAAACATACAAAATCACTGCCAGAAAAAGTGCCAAATCATCTAGTTGACAATCAATAAAATTGTATATTAAAAAACATATTGACACTCAATACAAGCATTGCTATTATTGATTCAGCACATTTACGGGATTTCTGCATGACCGGAGTGAAAACTCTCTGCGAGTGGAATGCCGTAACCTTTGTAAATGCGCACTACCCAGAACTGTCGTACGGGCACAGAACTTAAGAACTACCAATACCAACTAATATTAGGTCGATCATAAGTGTCCTGTTCTACTGCGAGAAGTTAAGACTCAGTACGGGTAGTCGCCCTCCGGAGTAATCCGAGTGGCAGGAGAACGATAATTCGTGAATCGAATGGTTCAAGCGTAAGCTTGGCATCAACCACCACCTTGCGTCAGCAGGTTTTACATAAACAAACTAGGGTGAGGAAAAAATCCAACTCTCCATCTGGTAGTAAAATCGCCGCCTACGCAGGTGCTTTCCTGTTGCTTGTTGCTGTCGTAGCAATCGGCTACGAATCACCACAGCAGGTGAGCAGCCAAGTTGCTGTAGTGGCTGACCAACCGGCTTCGGCCGCAGCTGTTGGCAATGAAGTTGCCCCGTCTGTCGACCAACTAGTTGCAACTGATGTTGCAGCGGATTTGGCATCACGCGCTAACTTGCCAATCGCTGACTACGTTACGAATACATCCGTTTCTCTTGCTGCTAAGAATGACTTAGCTCAAACTGATGCTTCTGCAATTACCAAGCCGCAGATCATTCAGCCAAATAGCACTCGCTCAGAAGTGATTAATTACGTGGCTGTAGAAGGCGATAGCGTTCCTTCGATTGCTGCCAAGTTTGGTATTTCTGCCAACACAGTACGCTGGGTAAATGACTTAGGCGACACCGATGTCGTTACTCCAGGAAAAGCACTTCGTATTCTGCCAACAAGTGGATTACTTCATACTGTTTCCGCTGGCGATACGCTTGAATCGATTGCAAGCAAATACAGCTCGAACGCCGAGCGTATTAAAACGATTAACAATCTCGAGCTTAGTGGCGTCAGCGCTGGGCAGAGCCTCGTAATTCCAGACGGTGTAAAACCTGCTCCAGTCGTAGCTACACGGACACAATCATATGGAAGTAGCCTTGGTGGTTCGCTGGTATCCACTAACGTATACGCTACTGCCGGCAACCGCTACGCACCTGGTAACTGTACATGGTATGCCTACGAGCGTCGCGCACAAATGGGCCGTCCAGTCGGAAGCTTCTGGGGCAACGCGAATACATGGGCGTCAAGCGCACGTGCTGCAGGATACCTAGTTGACCGTTCACCAGCCGCCGGTGCAGTGTTGGTTGATCAAGCTGGATACTATGGTCACGTTGGTGTTGTTGAAAGAGTCCTTGAGAACGGTGACATCGTAATTACCGAAATGAACAACTACGCATACGGTGGGTTCAACAAAGTGAACAGTCGGACGATCTCTGCTGGCCAGGCAAGTGCCTACCAGTACATCCATTAAAATGAGACAGGTAAACTACCTCTGTTAATACAGAGGTAGTTTTGATATAATCAAATATTGATATGTTTGTTGATACCGCAAAAGTAAGCATTCAGGCAGGCAAGGGCGGCAATGGAGCCGTCAGTTTTCGGCATGAAATTTATGTCGATAAGGGTGGCCCGGACGGTGGTGATGGCGGCCGAGGTGGTGATGTGGTATTCAAAGCAACTAAAGATCTAAATACTCTCGTCGACTTCCGATTTAAGCCAGAGCTCAAGGCAAAACCCGGCCAGAATGGTGCCAAACGGAACATGCGCGGCCGAGGCGGCGACCCACTCGAAGTTAAAGTTCCAATGGGTACAGTTGTTAAGATGAACGGTCGTATCATCGCGGATCTTACAGAGGATGAACAAGAGGTTGTAATCGCAAAGGGAGGCGATGGCGGTTTTGGTAATGCGCATTTTAAGTCGAGTGTGCGCCAAACGCCTAAGATCGCCGAACTTGGTGAGCCTGGCGATGCGTTCGAAGCTGAGCTGGAGCTGAAGCTACTTGCCGATGTTGGCTTAGTCGGCTTTCCTAACGCCGGTAAATCAACATTTTTATCTGTTGTTAGTAATGCGCGGCCCGAAATCGCGGATTATGCATTCACGACTCTCACACCAAACCTAGGTGTTGCCGATATCGATGACGGTAGTCTGCTGATCGCGGATATACCTGGATTGATCGAAGGTGCCAGCCAAGGAAAAGGCCTTGGGGACGCATTTCTGCGGCACGTAGAACGCACCTCTGTGCTCTTGCACCTGATAGACGCATACTCAAACGACGTCGCAGCAGACTATGCGACTATCCGTACAGAACTTGCCGACTATAGCCCAGAACTTGCGACACGGCCAGAAGTTGTGGCTATCACAAAGATCGAGGGTCTCGATGCCGATATTGTTGATATGCAGCTCGCTGCCGCTAAACAGGCAGCTGGTCACGATAAAGTTATGGCAATCTCATCAAGTGCAGGCCTGGGAGTGAAAGAGCTTTTACGGGTGTTGAAGAGTTCTGTTGTAGAGGCGCGCCAAGTTGAAGCAGACCTCGCAGCAGAATCCGATGATCATGAAGGTGTTGAACGGATATCACTTAGCAGCGAAGATCAATCGAAAGCGTGGACGGTAACGAAGCTCGATGACAACAGCTTTGAAGTAAAGGGTCAGCGAATTGAAAAATTTGCTCGTCGTACCGACTTTGAAGGTGGTTACCAGAATGTTAACCGCTTGCGAGACATCATGAAAAAAATGGGCATCGCACATGAGCTCAAACGGCAAGGAGTAGAAGGCGATTCAATTATTCGAATCGGACGTAACGAATTTACCTTTCTTGAAAAGTAAACATAAAGGATATTGACAATATCGCATAAATTTGCTATAATGCATTCACCACTGGTTGAAGCAACTTGTTTCCCAGTTGGAACTTAACATGCAGATAGTCATCTTGTACGGATATTTCGTGATAAATAGTTATCACGGGTTATCCGTACGAGAACTCGCTCGAACGGTATGAAGAAGGAGAGAAGTACATGCGTACGCACGACCCCACCTTCAGCCCCGCCTCCAGCATCTACATCAACCCGATGTCGTCCCTCATCAGCGTCGTCGCCGCCGGCCCGCCGGCCGCCACCTCGGCCTGACCGCCAGCTCACGGCCCGACCGCCGGCGCATGTCGGCAATTCGGGCGAAAAGGAGATGATCGCCATGTGCGAGCGTCGAAGTACCATGGGGCTCACCAGCCCCACCGGTCCCTAGGGACCACCTGGTGCGTCTCTATTTGAGTCGAAGGAATCGCGCGTGACGTACGGCTAAACGTACGGAAGCCCGCAAGGGGCGCACAACCTACCTTCTAGGCCTGATAGCCTCTCACTTGCCGGATTAGGAATCCGTGCTGTCGCACCCGCTTCATCCGCGTTAAGCTCATCAAACTGGCTGGACAAGCCGGAGCGCAATGCTATAACGCACACTTCACTCTACTTTCGTGTGGGGGCGGCGACATTTCGTCGTTCGCCCCCACACACAAAGGCTATCTGTATGTTTCAACCTACGCCTCTTCGGGGGCGTATTTCATTTTGTTCTGACGTGTGCACTTATAATGAAATTTCACGACATCTGTTCGCGGATGCTTTTTGGTATGCTTAGAGGAATGGCGCAAACTTTCTTTTTTTACGACTTAGAAACAAGTGGGCTTTCAGCACGAAGTGACCGTATAATGCAGTTCGCTGGTATTAGAACGGATATGGACTTGAATCCAGTTGGGGAGCCGTACAATATAATGGTCAAACTGAACGATGACACGTTACCAAGCCCCGAAGCCGTTCTGGTAACGGGTATTACACCGCAAAGTACGCAGGCAGATGGTCTGACTGAGGCGGAATTTGCTGAACTTTTACTAAATGATATCTTCGTTGCAGATACGATAACCGTCGGATTTAATAATGTGCGCTTTGATGATGAATTTATACGGCACTTATTTTGGCGAACCTTCCGTGATCCGTACGAATGGTGCTGGAAAGATGGCTGCTCACGCTGGGATATGCTAGATGTGGTGCGAATGACTCGCGCACTACGACCAGAGGGAATTGAGTGGCCAGTCGATGATGAAGGCCGACCAACCAACCGATTAGAGCTAATAACTAAATCGAATGGAATCATCCATTCAAAAGCACACGATGCATTAAGCGATGTAGAGGCATTAATAGACGTAGCAAAGCTTCTTAAAGAAAAGCAGCCTAAACTTTTTAACTATCTGCTCTCCATACGAGATAAAAAATCTGTACAAAAACTCGTGAATTTAGAGCACAAGCAGCCTTTCGTGTACACGAACGGTCGATACGACATGAAGTTCGAAAAGACCTCTGTGGCATTTCCGCTCACTAGCGCACCTAATGGCAATGTAGCTGTATACGACTTACGCATCGATCCCACGCCATTCGTGAGCTTAAGCGACGCAGAGCTGAGTAAACGGTTATTCGCCAGCTGGGATGAGCGGAAAGATGAAAGCTTTGTACCAATACCGGTTAAGACATTGCAGTACAACCGTTGCCCGGCAGTCGCACCGATTGGCGTACTAGAGCAATCGGATGGTTGGAAGAAGATTGGCCTTGATATTGCTATCTGTGAAACAAATAAGAACATATTGCTTAAACACCCTGACTTCGCAGAACGAGTTAGGAGTGCAATTGAGCAGCGGCCACCATTCGCAAAAAGCGACGACGCCGAAGCGCAGCTATATGATGGATTTATTGATGGTCGAGATAAAATTCGTATCGAATCAGTTCGAAATGCCGATACACGGGAACTCGCCGATTTCCATCCGCAGTTCGAAGATCCTCGACTTGCTGATCTGTTGTTACGATACAAAGCCAGAAATTATTCTAACTCACTGAGTGAAGATGAAGTTACTATCTGGGAGGCGTGGCGTGCTAGCAGGTTGAACAGTCAGCTACCAGGTTTCTTGAAGTCACTGCAGAGGTTAGCCGTTACTGTGAATGATGATCAACGCTTTACCCTTGAAGAGCTGCAATTATGGGCCGAAGCGATCATGCCCGTACCCGATGATATCTAAGATGCGCGGGAATGCTGCCTAGCTACTGGCGCCAGCAGCCGAACTAGCAGTGTAATTCGTCCACGAAGTGCATACGCAATAGTTCCCAAACTAGCAACTGCATAGATGAGGAGCATTTGATTCGCACTGAGTGGCTCCACGCGGCCCGGGATGATGCCAAATAGGACGAACATAAACAAGGTATCGAATAAATCTATCGTCAGCGCGAAGACTAGGAACGAGCCAATCAGGCTAGCGATAATTACTCCTTGACGCATATGCTTACTCCTTGTACTGCTATTAAAGTTCAGCTAAATATAGCGACCTAATAATCCGAATGCAAGCATAGCCATAATTAGGGGTACGGTCTGGGCAGCTGATACAAAAAAATGCTATAATTAGCTGTTATGTCAGATGTTATTCG
>DJJF01000020.1:0-235 GCA_002434005.1 Candidatus Saccharibacteria bacterium UBA6575 | reverse complement strand
TGTTATGTCAGATGTTATTCGGGTAGTCGGAGCACGGGAGCACAATCTAAAAAATATCAGCGTGGATATACCACGTGACAAGCTTGTCGTTATTACAGGGCTGAGTGGTTCGGGCAAATCAAGCCTCGCGTTCGATACAATTTATGCGGAGGGACAGCGACGGTACGTCGAGAGCCTATCGAGCTACGCTAGGCAATTCTTAGGCCTTATGGAAAAGCCGGATGTCGATCAGATT
>DJJF01000012.1:27453-28736 GCA_002434005.1 Candidatus Saccharibacteria bacterium UBA6575 | reverse complement strand
GTCTTGTTCTTCACAAGAACTCCCGCTCACAGGAAAAACTGAATTGGGGTATCAGGGTGGTAATGGCTAAAAACTATATCGACAATCTCAAGGAGGAAGTTGATAAAGGCGTAAAGGAAAAACTGGCACAAGGCTGGTTGCCAGGTTCGCCGCCTGCTGGCTACAAAACAATTGGCAAAGAAGGTCATAAAATCCACGTCATTGACGAGGAGGTAGCTCCACTGATAAGGAAGATGTTTGAGCTGTACCTCGACCCTAGCGCCTCCCTAACAACACTGGCAGCTGAAATGAAGCGCAGAGGGCTTAGAACGAAGCTAGGTCGCACACGTGAGGACGGTACTGTGCAGGGAGGTCGTCCATTCGCTAGGAGCCATATCACAAGACTGCTCAAGAACCCCTTTTATGTTGGTGTCAACGTTTGGGACGGTGTTGAGTACGATAACGGACAGCAGGAGCACCTGATAAGTCGGGAAATCTTTGAAGCTGTGCAGCAGAAAATGGAGCGTAAAAATCCGCCGAAGTACAACAAACACAATCCACTGTTTAAAGGAGTGTTTTACTGCGAGGGCTGCGGCGGCGGTATTACGTGGGAGCCGCAGAAAGGTGCGTGGTACGGACATTGCAATAAAAAGACCTGCCCTGCACGTGTTGGCAAATGGGTAAAGCAATCAGACGTTGAAATGGAGCTGAAAGCACAATTTGCTGTCTTAGCTGCTCCCGACAAGGAGATCATAGAATGGACACGCAAGGCGTTGCAACAACGACACGAAACCGATATGGTCGCCTATCACAGTTCTCTGAGGCAGCTAGAGATACGCAGGAGTGAATTGCAGCGTATGATTGACAACGCTTACGAAGACAAGCTATCAGACGAGATTACTCGTGAGCGTTATGACGAGCTTGCTAAAAAGTTCCGAGACGAACAGAAAAGCATTACTGTCCAGATAGAGCGATTTGATAAGCTGTACGCTTCCAAAATGGAATACAACCTCGACCTTTACGAGCTATCACAGCGTGCTGCAGAGATATACGAGGCAAAGAACACCGTTGAGAGCCGTAGGCACTTGATAGGTGAATTATTTTCGAACTTACACCTATACGGTAAATCTCTAGGGTACGAGTACTCTGAAACGGTTGCAGCAATCGCAAAACGTGCTCTTGAGAACAATACGCTAAAAAGACAATTCGAACTGGTAAATAACGATGATTTACAGGGTAACAAAGCCTACATTGAGGCTGCTCGGACTATATGGCTGGGGATGAGGGATTCGAACCCCCGATCA
>DJJF01000012.1:26634-27289 GCA_002434005.1 Candidatus Saccharibacteria bacterium UBA6575 | reverse complement strand
ACAGTGCTAAATTGTAGCAAAAATACATGTTCTTCTCAAGAGTGAGCGTGCCTGAAGCGACTGTCTGCGAATATGACGGCACAAACGAGCCCAAACATGACAGCGGACCAAATGGCAGCAAACACACCACCGGGTAACTCCAGCGAGCTTGAGAATATTCCGCTATTTGAAACATGAGCATTAGTAAGCGATGTAAGTAGCCAGAAGCCACTCACTACAAATCCGCAGAGTGCACTGACAACTCGCATGAGAAGGCTGAGGTACATCCGGAGCAGGTATGGCAATGCGACGAGTTCACCAATCACGAGGAGGCCTGCCGTGACCGTGAGTAAGTTACTGTCATTCGTCTGCACAACGCTCGATAAGATATTTGCAAAATCTTCATACCCAAATAGCTGGGCTATAAGCATCAGCACGACCATACATGCAGCTGCATATGCCAGGCTGGTCGTTCTCTTGCTGCGCGGAGGGCCGAATGATGCGATTACTTTTTTCATGGTACTTATTATAGTTCTGCATCTTGCTAGGAAATGTTGTTATTTTACCTAATATGCTTGCGCTTTTTAGCTGCACGTTTTAAAGTGATGTTCAGCGACTCATACAAAAACAAAAACTCCACAAAAAAATAGTGTGTGTTCGCTCTACGACATCCACC
>DJJF01000012.1:25842-26404 GCA_002434005.1 Candidatus Saccharibacteria bacterium UBA6575 | reverse complement strand
CCATTTGGCGATTTCGCCGTGATGTCCACTCAGCAGAACATCTGGTACTTTCATGCCTCTGAACTCTTCGGGACGGGTGTACTGCGGAAATTCGAGGGTTTCGTCATCTGAAAAGCTTTCAATCAGGGCGCTGGATTCGCCACCTAGTACACCCGGTATAAGGCGAACGATGCTATCGATAATCGTCATAGCCGGCAATTCACCGCCTGTTAATACGTAGTCGCCAACGCTCAGGCTAGAATCAACCAGGCTCACGATACGTTCGTCGTAGCCTTCATACCTGCCACAAATAAATATGAACCCCGTATCTGAATCGGCGTAGCTTTGCGCCGTAGACTGCTTCCAGCGCTCACCACGCGGCGTCATAAGTAGGACTTTTGCCGATGGGTCCTTCGCTTTTGCTGCTTCGACGGCTGCAAACAATGGCTCGGGTTTTAGTAACATACCGTCGCCACCGCCATATGGAGTGTCGTCGACGGTTTTACGAGGCCCAAGCCCAAACTCCCGCAAGTCAATAGTCGATAATTCCACAAGCTCAACATTCTGTGCCTTCCACATCATG
>DJJF01000012.1:25248-25757 GCA_002434005.1 Candidatus Saccharibacteria bacterium UBA6575 | reverse complement strand
CCACATCATGGAGCTGCCAAACACGCCCGTAAACATTTCGGGAAATAGCGTTATTACTTGGAATTTTCTCATTCCTTTCAGTGTAGCAACTATTGACATATTTGTATATACATTTCAATCTTATGTTTTCTTACATGCTACAATAATTCCTAATGGAATTTGAAAAGAATGCTCCCGTAACTGCCGAGGATGTTGCGCTTGCTGACGCTCCACGGTTGAACTTGCAACCCATGCATGGTGAAGTAAAGGCAGAACAAATCGATACCCCTCACTCAGCACAAGTTGGAACGTTTGCGTTTGACGCTGAAAGCACAAGTGCCGACACTGATACCAGCCCTGAAGCGGCACCTGCGAGTGATGCGCACCCGCATAAGGCAACTGCACTTTTAGTCGCAACAGGCTGCGTCGTTGTGTTCGGTGGCTTAGTCGCATTCGTATACTTCAGCCGATAAGCTGATACAAACAAAAACCGCCCGTTCGAACGTGGGCGGTTTTTGTCACATATAAGG
>DJJF01000012.1:4162-24980 GCA_002434005.1 Candidatus Saccharibacteria bacterium UBA6575 | reverse complement strand
ATTATATATCGAGGTCGTCGAGTTCAGCAAGCTCTTTACGAGTGTTTTTTGCGAGGTCAGACTGTTGGTTTTCCACAGGCTCATCTGTTGATTCATCCACAACCTGGTCATCAGTCGCATTTGATGAACTCGTATAGTTATCTCGGTCTTCGTCGTTATTGACGATCTTTAGGTTATAGCGTGCGTCATTCTTGGTTCCAAGAGCGCGCAGCAAGGTTCGAAGACTTTGCGCAGTCATGCCACGCTTGCCAATAACGCGGCCAAGGTCTTCTGGATTAACGGTTAGTGTTAGTAAAACGCCTTTTTCGTCGATAAGACGCTCAATAACGACATCATCGGGGTGACCGACAAGTGATTTTACAATATATTCGACGAACTGTTGGTCTATTGTTGACATAGTTTGCCCTCCTCCGGACGTTCAGTCACACTGCTTTCGGCATTATTCGTACATATCTAGTATAGCACGCAGGGGAAATCCACTCTGTAAAACAAAATCACTCTCCGTAACGAAGAGTGATTTAAACAAATGTTTATCGAGTCTAGGCTTCTGCTTCAGCAGGTGCAGCTTCTTCAGCTGCTGGCTCTTCGGCGGGAGCTTCTTCCGCGACTGGTTCTTCTTTTGGCTGGTTCTTACGAAGCTTTTCGGCGTTACGAATCGTCTTAGACTTATCCGCTGCAGGTTCTTTCACCCACTTAGGAAGCTTAACACCGGCATCTTTTAGTAGGCGTACGACGCGTGGTGTTGGCTGTGCGCCGTTATCCAGGAATTTTTGTGCAGCTTCAACTTGGACGTTAGCCTCTTTGGTGTGTGGGTTGTATGAACCAACATAGGCAACAACGCGACCACTCGAGGGGTGGCGCTGAGATTCCTGAACAGCGAGTCGGTATACTGGGTAGCCTTTACGGCCGATGCGTTGCAAGCGAATGGCGAGCATAAAAAATAAAACTTCCTTTTGTAATCGTTAGATTTGTATCGTTACTTCGTATGATTTTACGCTATTTGGCGCGATTCGTCAATCTGTTAGGCTATCTTCGGCTGACTGGTACTTCTTGAGTGCCGATCGTGCCGCCTTTTGCTGAGCCATTTGCTTAGAATGGCCGGTGCCTTTGCCTTTTAACGTACCGGCTACATAAACGCCGAGCGTAAACACTTTATCGTGATCGGGACCAACCTCTTCGAGTACTTTATACTGCGGCGTTGCACCGTCAATACGCTGAGATACCTCTTGGAGATGTGATTTCGGATCGCGCCACGAACCTTCTTTTAGAATGTCATCAAGTTTCGAGGTGATGTGCTTCTTGATAAAGTCTTCGGCATCTCCGTAGCCACGCTCTAGGTAAATTGCACCAATAACTGCCTCGAATGCATTAGCAAGAATTTGTTGACGTGCACGTTCACTGCCCTGACGCTCACCCTTACTCATCCGTAGGAGTGGCTCATATCCAAGCTTGTCACCGGCTTCACCAATACTTTCGGTGCGAACAAGCGCTGCCCGCCAACTGGTTAGCGTTCCTTCGGGCTCGGTGTAATTCGCAAATAGAAAATCCGTTACGGCAAGTTCAAGTACTGCATCGCCCAAGAACTCAAGGCGTTCGTTGTGGGCTGACACGCTTTTCTTGTGTTCGTTTACATAGCTTCTGTGGGTTAGAGCCGTTACGAGCAGGTCAATGTCCTTGAATTCAAACCCAAGCACGGTGCGTGCAAAGTCTTGGTACGGGGCTGTTGGCATACCTGACATGTTACAAGTTCTCCTGACGAATTCGTTTCATAGCAAGAAGCATTAATTTACCGATATCTTCGTATTCGATTGCATCCAAAGCATCGTTAAACTTGAACCATTTGATTCCGTTCATCCACTCTTCTTTCTGAATCGCATCGGTATCTCCGCGAGCTCGCACCAAGTAAATTTGCGTTGTCATGAGCACGAGTTTATCGAGCCGGCGGTACCTAAAATGAATCTTGCCGAGCCAGCCAAGCATGTCGACGTTTGGAAGGCCGGCTTCTTCACCAATTTCACGTCGTGCTGTTTGCTGCGCCGTTTCACCTTCTTCAATGTGACCTTTTGGAATAGTCCAACGGTCTTTGGCGTCTTGTATAAGTAAAATTTCAATATCGCCCGACTTAGTACGACGGAATACGATTCCACCGGCGGTTGGTTCACGAACGATTTCTTGAATCGAAGCCTTGCGGCCCTTATTGAAGTATTTCTTGAATTTATCAGCTATTGGTTGCTGCATTTGGCTGATCCTCTGCCTCGACAAGCGTTCGATAGGCGGTGCCGAGCACGCCGTTAATGAACTTGCTTGAATTATCAGAACCAAACGCTTTGGCTAGCTCAACCGCCTCGTTGATGACAACCTTCGGAGGTACGGAATCGCCCTTGTAAAGAAGTTCGTATAGGCCGATCCTGAGTACATTGCGGTCAATACGAGCAATCTGATCAAGTGGCCAGCCTGGTGCCATCGGTTGTAGTTTTGCATCGAGATCATCTTGATGCTCGAGTACACCTTCAACGAGACCGTGGACAAAGTCCTTGTCATCAATCGATTCTTTATAACGTTCGATGTTACGGTCGAGGATCTCAGTTAGCTCAAGATTCGAATCTTCTGACTGACGTCGAAATTCATACTCGTACAGCGTTTGAAGCGCTACGATTCGTCCAAGGTGTCGATTAGATGCCATTTCGGTTTGGTTCTTTCGGTTATGTAAAGACGCCGCGAAACGCGGCATCGAGAAGTTATTTCTTTGCGCCAGTTTCGCGCTTAGTGGTCTTCACTTTAACTGGTGATTTTGCATTGACTGCACGTGCAAGCTTAAGACGCAGATGACTGCGGCGAAGTCCTGTCTTGCGAGGACTCGTCTGTTTCTTTGGTTGTCCCATTGAAATGTTCTCCTTTTCAGGTTGATATAAACTTAGAGCGTATTATAACTTACTCAGCAGTCGTTCTCAAGAGAATATTGACAAGTATTACTATAAGTTGCAATATAGCACCATGACCGAGTTCTCAGAAGACCTCACTACTCCCGCAAGTACCAACCCCGACAACGTGCGCCTACTCTCAAGCCATGCACGATATCAAACTGACTACACCCTTCTTTCGTATCATGGTCCTGCTGGTCCCAAAGTCGCGGCCGACTTAGACGCATGGAGTAAAGCGAACGAGCAAAACTCACCCAAAGCCCAAAAGGCTCGGCGAGACCAAGCACTCGCACTTGCCAGCGGTATCGATATTCTTTTAGGGTATGCTGAGCCTGATCAGCAATATATTCCTGAGCGCTAAACTACGATATTTACGAGGCGGCCAGGTATATACACAGTCTTTTTTGGCTCGCTATCAATAAATCGTTTCACGTTTTCATTCGCAAGGGCTGCAGCAATCGCGTCTGATTCACTCACGTCAGCGTTAAGCTCAAGCTTCGCACGAACCTTGCCATTTACCTGTACGACTATCGTTATGACATCGGCGACTGTCATGGCCTCGTCCCACTCTGGCCAACCAGCGGTGTCGAGTATTGTTTCATTCCCAAGCTGCTGCCATAGTTCAGATGTTACATGCGGTGCAAAGGGCGCAAGCAGACGAACGAGAGTCTCAAGATGCGTTTTAAAGTCAGATGAAAATCCATTGGCTTTTGCTTTATACAGCTCGTTTACATATTCCATGAGAGCAGCAATCGCCGTATTAAAACTCAATGTTCGGTAGTCGCCAGTCGCCTTTTTAATCGTCTTGTGGCGAACTGCCTCAAGCCCCATGTCCGGCTCATTGTTTTGATTTTCTGCTGCCTGATACTCCTGCGCAAGTGTCCACACACGGTTTAAGAATCGATACACACCGCCTACACCCTGACTACTCCAGGCAGAATCTAGCTCAATTGGTCCCATGAATAATACATAGGTGCGCAGTGTATCAGCGCCGTACCCTTGATCAATGATATCGAGTGGATCAATAACATTACCCAAACTCTTACTCATTTTGCGGCCGTCTTCAGCGTTTACATAACCATGGTAAACCAGCTTTTTGACTGGCTCTTTATGATCAAGCAGCCCCATGTCGTTAAACACATGCGCCCAGAATCGTACGTACAGTAAATGCGCGACTGCATGATCACCACCAACATAGTAATCGACAGGTGACCAGTAGTTAGCCTTTGATTCATCCCATGCCTTTTTAGTGTTCTTTGGATCGGCGTAGCGCAGTAAATACCAGCTTGAACAGGCATAGCCGTCCATAGTATCGGTCTCTCGCTTTGCGGGCTTACCGCACTCAGGACATTCTGTGTTTACCCAGTCCTCAACAGCCGCAAGTACTGATTTGCCGTCACCTTTCGGAGCGTAGTCTTCTACTTCAGGCAGTAAAACGGGTAGTTGTTTTTCGGGTACAGCAACCGGTCCGTGATCCTCGCAGTGGATGATTGGTATCGGCGCACCCCAGTAGCGCTGACGACTGATCAGCCAGTCACGCATTTTGTAGGTTGTCTTTGCGCTTCCAAGTCCTTGTTTTTCGAGCCAATCAACGATTTCTTCGCGCGCATCGCTCGTATTAATGCCGTTAAATTCACCTGAGTCAATTAGCTCGCCTTCACCGTGATAAATTGGAAAGTCGTAGGTTTTGACGGCTTCATCTGGTGACTGATCGCCCCAGAATGCGAATGAATCACCCTTCGAAATATCTCCTGATTCGGCATCGACATCCGCAGCTTTGAGATCATTCAACGACTTCGGCGCAACAACCCTTTTAATCGGAAGAGCAAACTTTCGAGCGAATTCATTGTCACGCTCATCATGCGCAGGTACGGCCATAATTGCACCTGTGCCGTAGCCGCCCAATACATAATCAGCAATCCAAATCGGAATTTTTTCACCGCTGGCTGGGTTAATAGCATGTGAGCCAGTGAATACACCCGTTTTCTCTTTGCCCTCACTCATGCGTTCAATTTCGGAGCGTTTGAGGGCATTTTTTACATATTGATTAACCGCGTCACCAGTTTCGGTAGTAGTGAGTTGACCAACTAAAGGATGCTCCGGGGCGATAACCATGAACGTTGCACCAAAAATAGTATCGGGTCGGGTTGTAAATACTTTTAATGACTCTTCTAGTCCGTCAATTTGAAAATCAATCTCGGCACCTTGTGATTTGCCGATCCAGTTTGTCTGAGCGGTCTTGATCTTCTCTGGCCAATCCAGCGCAGGTATTTCTTCCAGTAATGCATCCGCGTAGTCCGTAATTTTAAAGAACCACTGCTTCATAGATTTCTTTTCGACTTCGTTGCCGCAACGCCAACACTTGCCGCCCTCAACTTGCTCGTTGGCAAGCACCGTCTTATCAACGGGACACCACCACTGCATGCTTTCTTTTTGGTACGCCAGGCCCCGCTTGAAGAATTCAGTGAATATCCACTGCGTCCAGCGATAGTATTCGGGATCCGATGTATTGATCTCCCGATCCCAATCAATTGAAACACCCATACGCTTAAATTGACGCTTAAAGTTCGCAATGTTTTCGGCCGTTACAACCGCAGGTGCAGTCCCGGTTTTGATGGCATAGTTCTCTGCAGGCAATCCAAAGGTATCCCAACCCATGGGATTCAATACGTTCTGGCCATGCGCGCGGTAGAAACGTGCAATTGTATCCACGATCGTATAGCTGAACGCGTGCCCTGAATGTAGACCACTACCGCTAGGATATGGAAACATACCTGAGACATATAGTTTCGGTCGGGCGTCGTTGTCTATGGATTTGTAGCGAGACTCTTGTTCCCATGTGGCCTGCCACTTAGGCTCTATTTCAGCTGGATTATATCGTTGCATGTCAGGTACCAGTATAGCACCCCTGTTGTCAGGGTCGAATCTAAGATATTTTTTGGAAGAACTGGTTTTTGCGGTCCATCCACGCGGGCGATTGGCGCACAAGTTGGTGATCGTCAGATGTGCTGTGTAGCAACATCTTAACTGCTTCTTCTAGATATATATCGCCCTGAGAACCCTTGGCGAGTACAGCCGCCTCTTCATCAAGGACGCTTCGCACAAACGCTCCTGCGTCGATTGCAGATGTAAATGACTTTACCTGGCATCCACGAACTTTTGCGGCTGGTGCCAAATACGTTTCGGCTTCAGCACCCACCGTTACAACCCATGCAAGTAAGGCGGGATCACATAGGTGCCCGAGATCCTCGTGTGCCTTCGCAGATGTGTCACCAAGTTCGTTCATGCTACCAAGAATTGCGATTCGCTGCGGAGCCTGTAGGGAGTAGAGTGTCTGGAGCGCCGCTTCAGCCGATGCTGGACTGGAGTTATACGTATCATCAATGAGGGTTGATTTTTCTATACCACGAAGGAGATTCATTCGGCCAGGTACCGGTACAATGTCTTCGACTCCGTCGACGATTTCTTGTGGTCCCATACCCAGTTTCGATGCGACAGCTATTGCACCACTGATCGGGCGCAGGCTGTGCTCTCCGACTACTCGAATATCAGCCGGATAGGTTTCGGCAAATCCAGATAGTACCAACCATCCTTGATACCCATGAGCGATGTCGAAATCTTTGACTTCAATCCGAAATTCGGCTGCCGCAGTAGTTCCATATGTATCAACATTCTGGTTGGTGAGGAAATTCGCGAACCGCCCGTCTATGTCGTCTCGGTTAATGATTGCAAGCTCGCTAAAGTTGGCGAGCGTTAGCTCCTCTTGAGCTACGGTTTCGAGTGAGCCAAAAAATTCCATGTGCTCTGGTGTAACAGCTGTAACGACTCCGATCGTTGGCCGTAAGTAGGTCCCAAAATGAGCCATGTCACCTGGCCTGTCGGCACCGAGTTCTTGCACGATGACATCTACATCCGCTGGAGCTGCGATGCGCTTTCGTACTGCCATAAATACACGTAGCCACTGGCCAATACTGTGTACATTCTCGGGATAATCTACCCCTAAGATACCAAGCGGTGCGCTCATGTGCGTGTTGTGATTACCATTCAGCATTCGCACTCGATACTTTTTTGATAGCACTGTTGCAATTGCGGTTTTAGTGCTCGTTTTGCCAACGCTACCGGCGACAGCGACTAGCTTGATTTCAGGATGTTTTGCGAGGTATTTTTTTACCGATGCTTCAAGTTTGGACTGGATAAAAGACTTAAACATAATCTTCACCCATCATACTCGATTTAACACGGGGTATCTAGAACAAGAATCGACGAAGCACGTATCCTGATCCAATGATCAGTATGAGCGACGCTGCAATGAGTGGTACGTTCAATGCCGGACGGGCGTTGATGTAGTCTTGTTGAGTCGGAATATCCGATCGGGTGTCGTTCGCTGATGCTCCTTGTACTACTGCTGAGGCTTGTTGAACTTCAGGCTGAGTTTGCTCAGCCGCTGGCGCAATAATAGTCATACGTTTTACAGACGCCCGCTGAACAGGCTGGGTTTGTGGCACAAATTTGATTACTTGCGGCGCACTGTCTGCTGCGGTCGCGATAGTGTCACCAGCCGAGGTATTTACCCCGAAGCTTCCGTTCCACGTACCGAACACATTGATGAACAGTCTACCAAACCAACCGGTTAACCCCATAGTGCTGTTAGTTATATTCGCAATGTTTGCTGAAGCTGTGGCGTTTCCGGTTTTAGCGTTTCCGGCAGTTGTATTGTTCGTAACCGACGCATTACCTGAGTGGGCGGCAAGAGTAATGTTATTTGTAATAGCCGTTTCATTTGTAGCGTCGATCACCATACTTGGCTGCACGTCATTTTTAGTCACATCACTACCGAGAGCAGCAGCTGTCGCACCTACTGGAGCATCCACGATGACCCCTACCCATGAGCCAAGTACATTTATAAAAACAAGGAGACTGTTCGCGGCCACTATGTCGTGTCCGGTCATATTGAATATTACGAGGTTGGTTTCAGCATCACCGGTCGTTGCGTTTCCTGCACTCGTATTATTGCCGACGAGGGCAGCACCGCTGTCTGCTGCAAGCGATACATTGTTCACGATCGTTTGAGTGTCTTTGGAGTTTAATTTCGTAGCACCGCTTGCTGAGGCCGGAATACCGTTACTGGCTAGCATCTGAGCTAGGAAGTCAGGAGCAATCAATATGTCGCCGTTCAAATTACCGTAAATATTAATCGTACCGTCAAACGATTGATTTGCGGCGATCATGGAATTTACGAGATTCATGACGTTGGCCATGGCGTTGGCTGAGCCGCTGGTTGCGTCACCCGCATTGGTATTGCCAGAAACAGTTGCATCACCGCTTTTGGCTGTCAGATTCACGTCATTCTTTATGCCTGCAGAATTCGTTGCTGTCATTGATCCACCAGAAACTTGACCAGCTTTTGCTTCAAGCATAGCTTTGAGCAGCATTGGTTCGAGCATAATGTCGCCGTTAACGTCACCCATGATATCCATTACAAAGTTAGCTGCTTCTTTATTGCTCGAGTTCGACATCGTTGAGTTAACGTTATTGATAATCGATGCCGCAGCCGAGGCATTACCGGTCAGCGCACTACCGCCAGTTGTATTTCCTGTTACTCCAGCATTGCCGCTTTTAGCGATTGAATCGAGTGCATTCGCAATGCTTGTGTTGGTAGCTGATGTGGAATTGGTTCCTTCTTTTGGCTGCACATTTACCTTTGGGGCTTCGGCTGGTGTTTGAACGTATTTGCCACTTGCGGCGTCCCACTGCCACTTATTTGAATTCCATTTCTGCGTTGCAGCATCGAAAGTAAATGTTTCGGGTGGTTCGGGCGGGACTGGGTTTGCAGGCTCTGGTTGCTCCGGCGCTACGGGCTCAGCAGGCTCTGGTGCAACTGGCTGAGCTGGCTCCGGTTGAACGGGCTCGACTGGGGTTGGTTCAGTCTGCTCAGATCCAACGGGATCTTCGGCGTAGACCGATACCGGCGAGGCAAAAGCAAGCACAAGACAGGTTGCGTATGTTAACGGGATTGTGATCTTTCGGCTAAGTTTCATACACGACCTTTCTTGTGCACACTTACGGAAATATGACTATCCTGGCGGGGAGGGAATTATCCCTCCCCATATCTCAGGAATTGAACTCTTTTAGTTACTTACCGTTACGGTTGTAGTTGAAGAGTTGGTGTTAGAGGCTGAACCACTTGTTGCGTTGCCGCCGGTGGTGTTGCCGCTTACATTCGCGCTTCCACTTGATGCAGATTGGCTGTTCGTGTTGCTCACAGTAACATTGTTATTGTTTTCAACTGTCATGTTGTAGTGGCTGTTGAACTGCACTTGGTTGTTAGAGCTTGGACCAGTGTTGTTGATGGTACCGCTGTTAGACGATGTTGCTGGCATTGCCCAGCCTCCACCTGCACCACTGTTGCTAACGCTAACAGAAGCCATAGTAGAGTTTGCGTTCGAAGCTGCACCGCTAGTAGCACCGCCACCAGTTGTGTTGCCGCTTACGTTGGCACTTCCACTTGAAGCTCCCTGACCGTTTGAACTAGTAGCCGTAAGGCTATTGTTGTTCTTAACAGATCCATTCCACATGGTATTGTCAGTCACTTGGTTGTTAGAGTTCGGACCAGTCGTACCGATGGTTCCCGTCGTTGCTCCGGCGAATCCCGCCATACCAACAACGAGGCCCAATGATGCGACACCCGTAGTAATTGTTGTTCGGATCTTTTTCATTTTCTTCCTCCTTAGGGTTGATTACTCGGGTGTTCACCCGATCTTCGGCTGCTCGTAGAACGGCCAAAGATCGATCGACCACACTTACGGTGTACTTGTAAAACTTTGCGTACTTGAACTGATATTTATACTGGTTGATGAGTTAGAGCTATTTGATGAAGTGCCATTCGATGAGGAATTTGATTGCAAATTAATATCGATGGCTGATCCGCCATCGATAGTTGTTGTGTAGGTTCGCTCCTCTTTTACTTGATTTCCGTTTGTGTCAGTCGTTGAGGAGCTGTAGTGTCTTGTTTGTGATGTTCCGTCGCTTGATTCTGTGTATGACTGCTGTTCGTAGTCTTGTTGAGGATCAGCTGGCTTGGTTGATGTATCTGCTTTAACTTCTGTCTTAGCACTGCCTGTGCTCGAGCTAAATTCAGATACTTGACTGGCACTGAATGTCGATGCGGCAGTCACACCAGTTGAGACGATTATAATTGCGCCAACAGAGGATGCGCCACCTATGAGCATGCGAGCAGAGGCGAACGATGCGTCTTTATTCATGCTTCTCCAGCCATGTCGTGCACTCATAATTTCCTCCCCACTATTCTCGCAGTGAATATTTTCATAATATTCCCGTCGCACATCTCGTGTATGTGAAATAATTCACATAAATACTAATTTTGCCTTAAACGCTAATTGATTAACAGAGTATATTACTCTGTTAATCAGATGACTTTATGACTAGTGTTAAGAGTAGTAAAATTGGCATAAACGCCGTACACGCTGTTGTAATACCGCGGCTTTTCCACGATACATTTGGATTAAATACTACTGCAGAAAGTCCCAAAAGTGCTGCGGTCATCCAAGTAATCGTAAAAGCTTCTAACCCAGGGCCAGAAATAGCTACTGCAGCTAATATTGTGCCTAGAATTATAATCACTGCCGCTACCACAACCGGCATTACCTTCCTGCGCACACCAGTTCTTATGTGATTTTTATGTAGCATCACAGTTCGGGCCGGTAGATCATGAACTGCGTTTTTGCTTTGTGTGAACAACGTTTCCGCTCGAAGTGCATATACGCTGCCCTGTACCAGCTGCTGACTGGGCCTAGCCAGGCGTTGCAAACGATCGTACATCCAGGTGCTCGATTCTTGCAGCAGCAACAGCACTCCATTGAACCCGGAAACATCGCGTGTAATTGGCAAATTATAGATCGTATTTTTAGGAATGTACTCGCCTTTAGCGAGACGATGAACTAAACCAGGATCAAGGCATTGATTGGCAGATGCAATGACTACCACCTGACCTTTGCGACTTCGGCTATATGCCAATCTGGCTATTTCAATTGCGCTTTTACCTGCTCGCGGTGAATAGATTTTTACCGGCAATTTTGCGTTCATACATATCTGTTTGAGTACCGCGACCGAAGTCGCGCTACTGCGCTTTACAATCACTATGTCAACTTGTTTTAATTTTGCTTCTTTAATACCTATACACATCGATGCCACGTCTACTGGGTTGTTGGTCGCTTCAACGATGAATGTAACTGGCAGTAACCGCGTTCGCCCGTTCACTGTTTGCCGACGAGCCGCAAACATATCTTGCACGGCAATTATGAGTAACGCAGCAAACAGCAATCCACATGCGGCAATAGCTGCAAGTGGAGCAATCAGCACCATAATGTCCGTCATACGTTTCGCACTCCGTCAAATGTGAATGTGTATAGTGCTCGATACGCGTCCCATGGCCCACTGCAAGTTTGAAGTACGAGAGTCGGAGGCCCAACATCTGTTAGTACCGAAGTATCCGTAGGTATCACTTCGCGTACGCTCGCATAGGTATAATCGAATATCTTACCGGTATCGGTATGAACCTCGATCTTCATGCCAGCATTGAGCGCCGTGAGAGGCCCAAACATCATCGGCTTAGCATGTCCGTAAATCAATGTTGTTCCATTGCTGTCATTCACTGGTACCGAAAAAGTTGCATAATACGCTGAATCATCACTCAGCGTCCATTCTTCTGTGTTTGGATCGAATGAGCCAGGTGTGACAGGCAAATTCAAACTAAGTGCTGGAACTACAATTCGAACTGGTACACCTTTTGTTGCAACAAACTTCACCCGATGAACATATGGCTGGGGTGCATATGCAGCCACATCGATGTGAGGTACGTTCAAAATGCTGAACATACCCCATACCATAAGGTTACATATGGTTGCAGCGACCGGAAACCATAATTTGTCAGCAAGCTGACGCATGGATACTACCTACGAATTACTGCGTAGCATTGCGTAGCTACGAATAGCCACAACGGCTGTCGCCAACGCAGCGATCATACCAGCGACGATCGGCAGTACACTCTCACCAGACGTCTTAGCAAGTACAGTCGGTTTTGGTGTAGCCGCTGCTACTACTTCACCCGCACCCCCTGATCCACCGACTGGTTGTTCTGGCTGTGGTGTCGTTACAGTACCTACGCTGCAGCCTTCGTTATTTACCGTGAAGGTAAATGTGGTGCCGTTACTATTTGTGGCAGAACCGCTAGTCGCATTACCGCCGCTCGTGTTTCCGCTACCATTTGCGCTACCGCTCGTCGCAACTTGATTATTATTGTTGTCGAGTATCACGACGGTATTGTTCCGTACTTCACAGCGATACGTTGTATTCACTTCACAGGTATTATTTGAACCTGGGCCTGTGTTTGTAATCGTACATGTGTTTTCTACTGCCGATACTGGTACTGCAACCAGTGGCAATGTAAGTAGTGCCGTGACAGCAACTAGTGACTTTAGCTTTCTCATATCTTCTCCTCGCTTATAGATAATGATTGTGAAGCCCACTCGTGTCTGTCTTGTTAAACCAAATATATTCCTGTAGTCAGGTTTTGTAAATCTTCAACTTATTTTAAGCAGGCTACTTAGTGCGCACGAGTCTAAGTGATAGACCGCGAATTAGAAGTGCCGCTAGCAATGTAAATACCGTAATGCCCACGCAAATTACTGCTACTTGGCCGTAGCCACCATTCGCCGGATTCAAAAATGGGTATGGATACCAGTTAACAATTGGCCCACGAATCAACGAATAGGTCACATATACTAACGGGAACAGGAGCCAAAGCGCGGCATGTCGGTACCGTAGCCGTGAAGTTGGCGGATCGATAACCCAATCAATGAACAATACGATCGGCATTATGTAGTGTAGTACGGTATTGTCCCAGGGCACTGCCGTCAACAAGCTAGGATCTAAGTCCGAGAGTAACACTGCAAACACGACGCCAGTTAATGTCATATATAGTGTCGCTGCTCCGCGCAGTATGTTCAGTTTTCGGCTTCTCATTCCGCGGTGAATAAATACCGCTGAAACCATCAGTGCAAGCGCCGCAAAAATGTTCGAGAGTATTGTAAAGAAACTAAAGAAGTTGGCAGGATTAAATACTCCGCGCTGCTGCAGTGTCACAATTTCGAGCGCAATCGAACTGAGTGCCAAAACTGCAAATAGTGTTTTATAACTCGTGAGTACAATCCGCTTATGTTTCATGCATGTAGTATACACGCTTCTAACCCTTGATAAACTCCCATTCTTTACCTATAATTACTCTCTGTAACAGCTTGCGGGTTTAGCTCAGTTGTTAGAGCGCTTCCTTGCCATGGAAGAGGCCAGGAGTTAGAGTCTCCTAACCCGCACCAAGAACGAAATCATTGGCACTTAAGAACCCTATCCTGGGTTCTTTTAGTGTAAACGTGACCTCTGACCCCTTAAGAAACTTGCCGTTGATAGGGTGAATAGTAAAGTTTAAGTAGAAAAATCTTAATAGTTCGTCCATCACTCCTAGGTACTGAACATTGGACAAAATAACAGGGATAAAACGGAAAAGTTTGAGATATTCTTCATATTTCAAAACCACCTCTTTTTGGGCTTCAAGTCTGACTTTCAACTTGGCGTGAGCTACTTCTGCATCCTTAATCGACTTCTCCAATTCGTCAAGATTGTAGTGTCTGCTAATTTCTGTATTGTGCAGCAAGAACGTTTAGTATCTTCGTATTCAGATTGTGTGAATATGGGTATAATCAGGCTAGCCGTGCATATTTTTCCTACCGCAGATACTGACAATGAAATAAAACGTCTATTGACGTGGTTAGTTGCGTATGTCGGTGCGGACAATGCCTCTGGGCTTACTGATGTAAATATCTATTCGGAGAATTTTTTAATTCCAGTGCTCAACCCGCTGTGGAAGTGTAGTCTTGCGAATCTAAATACCTACGATGACCAGAATCATCCAGGTATTGACCTTGGTGATAAAGCCAAGCGAATTGCTATTCAGGTAACTTCTACTTCAGTCCGAAGCAAGATTACCAAAACTATTGAGAAATTCGAGAGCAAAGACCGAAAAGAGTATCTCAACTTTGATAGCCTGTACGTTGTCGTGCTTAAGCCCGACAAGCCAAAATATAAAAAATTCACGACAAACGGTAAGTACAAGTTTGACACTGGACACGTCCTTTCATTAAATGAGCTAGTTTCGATAATTGCTAAGCTACAAGACGATTCCAAGGTAGCTATTTTGGAGCACCTAAGAAAAAACCTCAACCTTCCTAATGATAGGACTAGTTTAATAACTATTGAGGACTATCTTGTAAACAAGTTCTTCAGTGAAATTGTTAAATTGGCGAAAGAAGAACAAGACGAATCTAGCGAAGACAAGTATCTTGATTCCGTGGCCGATACTGGCGACCTTGATTTGAAACGTGAAAGGTTTAGCAAGTACTGGTCATACATAGAGGATTGCTATAGGAATGTTATCGAGCTACAGCAAGAGAAGCTGTTTAGGCGGGCTTTTGAGAAACTAGATACATCGGAGCGTCTACAGCTACAAATTTTCTTAGCCAGGGAGAGCGAAAAGGCTCTCATGAAATCAGATAATCCCGTTGAGGCACTGGATATTGTTCGCAAAGACTTAATTCAAAGGGCGTCGATTAACCTCCTATCTGAAAGCCAAATAGAAAACTATCTGTACTACCAACTATATATGTGCAAGTTGTTGCCGAATCCGAAGGAGCTGGTCTATGAGCGTTAATGTCCTTGATAGAGAGGGTAGTTTTAAGACCAGTCCTGTTTATTTTGCCTACATCATCTTAAAGATGTTCAAGAAGAGCAAGAAGAACGAGGAGTCGGTATTTAGAATTATCAACTTGGTAAAACAAGGTCATCCCGACGCGGATGCGAAACAGCTATTTTATGGCTTAATTTTCTTAAACATGAACGGTATAATCGAGTTAGATAACGGTATAGTTAGGGTGGTGGATGAACATTAGATTGGTGCGACTTTATTCTGAGGACGATAGTTTTAGGGCTATCGATTTCAAGCCAGGCATTAATCTCATTTGTGGTCAAAAAAGCACGAACTCAGACGGCTCTATTAAATCGAAGAAGATGAATGGCGTAGGTAAAACTTTATCTACTGAGTTAATCAACTTCTGCCTATTTAAGACGCAAAACAGTAAAGTCTTACGAATTAATGATAAGTATCTGGGGAGAAATGAGCTCGTCTACCTTCACATGGTGGTGGATGGTACGGATGTTATTGTCGGGCGCAGTAAGTCAGGCCAAGTTCGCATAAAGACTGGAATAAACAGCGAATTTGATGATTATGACACGACTACTGCAAAGAAGTATTTGGAAAACTTGCTTCAATTTAATACCGCTCCTATTACCATGCGAGACTATTTCAACTTCTTCATAAAAGAGTCGGGTTACACCTACGAGGAATTCGGTGACCTATACAAGAGCTCCTATAATGACCTATTGAAAATACATTATTACTTTTTTGAATTGCCAGTTAAAGTGCTGAAAAGTATCTCGGACGCATACAAGTTTTATGGTGCCGCAAGAAAAAGAATCACGAAAGTAAATAAAGAGCTAAAGGCTCAAGGTCTAGAAATAGACAAACTTCAGGCAAGGAAAAATGCCCTTGAGGATAAGGTTGCAAATCTGGAAGATAATTTTGAGTATTCTCAGATTCTAGACTCTCTTCAGACACGAAGTAGTGAGGTTAACGAAATAGAGGCTGAGCTTGAAACGCTAGTGCTCGATAAAAAGTCGATTGAATTTGAAATCTCTGAGCTTGCCGCCTTCGTAGAAGACTTCAAGGATGACATATACATTGATGACAAGGACTTGAACATTGTCTTCAATCAATTTAAAGCAGGCTTGGGTGATTTGGTAACAAAGGACTTTGAGCAAGTTAGGAAGTTCAGAGACCAACTCTCAAGGTATAAAACTGAGCTTGTTGATGTGAAGCAGGCTGATGCTAGGAAACGACTTGAGGCTATCGAGGCAAAGATAGCGGTTCGACGTACTAAAGTAAGCAAGTTCTATAGTGACATCAGCGAGACAAAGAAGAATCACATTGTAAAATCTTTCCGAGTCTACAGAGAGGAAGTGAATGAATTCAAGAATTACGAAGCACTTCTACACGAGCACGAATCAGCGACTAACGAAGCTAATGGTGCTAACACACAATTTGCGATTGCCGTTGGAGAGTTGAGCCGTGCTGTAGCAGATAAGAAAGCTATAAAGTCTGAATTTCAGAAGACATTCCTTGATATTCACAAGTACGTCACTTCTAGTGTAGAGGCTAGCTTTGATTTTGCTGTTAATTCAAAATTTTCACCAAGCAACATTACTAACTTCTTTAGATTTAATGTAACCTCAGAAGCCGCAGGCAGTACGGGGGCGAATCAAATGACGGCTGCGATATACGATGCTGCTCTGCATAAGAGTCCCGCTACATCTGGGAAGACTTACGGTATGTATATTCACGACAACCTCATATTTGGTCTTATCGAGAAAGATAGCTCAATTCAATATCTGAACTATATTCATGAGAATTTTGCAGAGGATGAGCTCCAATACATTGCGACTGTTAATATGGATGAATTCAACTACGCAGAGCTACAGGATGATTTCAAATATAATGTTAAAGAGGACGTCATAATCGAACTCACGAGGTCAGACCCACTATTTAGGGTAATGAGCAGCTCTATGTTACTCAACTCCCCTAAGAAGGAGGAAGCGTCAGTCGAAGAAGGCTCAGAATCCATTTAGGCTACGTCGTTTATTTGCGGGGATACTATGGCAAAGAATAACTCACATTTAGGAGAAACTGCCGAGGGTCGTCTTAAAAGATTGCAGGATGGCTCACCTGTCGAATCTATCGAGACCTTACTTAATTCGATTGATAACTTTTTTAACAATGAAATTAGGGCGACCGTTAGTGATTTACGTTATCCGCAGACCACACTTATGTTTTTGGGAGTTCATGCGGCAATACTGACAATTTCCGAGGTGTTCTTTAATGACAAGGGCTCAAGGGGCTATAAGCTATTTTTGGAGAGGTACGTTGACAAGGACGACAGCGCTGACAACTTCTCCCTCATAGCTAATGACATACACGCATGGCGCAATATCGTCGCACATCAATGGCTGAGTATTAAGGGGCATAGTCTTGCGTATGCATATAATCTAGATGCAGGCTGGAAGCGAGAGGGTTCTATTCTGCACATTAATCCAAAAATATACTGCGAGCAATATCTTGCAGCTTTTAATGCAGATGGAAGGATTTGGCGATATTCGCAGCAATTTACTCAAGATGAGCTTGAGGCAATAAAACAGAGAATAATTGAGAAGTTCGTAAAAGAATAGTACCTAACTCTTTTTTAGAGCAACTTTACCCTGTTTAATTTAGTATGCTATCAGTTCTGACTCTCGTGCTTTAATCTTGTCTAATTCGAGCCCTTCTAGTGGTGGATGTTGAAGCTCATCTTGAAAGTCTATGAGTATATCCAAAAGTCTGAGATACGTATCATTAACTGCACCAAGATGACACTTAGAAAAGCTCCCTTGTTCGGGAGCTTTTTGTTTATTGATAGGCCGGGCGGTTTCAACCTAAGTCTAGCTAAGTCGACCTCACGAGACAAAAGATGCTATTTTACAGATTGAAATTGAGGTTATAACCTAAGGCTAGGATTTTATTCTACTAAAATATATTCATGGCAAAGAAGAGCAAAATTTTACACGAGCCGTCTGACCCACAGGAATTCCCACATAGGTTCCTTCTTAGACGGGGCAATAACTTTTACCGCATGGTTGATTTACAGGTAATTGATGAGCCTAATGACAGACTGTCAGTTTACCTCAAACCACCCATAGGACATCTTTACCAGTCACGCAAACCCACCAACAAACTTTCCTTCCGAACCGGTGGACTCATTGATATCAACCTTAGTAATGACATTACCAAAGGTGCTACATGCTTTAATCCTTACGCATCCTGGCATAGTTCCGGGAAAGCTCATATCAATGGGTATAATACGAAAAGCCTGCAAAGGGAAACTGTATTAAATGATAGCGAAGCCATTTCACTATCCGACATTGCGGTCCCACCTCACATTATCTTTACCGGAGCGTTTCCTCTTAATGGTTTATCTCACGCACTGTCATCACCACCGCCCGAGAACTTTGATGGGAATTATATTGAAATATCGAGTAAGCCCCATAGAAAAACTGATATAAGTAAAAACTCAACAGTGCATTATGTGCTCGATATGGCAGAGCTTCGTCCCGGCAGTATCGTTATGGATGTTATGGTTCATAACAGGGGCGTAGATGTTGATATAGAAAAGAACCACCCGTATCCGCAGGATAGTGAGATATATTATGTCGCACCGCCGCTCAAAATTGCACCCAGCAATTCATTGTCTCCAGCAGTTTCAGTTTTTTTCTATCAACCGGTAAACGATAACGGTGAGATAATTATCGAGAAACAGCCATCAACAGTATGGGTAAGATCTAAGGGAGCTCAGGCAGACCAATTCTTCCAGTACGAGCCACTATGATATAAGTTAAAGTTTTAACTTCAACAATAATGCTGCTCCAAATTTATTCTGACGGATGTTTATAGGTTCCCTTTTTAATTCGCGCAGGTGCTAAAATTGTAAGAGATACAACTTCAAGTAAAGGAGTAGGTGCAATGGGTAAATACGTAGATGGATTTGTACTTGTAGTACCAAAAGGCAAGGAAGCCGAATACCAAAAAATGGCGGAACTTGGCCGCGATTCGTGGATGAAGCACGGCGCACTGCAGTACTTTGAATGCCGCGGTGACGACCTGAAGCAGCAAGAAATGGGTGATATGAAATCTCGCGCATATAAAGAGATGACCGGTGCTGGCGATGATGACAACGTATGGTTTTCTTGGATTGTGTTTGAGTCGAAAGAACACCGCAACGAAGTAAACGCAAAAGTGATGGCCGAAATGAGCGAAATGCCGTTCGATGGTGATGCGTTTGAAATGCCGAATGACATGACAAAAATGGCATACGGTGGATTTGAAGTAGTTACCGAAGGATAGATCCCAGTGGGGATTTACTTAAAATTCGGTAATTCTTGTACGGAGAACCGTAAGTCATTAGCATTTTGAATAATCCTATAGTCATTAAAGAAAAATCCAATTTTTGTATCGTACTCTTTTACAATCAGTCCGTCCTTTGAACGGGCGATAACGACGGTCTGAATCCTCTCATTATCTGCATTTAACACAGTGAAGTCTTGTTGAACTGAGGCGTTGGTGAACGCTAGCTCTTTAACTAAGGTTAAGCTCACTGATATAAAGAGCACGCATGCGATTGGACCAATAATTGATAATGGATAGGTCTTTTTATTTTTAGCTTTCTTAGGCTCATCTGGTTCATAGCCCGCTAGGCTTGCCAGAAATAACTTATATAATTTTTCGTGATCATCTAACGCCTTGGCATGCTTGTATTTAACAACTGTCGAATAAAATAGCTGCGCCACGATAACTGTAGTTGATAAAAATATTGGGATTCTTTCGGAGAGAGGCTCCTTTGAAGAAGCGAAAATTGCTATTACCATCAGTGCAAAAAATAGAATGTAGCCAATTATATTCCGTACTAGGCGAGTGCGTATTGGATTTGTTTCTAGCCATTTCTGATACAGTACTACCAAACCAACTAGTCCAACTATGGTGATTAGGCTAATTGCTGGATAGAATCCACCATTTGCTAGAGTCAAAATATCAATTTCGATGCCAGCTACAACCGGATTAATTCCGAAATAGTCATAATAACCGAGTTGGTAAGTCATGCCGTATACACTTACGAGAGCAGTTATGCCGGCTACGATTAACGCGCTATTTAGTAAACCAGAAAGATAGTCTTTGCTCACGCTCATACGCCGAACCGTTTTGCCGCACGCGCGTGAGCTTTTGCTGCTTCAACTTCCCTATTTTTTGGTAGTGCACTTGTTTCCAGGTCTTCTAATAAATGCTGGCTAATGTGTGCGATCTGATGCACGGCTTGATTAAATACTTCTTCGTTAACCTGCGACGGTTTATTCATGCCCGAGATTTTCCGTACGAACTGCAGCGCCGCTGCGTGCACTTCGTCGTTCGTTGCGTGTGGTTCAAAATTATAAAGTTGCTTAATGTTTCTACACATATACCTATGGTACACCCGCCTGGGTGAACTTGCGCAGGAGTATAATTATATGTATGAGAAAACTAGTTGTACTATCGTTCATAAGTTTAGACGGTGTTATGCAGGCACCTGGTGGGCCAGAAGAAGATACATCAAGCGACTTTAAATACGGTGGATGGACCGTTCCTTATTGGGACGAAAGCTCTGGCGAAGAAATGAATAAGCAAATGAGTATGCCATTCGACCTATTACTAGGCCGCAAAACGTATGAAATTTTTGCTGGCTACTGGCCAAAGCAGGATCCGAATGGACCGGTGACAATACCATTTAATAAGGCTATTAAATATGTCGTGTCTAATTCGTCTCCGGAACTTACATGGGAGAAGTCGGTGTTAATTGATGGCGATGTAGTTGAAAAGATCAAAGAGCTAAAAGAATCCGACGGGCCAATGCTTCAAGTCCACGGTAGCGGCGACATGGTGCAGACTCTTCTTGAAAACGACCTTGTTGATGAGCTATGGCTGAAGATATTCCCTGTTACTTTAGGTAACGGCAAAAAACTGTTCGATAACGGCTCGATAGCGGCAGCATTTAAATTGAAAAAATCATTTGTCACTTCAACCGGAGTTATATTTGCCGACTATGAACGTGCTGGCGATGTTACCACCGGATCGTTTGATTAACCAAAGATATCACTCA